>NZ_JBEPDH010000004.1:0-313966 GCF_040300245.1 Nocardioides sp. NPDC000445 | reverse complement strand
ACCCTGCACTGGGTCCACTGGTTCAACCACGAGCGCACCCACGGATCAATCGATGACCTCACACCCATCGAGATCGAGAACGCGCACTACGCTGCAAGAAACCATCTCTCCCCGACCGGGTAGAGACACCATCAGAAGTGTCCGGAAACACCGGGGCGGTTCAAAGCCCGCAAGACAGGTAAATGGCACCCAACCCAGACACCCTGCTTCTAAATCTCCCAACCCAGACAACGTATTGGCCCCACCCGTGCTGGAACCCAAGCACGAAACCAAACAGACACATATCCGAATGAAGACCCGCCCAGTCGATAAGCCAAAGCGCTATCGCACACCAAAGTCGCTCGCGGCGATACAGCACAAACACCAGCCACGAAAGAGAGGCCCCGGCAGCCGCCGGAGCCTCTCGAGATGTCGGTGAAGAGTCAGGATGCAGCGATCGATCGCCCGATCCGCAGCGCCTGCTCAGAGGCTCCGCCGAAAACGAACTCGAAGCGTTTCGCGGTCGTGAAGTAGCGATGCGCTTCGCCGTCGAGGTCGATGCCGACACCGCCGTGAACGTGGACGGTGGTGTGTGCGAGTCGGTGGGCGGCGTCGGCGGCCCAGAGCTTGGCGACGGCGACCTGGTCGGCGGCAGGGAGGCCGGAGGAGACCCGCCAGACGGCTTGCCAGAGGGTGAGCCGCTGGGCGAGTACGTCGATGAACCCGTCGGCCAGCCGCTGGGAGACGGCCTGGAAGGTGCCGATGGCCCGGCCGAACTGCTCCCGCGTCTTGGCGTACGACGAGGTGAGCGAGAGGGCTCCTTCGGTCACGCCCAACAGTTCGGCGGCCGCTGCCACGGTCAACAGCGAGCCGAGCCTGGCAGCGGTCGAGGAGTCCCCGATCCGACGGGCGGGGGCCGAGGCGAACGAGACCAGGGCGGTGACGTCGCCGTCGCTGGTGTGCTGCGCACGGCGGTCGACGCCTTCGGCGGATGCCTCGACCAGGAACACCCCGACGGTGCCGTCCGCGGACGCTGCGGTCACCAGGAACGCATCCGCGATCATCCCGCCCCTGACCAGCGTCTTCACGCCGGTGACCGTGTCCCCGGTGGCGACGACCATCGGGACGTCGGGCAGGTGGGAGTGCTCCTCGGCGACCGCGGCCGTCAGCACCCGCGATCCGTCGGCGACGCCGGTCAGAGCGTCCGCCGCGGTCTCGGCAAGCAGCAGGCCGCACGGCCCATGCACCGCGAGCGGCACCGGCGCGACCCGCCGCCCGGCCTCGACCAGTACCCGGCACAGCTCGATGAGTCCGAGCCCAGCGCCGTCGTACGTCTCGGGCAGATGCAGCCCGAGCAGGCCGGCGTCGCCGAGGGCGGACCAGAGGGAGGCGTCGAAGCGGCCGCGGTCGTCGGCGGCCGCCTCGACAGTACGCAGCCGCTCGACCGAGGTCGCGTCGCCGATGATCTTGGCCGCGAGCTCGGCGGCGTCGTCGGATTCGGTGGTGAAGGAGAAGTCCATGGTGTTCTCGCAATCGACTGTGTTGGTCTCGACACGCTCGCTAGCGCTCGCGGCTCGACCGACGGGTGGTTGGGTCAGCGCTTGGCGGCGGGGAGGCCGAGGCCCACGTAGCCGATGATGTCTCGCTGGATCTCGTTGGTGCCGCCGCCGAAGGTCATGACCAGCGAGGAGCGGTGGAACCGCTCCAGGCGGCCGGCCAGCACAGCACCAGGGGAGTCCGCCGTGAGACCCGCGTGCGGTCCGACGATCTCCATCAGCGTCCGGTAGACCTCGGTCGCGAGCTCGGAGCCGTAGACCTTGGTCGCCGACGCCTCGGCCGGCGAGAGCGCGACCCCGTGGTCGGCGTCCGAGGCGAGCTTCCAGTTGATCAGCGAGAGCGCCTCGATGCGCGCATGTGCTCGCCCGAGAGCCAGCTGGACCCACTCGGCGTCGATCACCCGGCTGCCGTCAGGGAGCACCGTGGTCCGCGCCCACTCCTTCACCAGTCCGAGCGAGTGGACCAGCGGTGCCGCCGAGGTCAGCGCAACCCGCTCGTGGTTGAGCTGGTTGGTCATCAGTGCCCAGCCCCCGCCGCGCGAGGAGACGAGGTTCGACGCCGGCACGCGCACGTCGGAGTAGTAGGTAGCCGAGGTGCCGACCCCGGCGACGGTCTGGACGGGCGTATAGGAGAACCCCTCCGAAGATGTGGGCACCAGGATCATCGACAGCCCCTTGTGGCGCGACGCCTCCGGCTCTGTCCGGCAGGCGAGCCAGATCCAGTCCGCATACTGGATCAGCGAGGTCCACATCTTCTGGCCGTTGATCACCCACTCGCCGGTGCCCTCGTCGAGCACCGCGCGAGTCTGCAGCGAGGCGAGGTCGGTCCCCGAGCCGGGCTCGGAGTAGCCGATCGAGAAGTGCAGCTCGCCGGCGAGGATCTTGGGCAGGAAGTACTCCTTCTGCTCCGAGGTCCCGAACCGCATGATCGTCGGGCCGACCGTGTTGAGCGTGAGATAGGGGATCGGCACCCCGGCCACGGCGGCGGCGTCGGTGAAGATCAGCTGCTCCACCATGGAGCGGTCCTGGCCGCCGTACTCCTTCGGCCAGCCGATCCCGAGCCATCCGTCCGCACCGATCTGCCGGATGGTCGAGAGGTAGACCTCCTTGTCGGCCTCATCACCGAATTCGCCCGATGCCCGGGCGAGCGCAGTACGACGCTCGGGCGTGACCAACTGGGCGAAATAGGAGTTGAGCTCTGAGCGAAGTTGCTCCTGGGCGGGTGTCAAGGCCACATGCATGTGATAAAACTAGAACAGGTTCTACCCATTTGGACAGGGTCTAGCGAATAGGGCCCAGCGAACAGACCAGCGGAAGGTACGACGATGGCCGACCCCACCACCCAGACCCGCACGCTCGACCACGGCTCCCAGCCGGAGCGCTTCGCGCGCGGTTGGCACTGCCTGGGCCTGGCCAGCCAGTTCAAGGACGGCAAGCCCCACGCCGTCGAGGCGTTCGGCGGCAAGCTGGTCGTCTGGGAGAACACCAAGGGCGAGCTGGGCGTGCTCGACGGTTACTGCCGCCACATGGGGGGCGACCTGACCCAGGGCACCGTGAAGGGCGACGAGGTCGGCTGTCCGTTCCACGACTGGCGCTGGGGCGCCGATGGCCGCTGCAAGCAGATCCCCTACGCCCGCCGGGTTCCGCTGCGAGCAAGAACCAAGGCGTACGAGACCGTGATCCGCAACGACTCGCTGCTGATCTGGCACGACCCCGAGGGTTCGAAGCCCGACTACGACATCCTGCCGCCGGAGCTGCCCGACGTCAGCAACCGCGAGGTCTACACCGACTGGATCTGGAACACCGTCCCGATCAAGGGCAGCCACTGCCGCGAGCTGATCGACAACGTGGTCGACATGGCGCACTTCTACTACGTGCACTTCGCCTTCCCGACCGACTTCCGCAACGTCTTCGAGGACCACATGGCCACGCAGTACATGGCCTCTCGAGGACGTCCGGACGTGTCCGGCGGCTACGGCGACGCCGAGATGTTCCTCAAGTCCGAGGCGACCTACTACGGCCCGGCGTACATGATCAACTGGCTCGAGGTCGACTACAAGGGCTTCGTGACCGAGGTGATCCTGATCAACTGCCACATCCCGACCGGCCCCGACTCGTTCCTCCTGCAGTACGGCATCACCGTCAAGAAGCCCGAGGGCCTCGACGACAAGACCGCCAACTTCATCGGCAAGAAGTACGCCGACATGTTCGGCGACGGCTTCCTCCAGGACGTGGCGATCTGGGAGAACAAGGCGCCGGTGCAGAACCCGCTGCTGTGCGAGGAGGACGGCCCGGTCTACCAGCTTCGCCGCTGGTACGAGCAGTTCTACGTCGACGTCGCCGACATCGAGCCCGAGATGCGCGCTCGCTTCGAGTTCGAGGTCGACACCACCAAGGCCAACGAGTTCTGGCACGAGGAGGTCGCCGAGAACCTGCGCCGGATCGAGGCCGAGAAGGCCGAGAACCCGGAGTCGAGCGACGCAGGGGTCAGTTGATGGCCTCGTTCGTCCCGACGTCGCAGGACACCGTCGAGGATCAGCGGCTCTACACCCAAGCCCGCCTGGTCGAGGTGGAGTGCCTCGACTGCCTCGCCCGCGTCGGGGTGAAGAAGAACAGCGAGCACCAGACCTCCGTCCAGTGGACGGCCGAGGCGCAGGCCCAGTGTCCGGATCTCGTACGCCGCAAGGCCGCCGCCGACGGCGCGCGGCTCGTCCACGCCCGCTGCCCCCGCCTGGCCGCGTCCATCGAAGCAGCCGTCGCCGACGGCCGGATCCAGATCGGAGCCGAGGATGGCTACTGACTCTTTCCTGCTGCCCGTCAGCGACGTGGTCAAGGAGACCGACGACGCCCACTCGATCGTCTTCGAGCTGCCCGACGATGCGAGACACGCGTTCCAGCCGAAGCCGGGGCAGTTCCTCACCGTCGCCGTACCGAGCGATCGTGACGGCCTGGCGGCGCGCTGCTACTCGCTCTCCAGCGCCCCGGGCGACCCGCTCACGGTGACCGTCAAGCGCACCGCGGACGGCTATGCGTCCAACTGGATCTGCGACAACCTCCGGCCCGGTGACACGCTTCGCGTGCTGCCGCCGAGCGGGATCTTCACCCCTGCCGACATCGACGCCGACTTCCTGCTCTTCGCCGGCGGTTCGGGCGTCACCCCGATCATCTCGATCGCCCGTACGGCCCTGCGCGAAGGCAGCGGACGGATCGTGGTCTTCTACGCCAACCGCGACGAGCGCTCGGTGATCTTCGCCGAGGAATGGGCGCGACTGGCCGCCGAGCACCCGGACCGGCTCCAGGTGGTCCACTGGCTCGAGTCGGTCCAGGGGCTGCCCACCGGTGAGCAGCTCAAGGCGTTCGCGGCCGACCATCTGACGTACGACGCCTTCGTCTGCGGGCCTGCGCCGTTCATGAAGGCGACGGTCGCGGCGCTCAAGGAGCTCGAGTTCCCGCGGGCGCGGCGGCACCAGGAGAAGTTCGCCTCTCTGGGCGGTAACCCGTTCGGCGAGGTCGCCCCGGTCAAGGAGGCGGAGACCGAGGTCGTCGACGACGGCCCCAAGCAGCCCGCCACGCTCGAGATCGAGCTCGACGGCACCACCACGACGTACGACGACTGGGACCCCGGGACCCCGATGCTCGAGTTCCTCGAGGCGAAGGGTGTGAAGGCGCCCTACTCGTGTCGCGAGGGTGAGTGCTCGGCGTGCGCGTTCCGGCTGCTCGAGGGCGAGGTGAAGATGGTGCGCAACGACGTGCTCGAGCAGGAGGATCTCGACGACGGGATCCGGCTCGGCTGCCAGTCGCTGCCGACCACCGACACCGTCCGCGGCACCTACTCCTGAGGGACTCGCGAGAGACACAGATCACCAACCGGTTGCCAGGTCGAGGCGCGCGGCGCGATAGTGTCGCGGTGCCCGAACCACATCCCACCGAGTCACCCCGAGGAACGTCGTCGGCTGACCGGTAGGGCTCAAGCGAGGTTTCCCCCAACGTGTTCAATCGCAACTTCTACGCCGCCCAGGACGATCGGCGCTTCGTCGTCGGCTATGCCCTCGACCTCGGCTTCCGGGTCTTCGATGCCTACTCGGCACCTGGCCAGCCGTTGACCGAGATCACCACGACGGCATCGGCCTCGCTGCTTGCCGCGAGGCCCGCGTTCAAGCTGTACGCCCCCAACACCGGCCCGGAGCCGGTGATCACCAGGGTCGAGCTGGAGGAGTCGGAGTTCGGCCCCTCGGCCTTCGAGTACCGGTGCAACGGCTGGGGTCTGATCGGGCTCAATTTCGGCGGCGTCGTCGGTCTCGGCGGCCTCGGCTGGAGCACGCTCAACACGATGGCCGAGGCCCGCGCGGCTCGCTGGCACGCGGTGGAGCCGATCGGTGCCGCTCCCTCGGAGTGGAACTGGCCGGCCGTCGACGACGCGGCGATCAAGATGTTCGAGGCGATCGCCTCGATGGCCGGCTCCGCCGTGGGTGACAGCCCGATCCTGGCTGCCGCGGGCCAGCTCATCAAGGACAAGGGTCTGCTCTACGAGTCCGGCGGCGGGCTGCACGCGCGTCCGGGTCTCGGCTGACCAAGCCGCGCGGAGCTTGATACGCCAGGCGTATCAATCGACCGCGAATCGATACTTCCCAACAACAGGTCGGCGATCCTAGATTCTCGGGCATGGACGTCACCTACGAGCCCATCCGAGTGCACCACGTCGTCTCGGGCCGGCCGGACGGTCCGGTGGTGGTGCTGTCCAACTCGCTGGGCGCGACCCACGCGATGTGGGACCAGAACCTGTCCGACCTCGAGCGGCACTTTCGCGTGGTGCGGTACGACACCCGGGGACACGGTCGCTCGCCGGTACGTCCCGGCCCCTACGTGATCGACGACCTGGTCGACGACGTCGTCGCACTCCTCGACCGCCTCGGCATCGAGCGGGCTCACTTCGTGGGCCTCTCGCTCGGCGGGATGACCGGGATGCGCCTCGCCGCCCGCCACCCCGAGCGCGTCGACCGGCTGGTCCTGCTATGCACCGGCGCTCAGCTGACGCCCTCCTCCGCCTGGCACGACCGGGCAGCCACGGTGCGAGCCGACGGCACTCGAGCCGTCGCCGAGGCGGTCGTGGCCCGCTGGTTCACGCCGGCATTCCTCGAGACGAACCCCGAGGTGAAGGCGACCTGTGAGGCCATGGTCGCCGCCACCCCGGACGAGGGCTACGCCGGATGCTGCGAGGTCATCGCCGCCATGGACCTCCGCGCCGACCTCCCCGCGATCAGCGCCCCGACCCTGGCCATCGCCGGTGCCGACGATCCCGCCACGCCGCCCTCGCACCTCGAGGCCATCGTCGGCACGGTCCAGGACGGCCGCCTCCTCGTCGTCCCGGACTCGGCGCACCTGGCCAACGCCCAGCAGCCCGAGACCATCACCCGTGCCATCGTCGACCACCTCGCGGCGCGTTGACGGACACCGGAGCGACGTCAGACCTCTGTCGGGTCCTGAGTGAGCACGTCGAAGACCACCTCGTCCTCGAGCCCGGAGGCCAAGCGCCAGACGGCGTCCGCGATCTCGTCGGGGTCAAGGGTGGCGTAGGGCGCGGGGGTGCCGGGTTCGGTGAGCATCCGGTGGATGTCGCCGCGCTCGATCAGGCCGCCTACGACGAGGGAGCCGACGTGCACGCCGTCCTCGGACGCGGCGGCGGCCAGGGTGCGGGCGTAGGTCCGCAGCGCGCCTGAGGCGGCGGTGTAGGGGCCCAGAAAAGGCAGGGGGACGAGCGCGCTGAGTCCTGAGACGTACACCAGCGTGCCGCTACCGCGCGAGCGCATCGTGGGGAGGGCCAGGTTGGCCACCTCGACGGCCGGCTCGAGGGTCTCGGCCATGGCGCGATGGATGTCCGCGGGCTCGGTCTCGAGGATCCCGAGCATCGGTGCGTTCAGGTTCTGGGCGCCGGGGCCGTGATAGACGACGTCGATCGGTCCCAGAGCCGCCGTGATCTCGGCAAGGGCATCGGCGGCGGCACCTGGTGCCCTCAGGTCGGCGGCGACCGCGACAGCTGGTACGCCGCTCGCCGACAGCTCCTCCAGATAGGCCGGATGCCGGTCCGTGCTGCGTGAGACCAGCCCGACGGCGTACCCCTCCTTGGCGAACCTCCTCGCCACCGACATGCCGAGGCCGGGGCCGGCGCCGAGGACCGCGATCGTGCTCATCTTCTTCTCCCTCATGGATAGGTTGCTGATGTCAGCAACCCTCGCCGCCCGGCGGCGTTCGCGGAAGAAGGCACTTCAATGTCAGATGGGAACACCGATGTGCCCCGGCACATCGTGAGCGCGGCGCTCGGTGGCGGGCTGCCGCAGAAGGTTCCGGCGGGGGAGTACGAGACCTGCCCGGTGACGCAGGCGGTGCAGATGCTCGGTGACAAGTGGACGCTGCTGATCGTGATGATGCTGGCCGAGCGCCCGCATCGCTACAACGAGCTGCGGCGCCGGGTCGAGGGGATCAGCCAGCGCATGCTCACCCGGACGCTGCGCGTCCTGGAGCAGGAGGGGATCGTGACGCGTACGGTCTTCCCGACGGTGCCCCCGGGTGTGGAGTACGGACTCAGCGACCGCGGCCGGGAGCTGCTGGTGCCGCTCAGCGAGCTCGCGGACTGGGTGATCCGGGGCCGCGCGGCCTGAGGCTCAGAAGCCGCGGGTCCAGAAGACCTCCTCGTGGAGGTGGCGCGAGCGCCAACCCTCCGGCGTACGCACGAAGCTGTGCCGGTAGCGACCGCCCACCTCGACGACGCGCTCGCCGCCCGACCCGTCGGAGATGACCATCGGGTTGTCGAAGTACGCAACCACCTCCGCGCCCTCGCCGGTGAAGGTGATGCCGACCTGGCCGATGGTGTGCAGGCGCTTCTGGGAGAACGCGGGCAGCATCTCGGCGAGCCACTTCTTGACCTCGGCGAGCTCGCCGACCGTACCGCCCGACTCCGAGTAGTCGATCGTCGCGTCGGCGGCGAAGACCGTGTCGAGCGCGTCCCAGTCGCCGTCGTCGACGGCCAGGGTGTAGCGGGTGAGCGCGTCGGTGATCTCGGCGCGGTCGATCAGCTCTTGAACGTCCATGACAAGGGTCTCCTTCAGCGGGGCGAGAGGACGATGACCGGGATCTCCCGGTCGGTCCAGGTCTGGTAGGTCTCGAAGTCGGCGTACGTCTCGAGCAGCCGCGGCCACAGGGCGGCCCGCTCCTCGGAGTCGGCGATGCGTGCCCGGACGAGCCTCCGCCCACCACGGGGGACGCGGACGGCGACGTCGGGCTGGGCGCGCAGGTTGGCGACCCACTGCGGGTCCTTCGGAAGCCCGCCCTGGGAGCCGACGACGACGAGATCGTCGCCCGAGCGCATGAACAGCAGGGGAGTGGTGAAGGTGCGGCCCGACGTGCGGCCGATGTGCTCGAGCAGCAGGACCGGAGCAGGTTTGCGCCAGCCGGCCATCACCCGCCAGGTGCCGCCGATGCGGCCGTTGGTCAGCTTGAACAGCGCGGTGTTGGCCCGGGCGCCGTACTTGATGATTCTCGCCGTCAGCGGCGAGTCCAGGCCTGCGGGACGATCGAGAGAGGGCGACATGACGAACACTCTGGCAGAAACTTAGAACACGTTCTAGTGTTGGCACATGCGCTTCACCTATGCCGAGGCAATGACGCAGGCCGACTACTACGCACCGCTGGCCCAAGCGGCCGAGGCGGCCGGCTACACCAGCATGACCGTGGCCGACAGCCTGATCTATCCCGAGGAGTCCGACTCCACCTATCCCTACACCGATACCGGCGACCGGGAGTTCCTGCAGGGCAAGGAGTTCATCGAGGCGTTCATCCTGTGCGCCCACCTCTTCGCGGTGACCACGACGCTGCGCCTGACGCCGTTCGTGGTGAAGCTGCCGGTTCGCCCACCGGTGCTGGCCGCCAAGCAGGCCTCGAGCCTCGCCTTCCTCTCCGGCAACCGGCTCGGACTCGGCGTCGGTCTCTCCCCGTGGCCCGAGGACTTCGCTGCCCTCGGCGTCGACTGGAAGCGCCGCGGGAAGCGGATGGACGAGTGCATGGACATCCTGCGCGGCCTGACCGATCCCTCCGGCGACTTCTTCGGCTATGAGGGCGAGTTCTACGAGTTCGCGCCGCTCCAGCAGCGGCCCGCGCCGACCGAGAAGATCCCGCTCCTCGTCGGCGGCCACGCCGACGCCGCCCTGCGCCGCGCGGTGCTCAAGGGCGACGGCTGGATGCACGCCGGCGGCGACGGAGAGGAGCTCGACCGCCTGCTGGTGCGCCTGGCCGAGATCCGGCGCGAGGAGGGTGACACCCGGGACGACTTCGAGGTGCACGTGATCAGCTATGACGCGTACGACCTCGACGGGATCAAGCGGCTCGAGGACAAGGGCGTCACCGACTGCATCGTCGGGTTCCGCGACCCGTATGTGAAGGGTGCCGACCCCGAGCCGCTGGAGAAGAAGATCAAGCACCTGGAGTGGTACGGGGAGAACATCATCGCGAAGGCCGCTCAATGACCGAGCAGAGCGCGGCGTACGGCCTGACCGAGCCGCTGCAGCGCGCGATCGCGGAGGCGGAGGAGCTGATCGCGAACGCGCCCTTCATCCGGACCGAAGCCGATCGGCTCGAGGGATATGAGTATCTCTCCGGCCGGATCCGGATGGCGATGCAGACGGCGTTCGACTACGACCTCGAGCAGCCGCTCTTCGTGAACCCGACCCACCAGTTCTCCAAGCAGGGCCTGGACAATCCCGACGCGATCTACTTCAACGCCTACCTGCGAGAAGGCGTCGAGTACGTCGTCCGCGGCCGTCGTGGGACCAGTGCCGACCTCTCCTTCCAGGTGATGGGCGGCGCCTACACCGCGGACTCCGCCGCGACCAGCCTGATGGCCTTCGACGACCGCAAGCTGCAGCTGGACGCCAACGGCGAGTTCGAGTTCACCTACACCGCGGAACCGGGAGCGAAGACCCTGATCGTGCGCGAGGTCTTCAACGACTGGGAGACCGAGACCCGCGGCACGATCACCATCGAGCGCCCCGACACCCTCGGCCGGCCGCGCCGTCCGCTCACCCAAGAGCTGCTCCGGAAGAAGTACGAGGTCGCCGCCCGGTCGCTGACCGGCTCGATCCAGACCTGGTTCGCCTTCCCCCAGTTCTTCCAGTACAAGGAGTCGGTCAACACGCTCACCGTTCCGGCCCGGACCCCGGGCGGGCTGGAGTCGCAGTTCTCCTCGATCGGTCACTACGAGCTGGCCGAGGACGAGGCGCTCGTGGTGGAGGTGCCGCGCTGTGACGACTGCAGCTACCAGGGCATCCAGGTCGGCTCGGACTGGTACGCCTCGACCGACTACGAGACCCACCAGACCAGTCTCACCAAGGCCCAGGCCGTCACCGACCCCGACGGCGTGATGCGCTTCGTGATCTCCGAGCGTCCACCCCTGGACGGCAGGGCGATCGCGAACTGGCTCGAGACCACCGGCCACCGCACGGGCTCGCTGATGCTGCGCTGGCAGCGGCTCGAACGCGACCTCACCGCCGCCGACGGACCGGTGGTCCACAAGGTGGGTATGGGTGAGGTACGCGACCTGCTGCCGCACACCGAGACCTTGAGCCCCGGGGGGTATGCGGAGCGGATCGCCGCACGTCAGCGGGCAGTTGCGCGCAGGATGCTCAGCTGAGAGGGGGCGCGACGCGAAGGCGTAGGACGCCTATGATTGCCGCCCATGGCCAGTCCCCACCACGAGCCACCGACGATCCCGGGCTTCCGTCACCGCCGGCTGATCGGCACGGGCGGCTCCTCCGAGGTCTTCCTCTACGAGTGGCCGCAGGAGAAGGTCGACGTCGTCGTCAAGGTCTGGAACGACCGGCTCAGCGGCGAGACCCAGGACGCGCTCGCCAAGGAGACCAAGGAGGTCGCCGAGCTGGCCGCCCACCCCCATGTGCTGCCGCTGCACGCCGTCGGCGTCAGTGACGACGACCGCTGCTTCGTGGTGATGGACCATCGCAGCGGGGGCGACCTGCAGACCCGCTGGCAGCGCGAGCGGCTCTCGGTCGCGGAGGCGCTGAGCATCACGATCAAGGTCGCGGGCGCGCTCGACGTCGCCGCCCGGCACGGGATCCTGCACGGCGACGTCAAGCCCGGCAACATCCTGCTGACCAGTGCTGGCGAGCCGCAGCTGGTCGGCTTCGGAGGCCTCTCCTCGGCCGGGCGCCCCGGCGGTGCCGATTCCACCTCGCTGCCGTGGATGGCTCCGGAGATGCTCTCCGATCCGCCCGAGCCGAGCGGCTGGGCGGACATCTGGAGCCTGGCCGCGACCTGCTACACGCTGCTGGCGGGACGTACGCCGTTCGAGGGGCCGGGCGGCGGCAACGCACCCGCGGCGCTGTCGGAGCGGATCCGGGAGTACGACCCGCTGCCCATCGAGCGCGACGACATCCCGGCGTCGTTCGACGAGGCGCTGCGTAAGGCGATGTTCAAGCGCCGGGCCGGACGGCACTGGAGTGCCGCCGACTTCGCCAAGGCTCTGCAGGCAGTCGAGGAGGAGCTCGGCCTGCCGGTCACGCCGCTCGCGGACATGCGCGAGTCGCGGGACCAGGTCGCCGAGGTCCCCGACGTCCCCGCGGTCGCGAAGGTCGCCGAGGCGCCCCCGATCGAGGTAGCTCCGGACCCCGTCCCGTCGCCGGTCGAGTCGCCGGGGGCGGGAGACACGGCAGAGGTGCCGGTCATCACCGGCCCCGTGATCGAGCCGATCGCGGAACCCGTGATCGCCCCCGCACCCGTGCTCGAGCAGACCGACGACGACGTCCTCGGCCACCGGGTCGACGTCGACCGGCTGGCCCGCCTGCTCGCCTCCGTACGCACCCAGCTCCCGATCTCGGTCGCCGTCCAGGGACTGCCCGGCAGCGGCCGGTCGACCTTCCTGCGGAAGGTCCAGGAGCGCATCGAGTGGCTCACCGAGAACGACGAGACCTACTCCGCCCGCACCAGCCACGTACG
Source organism: Nocardioides sp. NPDC000445 (assembly GCF_040300245.1). Taxonomy (NCBI): domain Bacteria; kingdom Bacillati; phylum Actinomycetota; class Actinomycetes; order Propionibacteriales; family Nocardioidaceae; genus Nocardioides; species Nocardioides sp. NPDC000445. The sequence continues at coordinate 301,433 of NZ_JBEPDH010000004.1, read as the reverse complement.
CATCGACGCCCGCCAGTACGCCGAGGGAGACGTGGCGGGCGCGGTGCTCGAGAGTGTGCGGAGCGCAGGGAAGAGCGAGCCGCCGCCGCTGGTGGCGAGGCATCAGGCCGCACAGCGGCGGACCGCCGAGATGCGGGCCGCGCTTGCGGGCGTGCCCGAGGACGACGGCCCCCGCGGCAAGCGCCGGGCGCAGCCGCTGAGCACGACGATGGCGCTGGCGGCCATGGACCGCGAGGTCGCGGCCTACGAGGCGGCGCTGCGGGCAGCCCCGCCCGGACCGCCGCCGCGCCCGCCGGCCGGCGCGCTGAGAGGACCGCAGGCGAGCCGCACCATCGTCTACGTCGACGACCTGGACAGGTGCGACCCGGCCACCGCGGCCGGCGTGCTGCAGGCGATCGACGAGCTGAGCAGCCAGGAGGGTGTCGCGGTCGTGGCGGCGGTGGACGCCCAGACGCTGCGGCGGGCGATCGGGGGCCGCGTGGCGGAGCCTGCGGCGTACCTCTCCCGGGTCTTCGACGTGCCGTTCGGGCTGCGGGCGTTCGCGGGTGACCCCGCGGTGCGGTTCCTGCGGTCGCTCATGCGTCAGGCGGTGCCATCGTGGCCTGCAGCGCTGGCCACGGGCAACGGCGACCGGACGGGTCGTACGAGCCAGGTCGAGAGCTTCGAGATGACCCCGGGCGAGGCGCTGTTCACGAGCGAGCTGGCCAGGTTCTGCCCGACGCCCGGAGCTGCCCGGAAGCTGCTCGCGGTCTATCGGCTGGCGCGCACGGCCCCGGTGGCAGGCAGGAACACCGACCCGGCCGGCCAGCAGGCCCTCGGGATCCTGATGGCGATCCTGGTCGGGGCGCCGGCGCAGGCCGTCCAGGTGCTCGGAGCCGTGGTCGAGTCGCTGGCGGCGGGCGAGGACGGTGCGACCTTCAGGAAGCTGCTCGAGAAGGTCGCACGCGAGCACACCGCGGGCTGCGGGCGGGCCACCTGTGGCTCGTGCGCCGACTGGTCCCGGGTGCTCCGCGCCCATGCCGACCTCGTCCGGGCGCAGCAGGTCCCGCAGGACGTCGGCGCGTACGCCGCCTGGGTGGACGAGGTGGCCCGGTTCAGCTTCCCGACCTGACCTGCCCCCTTCCGCAAAAGTGAAACACGTTCTACTCTAGGCGCCATGACTGGACTCCTGGATGGCAAGGTCGTCGTGCTCTCGGGGGTCGGCCCCGGCCTCGGCCGCTCGCTGGGCGAGCAGGCCGCGCTGATGGGCGCCGACCTGGTGCTCGCCAGCCGCACCGAGAAGCGGCTGCAGAAGATGGCCGGCGTCATCGAGGAGCACGGGCGACGTGCGCTGGTGGTGCCGACCGACATCACCGACGAGGACGCGCGCCGGCACCTGGTCGATGCCGCGCTGGAGGAGTTCGGGCACGTCGACGTACTCCTCAACAACGCCTTCGGCATCCCGCCGATGGACCCGCTCACCCAGATCCCGCTCGACGCGCTCCGGCTGGCCCAGGAGTCCAACGTGTACGCCCCGCTACGGCTCTCGGCGCTCTTCGCCGACGCACTCGCGGCCACCCCGGACAAGCCCGGCGGCGCGATCGTGATGATCAACTCCGCGGTGCTCTACCAGAGCCAGCCGGAGTTCGCGGGCTACAAGCTCTCCAAGGGCGCGCTCGCCCACCTGGCCTCCTCGCTGGCCACCGAGCTCGGCCCGCGCGGCATCCGGGTCAACTCCGTCGCGCCGTCCTACATCTACGAGGACGTCAACAAGGCCTACTTCGACTGGATGGCGTCGGAGTCAGGGCGCACCCACGAGGAGGTGTACGCCGAGAAGGCCGCCCCCACCGACCTGAAGCGGCTCGCCACCCCCGAGGAGGTCGCCCGGGCGGCGCTGTTCCTGGGCAGCGACCTGGCCTCCGCGGTCACCGGGACCGTGCTCAACGTGGACTGCGGGGAGTTCCATGACTGAGACACGTCCAGGAGAGACCGCACCCCGCGAGCGGGCCGACGTCGGGACGTACGAGGACATCTGCGCCGCCGCCACCCGCACCACCGGGCTGAGCGCCTTCGGCGGGACCGACCACGAGGAGGGACTGCGGCTGCTCGTCGAGGATCTGGCGAGCCCCGAGGCCGGGCTGACCCCGATCGGCAACTACTTCCACCGCGCCCAGGTGAAGTCGGCCCTCGTCGGCCGGCTGATGACGCAGGCCCGGCTCGCGGAGTTCCCCCAGCACCAGGACGTACGCATCGAGCGGCCGATCTTCGTCACCGGACTCGTCCGCACCGGCACCACCGCCCTGCACCGCCTCCTGGCCGCCGACCCGGCGCACCAGGGTCTGGAGACCTGGCTGACCGAGTTCCCCCAGCCCCGGCCCCCGCGCGAGACCTGGGAGCAGGACCCGGTCTTCACCGCGCTGCAGGGCGCCTACCGGCAGCACCATGTCGCCAACCCCGAGTTCATGGGGATCCACTACATGGACGCCACCAGCGTGGAGGAGTGCTGGCGGGTGCTGCGCCAGAGCGGCAAGTCGATCTCGTTCGAGTCGCTTGCCCACGTCCCGCGCTACTCGGCCTGGCTGGCGAAGCAGGACTGGCGCGACGCGTACGAGCTGCACCGCCGCACCTTGCAGCTCATCGGGCTCAACGACACCGACAAGCGCTGGGTCCTCAAGAACCCCTCGCACCTGGTCGCGCTCGAGGCGCTGATGGAGGTCTACCCGGACGCCCTCGTGGTGGTCACCCACCGCGACCCGGTCGTCTCGGTCGCCTCCGGCTGCTCGCTCTCCGCCGAGGCGACCGCGGGCATGTCGACCACGTTCGTCGGGGAGACCATCGGAAAGACCCAGCTGGAGATGCTCTCCCGCTCGTGGCGCTCGTTCGGTGCGACCCGGAAGAGGTACGACCCGGCGCAGTTCCTCGACGTCGACTACCGCGGGTTCGTCAAGGACCCGGTGGGCACCGTCGAGAACATCTACGCCCACTTCGACATCCCCTGGAGCGACGCCGCCCGCGCCGAGGTCTCCCGCATCGACGCCGAGTCGCGATCGGGCAGCGCCCGACCCAAGCACGACTACACCCTGGCCGACTACGGACTGACCGAGGACGAGGTTCGCCAGGCGTTCACCTTCTGATTCCGTACGGCCTCCACCACTGCTCCATCGAGATGCCCTACGGTTCCACGCGAGCTCACGGGTGTGCGGCTCATGACGCCGTCCGACCACGGGAGCCATGTGATGAGCCATGCCGCTGCGGTGCTGAGTGCCGAGCCGACGGACGCGCCCGCCAGGCCGTCGTCCAGGCTGGTCACGGTGCTCGCCCTGCTGGCCGCCTTCGCTGCCTCGATGAGCCTCTACGTCGCCACCACCCAGGCGCTGTCGTACCACGCGCGTGACGAGGGCCCGAACGCGTCGTACGCCATCGCGCTCCACAGCGGCGACCTGCCGACGATCGACACGCCGGTGGCGCAGGACCCGGAGCGCTTCCCACAGATCACCCAAGGCGCGAACCGGGAGGAGTTCGATCGCCACCGGATGATCTGGACCGCCAACCATCCGCCGCTCTACTACCTCCTCGGCGTGCCCTGGGTCGCCCTGGCCGACGCTCTCGACAGCCCGCAGGTGCTGATCGCCGGAATGCGGGCGATGAGCGCCCTGGCGTACGGGGCGCTGGTGTTCCTGGTCGGTCTGATCGCCTTCGAGGTCACCCCACGGCGCCCGGCCGCCGCGATGCTCGCCACCGCGATCACGGCCTCGCCGGCGGTGCTGGCGATCGCGGCGGGGTTCATCATGAACGACAGCGTGGCCGTCGCGGCCTCGTCGCTGACCGTGCTCGCGACGCTACGCATCCTCCGCCTCGGGGTGACCCGGAACCGGATGCTCGTGATGGCGGTCGCCGGCACCCTGGCGGCCGCGACGAAGGCGCCCGGCGTGATCACGGTGATCATGTGCGGCGCCGCGCTCGGGGTGACGCTGCTGCTTCGCGACCGGACCTGGAAGGGCTTCGTCCGGGCGACCTGGCTGACCGCGATCGCCACCGGAGTGCCGGGCCTGGCGATCGGCTGGTTCTACGTACGCAACATCGTGCTCTACGGCGACGCGACCGCGAGCTCGGCGCTACTGTCGCGCTACCAGCGGGTGCAGGTCGACACCTGGTTCGAGGTGATGACCGCGCCCCGCTTCTGGCACGGCTGGTACGACCATCTGTGGGTGCCGCTCCAGCTGCGCGGCACGTCGCTGCACTGGGTGATCGACGCCATCACCTTCGTCGCACTGCTCGGACTGGCCCTGGGGGTCGTCGCGCGTCTACGGGACCACGGTCGCGAGCTGGGTCTCGTCGTGAGTGCTCCCCGGGTCCCCTCGGTGGCGACCGTCGGTCTGCTCGTGCTGATCGCGCACGCGTTCGTGATCGTCGTCAACCTCGCCCAGTTCCGCTCCGGCGGCGGCAACCCGCACGAGCGCTACCTGATGACGGTCATGCCGCTGATCGCGATCGTGCTCTCCGTGGGCCTGCTGGCGATCGTCGACGCGGTGCCGTGGGGCGAGATCCGCCGGCGCGAGGAGATCGCGGCGGCCGTCGTCTCGGCGTTCCTGGTCGGGCTGGCGGCCGCGACCTTCGCCGTGTGGGTGCAGGCTCAGATCGGGCTCGGTCGCGACCTGATCCTTCCGGAGATCCGCCCAGTGGCGTACGTCATCCTGCCCATCGGCGGTCTCTGCGCGCTCGCTGCGGTGGCGCTGCCGCTCGTCTGGCGGCCGCGTGGAGAAGCTTCGGGAGACAGCATGCGCTCGTCCGAGACAGGTAGCGCACTACTCGCTCTCCGTGGCGCCGGGCGCGGTTGAGTGTCGGCATGACCGCCAACGTCCTCCCCGACTCCGACCGCGCGGCATCGAAGGTCTGGAGCAGGACCGCCGCACTGCTGTCCGGTCTGCTGGCAATCGGCTTCGGCATCCCGGCCGCGTACGGCACCTACTACTTCGCGACGCACGACGAGGTGTGGACCTTCATGGGATTCCCGACGTACGGCGACGGTCCGTTCGTCGACGTCGGTATCCCGACGAGCGTCCTGTTGCTGGCCGGGTTCACCGCGGTGTGCGCGGCCGAGGCGGTGGTCGGCTTCCTGCTGTGGACGCGCCCGCGCCTCGGCGGGTGGCTCTCGTTCGCGTTGCTCCCGTTCGAGATCGCCTACTGGTGGGGCTTCGCGTTGCCGTTCGGGCCGATCGTCGGCCTGCTCCGGACGGCGGCGGTGGTCATGGGGCTCCGTCGCCGCGAGTAGCCGCGGGATCGGCCGTGGATGTTGGGACGCCAAGACTGTCGGTGGTCCCGAGTAGCCTGGACCTCATGCGTCCAGTCACCGATCTCGAGCGTCGTGTCGCCCCGTTCAAGGTGGTCTCCGACTACCAGCCCTCGGGTGACCAACCGACCGCGATCGCGGAGATCACCAAGCGGATCCAGGGCGGCGTCAAGGACGTCGTCCTGCTCGGCGCGACCGGCACCGGAAAGACGGCGACCGTTGCCTGGACAGCCGAGCAGCTGCAACGTCCGATGCTGGTGCTGCAGCCCAACAAGACCCTCGCCGCCCAGTTCGCCAACGAGCTGCGCCAGCTCTTCCCGGAGAACGCGGTCGAATACTTCGTCTCCTACTACGACTACTACCAGCCTGAGGCGTACGTCCCCCAGACCGACACCTACATCGAGAAGGACTCCTCGATCAACGAGGAGGTCGAGCGGCTGCGCCACTCGGCCACCAACTCGCTGCTGACCAGGCGCGACGTCATCGTGGTCTCGACCGTCTCCTGCATCTACGGTCTCGGCACCCCGCAGGAGTACGTCGACCGGATGATCCGGCTGCGGGTGGGGGAGGAGCACGACCGCGACTCGATCCTGCGGCGGCTGGTGGAGATCCAGTACACCCGCAACGACCTCTCCTTCACCCGAGGCACGTTCCGGGTGCGCGGCGACACCCTGGAGATCTTCCCGGTCTATGAGGAGCACGCGGTCCGGATCGAGTTCTTCGGCGACGAGATCGAGCGGCTGATGACACTGCACGCGGTCACTGGTGAGGTCCTCACCGAGGACCAGGAGCTCTACGTCTTCCCCGCGACCCACTACGTCGCCGGCCCCGAGCGCATGGAGCGCGCGATCAACGGCATCGAGGCCGAGCTCGACCAGCAGCTGAACACCTTCGAGAAGCAGGGCAAGATGCTCGAGGCGCAGCGGCTGCGGATGCGTACGACCTACGACATCGAGATGATGCGCCAGGTCGGGTCCTGCTCCGGGATCGAGAACTACTCGATGCACATCGACGGCCGCGAGCGCGGCTCGGCGCCCAACTGTCTGCTCGACTACTTCCCGGAGGACTTCGTCCTCGTCGTCGACGAGTCCCACGTCGCGGTCCCGCAGGTCGGCGGGATGTACGAGGGCGACATGTCCCGCAAGCGCAACCTGGTCGAGCACGGCTTCCGGCTGCCCAGCGCCCAGGACAACCGGCCGCTGAAGTGGGAGGAGTTCCTGGAGCGGATCGGCCAGACGATCTACCTCTCCGCGACCCCGGGCAACTACGAGCTGGACCTGGTCAGCCGCGACGGCGGCGAACCCGACGTGGTCGAGCAGATCATCCGCCCGACCGGCCTGATCGACCCCGAGGTGATCATCAAGCAGACCAAGGGCCAGATCGACGACCTGATCGGCGAGATCAACGACCGGGTCGCCAAGAACGAGCGCGTCCTGGTCACCACGCTCACCAAGAAGATGTCCGAGGACCTCACCGACTATCTCCTCGATGCCGGGATCCGCACGCGTTATCTCCACTCCGAGGTCGACACGCTCAAGCGGATCGAGCTGCTCCGCGACCTGCGGCTGGGGGAGTACGACGTGCTGGTCGGCATCAACCTGCTCCGTGAGGGTCTCGACCTCCCCGAGGTGTCGCTGGTCTCGATCCTCGACGCCGACAAGGAGGGCTTCCTGCGCTCGGACAAGTCGCTGATCCAGACCATCGGCCGTGCGGCCCGAAACGTCTCCGGCCAGGTGCACATGTACGCCGACAAGATCACCCCCTCCATGGAGTCGGCGATCGAGGAGACCAACCGCCGCCGCGCGATCCAGATGGCCTACAACGAGGCCAACGGCATCGACCCGCAGCCGCTGCGCAAGAAGATCGCCGACATCACCGACATGCTCGCCCGCGAGGAGGAGAGCACCCAGGAGCTGCTCAGCACCTGGGCCGGCACCGAGGCCAAGGGCCGCGCCGGCAAGACCACGGCCAAGTCGCCGACCCCGATGCTCGGCGACGCCGCCCGCGAGGCCCGCGAGCGCGGCCTCGTCGGCCTCCCCTCCTCCGACCTGGCTCAGCTCATCGGCGATCTCACCGACCAGATGAAGGGTGCCGCCGCCGAGCTCCAGTTCGAGGTCGCCGCCCGTCTGCGCGACGAGATCTCCGACCTCAAGAAGGAGCTGCGGCAGATGATGGAGGCGACGAAGTGAGGAGGGAGTGGGCGTAAGCCCCCTTCGCGCCGAAGGCGCCTTCTAGGGTTTACGCCCGTTCCCGACGAACGAGGAGCGGCGCGCGAGCGAAGCGAGCGCGCTGGCGACGAAGTAGCTTCCGCCGCTGGTCGAGCCGCCGGAGCCGCTAGGCGGAGGCGTGTCGAGACCAACACGGTCCTATCGAGCACCGCCGGGACTGCGTTGGTCTCGAGCCGGATTCGTTCGTCCCTCACGAATCCGGCTCGACCAGCGGGGAGTTGCGTCAACCGTCGGCTACCGGCCCGTCGCGCGCTGTTCACCGACCGTGAGCCCTGGCCCGTGTGTCCCGTCAGTTTCGCCCGTTAACGTCGTGAATGTGACTGTTCCACGGGTCTCGATGTCCCAATCCACGATCTGCGTCCTGCTGCTGGGTGTGCTCGGCTTCGCGATGAGCGCCCAGGTGGCGATCGCGATGCCAGCCCTGTTCAAGGCCGACGAACGGGCCCACGCGGCGTACGCGGTAGCGCTGTCCCAGGGGACGCTGCCGACGATCGACACCGACATCCCCGACGACCCGGCGCGCTACCCGCAGCTGGCCGAGAGCCTCTTCGGGGCCGATGAGGCCCACCGCGACATCTGGGTCGCCAACCACCCGCCGCTCTTCTATGCGATGAGCCTGCCGCTCGTCTGGCTCGGCGACGCGGTCGGCTCGCCAGGCCTGACGCTCCTCGGCATGCGTCTGCTGAACGCTCTCGGGTTCGCCCTGACCACGATCATGGTCGGCCTGCTGGCGCGCGAGCTGGTGCCACGACGCCCGGCGGTGCCGGTGATCGCCTCGGCGATGTGCATCGGCTGCGGCGCGATGACCTTCGTGGGCGGCGGGATCTACAACGACGGCTGGTCCTCCGCGGCGGCGTTCATGACGCTCTACCTCGGGTTCCGGATGATCCGCCAGGGCGTGACCCGTGAGCGCCTGGTCGCCGCGGCAGCGGTCGGTGTCGCGGCGGCCGGGTTCCGCTCGACCGGTCTGGTCGCGGTCCTGTTCCTCGGCGCCTGCGTGCTGGTGGCGATGTGGCTGCGAGAGCCGTCGCTGCGTACGTTCCTGCGCGGTACGTTCTGGCGAGCCGTCGGGATCGCGGCGTGCATCGGCATGGCGCCGGTGGTCGTTTTCGGCTGGTTCTACGTGCGCAACATCCAGCTCTACGGTGACCCGACCGCGTCGGGCTCCCTCTTCGAGAAGTTCGGGCGCGAGCCCAACGGCACCACACTGTTCCAGCTGGTCAACCCCGAGTTCTACGGCCACCTGCTCGGCAGCCTGTGGACCGACGGCAACATCGCCAACACCTGGAGCCAGGCAGCCGTCATCGTGCTCACGCTCACCCTGGTCGGCCTCGTGCTCGACGCCGCCGCGAAGGCCAACCCCCGTCGTACGGGAGTCCTGCGGCGGATCCGCCTCACCCCGCAGAGCACGATGCAGCACCGCCAGGACCTGGCCATCTGGGCGCTCCTGGGCGGCTACTGCCTGCTGATCCTGTTCAACGTCGCCGGGTTCATCGCCGGCGGTGGCTGGATCCACGCTCGCTACGCGGTCCCGTTCCTGCCGTTCCTCGCCGCCGGCGCCGGGATCGCCGCACTCCGGCTGGGGCGGCTCCTGCCGCTGCGGATCCCGACCGGCTCGCGAACCGGCGTGACCGCGCTCGACGAGGCCCGCGACCTGCGCATCGGCCTGGGCGTCTCGCTGGCCTTCATGGTGGTCGGCCTGGTCTGCCACCTCGACACCGAGCAGTACGTCGACGGGCCGGTCAGCAGCACGTTCGCGCTCGTCGCCCTCGTGGCCGCCGACCTGGTGATGTTCGCAGTCGCGGCGTACGTCGCCACGGAGCTGCGCCGGCGGATGCGCCCCGGCACCTTCGACACTCCGCGCACCCTCGCCGCGCACGTGGCGAGCGGGCCTGTGACCGAGGTCGCCTCCGGCCGTCCACGAGAGACCACCGGCATCTCGACGAGCTCGAAGGCGCCGTAACCTCTCTCTGTGAGCCACGAAGACCCCCAGTCGTCCGCACGCTCATGGCTCGTGTGGGGTATCGCCCTCGCGGTCTACGGCCTGGCGGTCTTCCACCGCAGCAGCCTCGCGGTCGCCGGTCTGGTCGCCACCGAGCGCTTCGGGATCGGCGCCAGCCAGCTGGCGACCTTCGTCATGCTGCAGCTGCTCGTCTATGCCCTCATGCAGGTGCCGGTCGGGCTGCTGGTGGATCGGTTCGGCTCGCGTACGGTCCTCTCCGCGGGTGCACTGATCCTGGCGCTCGCTCAGGCGGGGTTCGCGTTCGCGGACTCCTATCCGCTGGCGCTGCTCGCGCGCACGTTCGTGGGGATGGGCGACGCGATGACGTTCATCTGCGTGCTGCGGCTGGTGCCATCGTGGTTCCCGGCCCGCAAGGTGCCGCTGGTCAGCCAGCTCACCGGCACCGTCGGACAGCTGGGTGCGATCGCGGCGGCGGTCCCGATGACGTGGGCGCTCGGCCAGCTCGGCTGGACCAGGGCCTACCTCACGGCCGCGCTGATCGGCCCGGTGCTTCTCGTGCTGCTGCGCCTCTTCGTCCACGACGGACCCGGTGACCGACACCGCCGAGGCACCTCCCTCAAACCGCGCGAGCTGGGCCGGAGCCTGAAGGCGTCCTGGTACCAGCCGGGCACGCGCCTGGGCTTCTGGATCCACTTCTCCACCCCGTTCAGCTCCCATCTGATGGGGCTGCTGTGGGGATTCCCGTTCCTGGTGACCGCAGAAGGGCTCTCCGACACCCTCGCCGGCACCCTGCTCTCGGTCACCGTCGTCGCCGCCCTGGCCGCAGGCCCGGTGATGGGCGTGCTCGCCGGACGTCACCCGTGGCACCGCTCGACGGTGGCGCTGACGATGATCGCGGCCCTGGTGTCGGTGTGGACGCTCGTGCTCGCCTGGCCGGGTGAGGCGCCGCTACCGGTGCTGCTGCTCCTGATGGCAGTGGTCGGCTTCGGCGGACCGGCCTCGATGATCGGCTTCGACGTCGGCCGCACCAGCAACCCGCCCGCGCGGATGGCGAGCGCCAGCGGGATCATCAACCAGGGCGGCTTCGTCGCCGCGCTGCTGGTGATCGTGCTGGTCGGCTGGATCCTCGACTGGCGTACGCCAGGGGCGTCTACCGCCTACACGCCGGAGGCGTTCCGCTGGGCGATGTCGGTGCAGTACCTGTTCTGGGGCCTCGGAGTGGTGCAGATCTGGCGTCACCGACGCGACGTGCGGCGGCGTACGACCCGGGAGCAGGTCGCGGCCGGGTCCTCGATGGTCGTCGACTGAGCGCGGCCGCCGCGGGCACCACGCACAGTTCGCCGACTCGTCACCTGACCGCAAACCGCGGTGCCGGCTGAACGGCACCCCGGCCCACTAGCTTGTCGAGGTGCTCACGCCGACGCGCTCGCTGTCCCAGGTGACCGTATGCCTGCTCCTGCTCGGGGTGCTCGGCTTCGCGATGAGTGCGCAGTACGCGATCGGGATGCCGCCGCTGCTGAAGGCCGACGAGAAGCAGCACGCCGCCTACGCCATCGTCCTGTCCCAGGGCGTCCTGCCCACGATCGGCACCAACACGCCGGCCGACCCGGTGCGCTATCCGCAGTTCGCCGAGGCGCTCTTCGGCCTCGACGAGCCACGCCGCGACATCTGGGTCGCCAACCACCCGCCGCTGTTCTACGTGATGAGCCTGCCGCTGGTCTGGCTCGGCGACGCCGTCGGCGGTGCGGCAGGGGTCGGCGTGACGCTGCTCGGGATGCGGCTGCTCAACGCGCTCGGCTACGCGCTGAGCATCATCCTCGTCGGGCTGCTGGCGCGCGAGCTGGTGCCCAGGCGACGGGTGGTCCCGGTGCTCGCCGCGGCGATGGTGCTCGGCTGTGGCGCGGTGACCTACGACGGCGGCGCGATCTACAACGACGGCTGGGGCACGGTCGCCGCCTCGCTGACCCTGCTCCTCGGCTTCCGGATGGTTCGCGACGGCGTGACCCGCGACCGGCTGATCTGGGCGACGGTCGCCGGCGTCGCGGCGGCCAGCTTCCGCTCGACCGGCCTGGTGGCGCTGCTCGTGCTGGGTGCCTGTGTGCTGGCCGCGCTGTGGCTGCGCGACCCGACGCTGCGTACGTTCCGTCGGGGTGTGGGCCTGGCGATCCGGATCGGGCTGGCACCGGTGGCCGTGATCGGCTGGTTCTACGTACGCAACATCGTCCTCTACGGCGACCCGACCGCCTCCGCGGCGCTCTTCGAGAAGTTCTCCCGCCAGACCCATGGGGACACGCTCTTCCAGCTGGTCAACCCGGAGCTCTACCTGCACCTCTACGGCTCGCTGTGGGCAGATGACGTCATCCCGAAGATCTGGATCCTCGCTGCCGCGGCCACTCTGGCGCTCACGGTCACCGGCCTGGTGCTCGACGTCAACGCTAAGGCCCGGCCGAGGCCGGACGGGGTGATGCGCCGCGTCGTGATCCCCGGGCCGGCGCCGACCGTCCTGGAGCGCCGCCTGGAGGTGGCCGTCCGGGCGCTGATGGGGATCTACTGTGTCATCATCATCGTCAACCTGGCCTCGTTCCACGCCGGCGGAGGCTGGATCCACGCCCGCTACGCGGTGCCGTTCCTGCCGGTGATCGCGGCGCTCACCTCGCTCGCGATCCTACGGGTCGGCCGGCACTGGGTGCGCGGCGTCGACGAGGAGCGGGTGGATCTGCGCATCACCCTCTATGCCGGCGTCGGGTTCATCGTCTCGGCGATGGTCGCCCACCTCCACGTCCAGCAGCGGATCGACGGACCGGCCGACGCCTCCTGGCTGATCGCGCTGATCGCGGCCGACCTGGTCATGTTCGTCGTCGCCGCGTACGTCGCCGCGCAGCTGCGCCGCCGGCTGCGGCCGGACGGCGAACTCTTCGCCCGCCGGTCATCTGAGGACCAGTCACCTGTTGCCTCGGTGAACATCTGAGCCGCGATGGTGGCCGTCCACCCCCACGTCAAGGAGCTCCTGTGGTTGACATCGATCGTCGTCGGTTCCTAGGTCTCGCCGGCGGCGCAGCCGCGCTGACCATGCTCGACCAGAGCATCGCGCGAGCCGCCTCCATCCCCGCCGCCCGCCGGACCGGCACGATCCGCGACATCGAGCACGTGGTCGTGCTGATGCAGGAGAACCGCAGCTTCGAGCACTATCTGGGCACCCTGCGCGGCGTACGCGGCTTCGGCGACCCGCACCCGGCGATCCTGCCCTCGGGCAAGCCGGTGTGGCACCAGCCGAACGGTGACGGCGAGCTGCTCCCGTTCCATCCCGAGGTCGACGACCTCGGCGCCGCCTTCCTCGAGGGTCTCCCGCACAGCTGGCCCGACGGCCAGCAGGCGATCAACGGTGGTCGCTACGACCGATGGGTGCCGGCCAAGGGCACCACCACGATGGCGTACCTCCAGCGGCAGGACGCTGCCTTCCACTTCGCGCTGGCCGACGCGTTCACGGTGTGCGACGCCTACTACTGCTCCTTCATCGGCAACACCGATCCCAACCGCTACTACATGCTCTCGGGCTGGACCGGCAACGACGGCAAGGGCGGCGGGCCGGTGCTCTACAACGACGAGGCCGGTTACGACTGGACCACCTACGCCGAGCGGCTCGAGAAGGCCGGGGTCAGCTGGAAGGTCTACCAGGACGAGGGCACCGGCCTCAACGCCGAGGGCGACAACTGGTGGGGCTGGACCAAGGACGCCTACATCGGCAACTACGGCGACAACTCGCTGCTCTACTTCAACAGGTTCCAGGACGCCCAGCCCGGAGACCCGCTCTTCGAGAAGGCCCGCACCGGCACCCGTGCGATCGACGGACAGGACTACTTCGAGATCCTGCGCGCCGACGTCGAGGCCGACAACCTGCCCTCGGTCAGCTGGATCGCGGCACCGGAGGCGTTCTCCGAGCACTCGAACTGGCCGACCAACTACGGCGCCTGGTACATCGCCAAGGTCCTCGACGCGCTCACCTCGAACCCCGAGGTGTGGGCGAAGACCGCGCTCTTCATCACCTACGACGAGAACGACGGCTTCTTCGACCACCTGGTGCCGCCGCACATCAACAGCCCGCTGGTGCCGGGGGAGTCGACCGTCTCGACGGAGAACGAGCTCTACACCGGCTCCCACGGCGACGGCCACTACGGTCTCGGGCCGAGGGTGCCGATGTTCGTCGTCTCCCCGTGGAGCGTCGGCGGCTGGGTCTCCTCGGAGACCTTCGACCACACCTCGATCCTGCGGTTCATGGAGGAGCGCTTCGGTGTCGCCGAGCCCAACATCACACCCTGGCGTCGCGCCGTGTGTGGTGACCTGACCTCGGCGTTCGACTTCTCCCGCACCGCCGAGCCGCCCGTGCTCCCGGACACGAATGGGTGGGAGCCCGCCGACCGCGAGCGGCACCCGGACTACGTCCCGGAGGCGCCGGCGAACGGGACGATGCCGACGCAGGAGCGCGGCACCCGCCCGGCTCGGCCGACGCCCTACCGGCTCGAGGTCGTCGAGACCGCCGCCGTCGGCGAGATCGCCGTCGAGATCCGCAACACCGGCAGCGTCGGCGCCCACTTCCAGGCCCGGCTGCTTGCCCCGGAGGGCGCGCCGCACAGCTACACCGTCGGCGCCGGCGACACCCTCTCCGTGCGCTGGCCGGTCAGCGGCGACTACGAGATCCACCTGCACGGCCCCAACGGGTTCTTCCGCTCCTACGCCGGCACCGCGGGCGCCGACCCCGCGCCCGCCAACCTGCGGCGGGAGGGCCGCTCGCAGCGGCTCACCGTGACCGCGCCTCGTAAGGCCGAGATCACCAGCGCGTACGCCGGCGAGATCCGCTCCCGCCACCTGGACACCCGCGCCACCGGGGGCTGGTACGACCTGACCCTCACGCTTCCGGGCACCACCTGGGCGCGTGGGTTCGCCGGCCACCTGGAGAACGGACGTCCCTCCGTGAGCGACCCGCAGCTGGGCGCCTAGGCGGGATCGTCGGGCCGGTCCTTCTCGGACTGGGCCGGCGGGTCGAGGATCGGGGCAGCTGTCTCGGGGGCTGCCTCGATCTCGGTCTTGGCCGCCTTCTTCGCCGCCTTCTTGGCGGCCTTCTTCTCGAGGCGGTGCACCTCGCGCTGGACGATCGCCTCGCGGCGTACGCCGGTGCCGACCAGGTTGACGACCAGGAAGAGCATCGGATAGATCGGCCACGGATGTCCGTCGGGGGCCGATGTGAACAGCCAGATGCCCCAGGTGATGAGGCTGACCATCAAGAAGGTGGCGAGCGCCTCCTGGAGCTCCTTGCGGTAGGCAGCCGCACCCTGCTCGCGGAAGCCGAGCGTCTCGGGCAGGTTCGCCCCGGGCTCGCCGGGAGCCGGCTCGGCGGCCACGAGATCGTCCACGAGCGCGGGCAGCTCACCGAGCGTACGAGCCTCCAGGAGGGTGTCGACCCTCTCGTCGTGCTCCTCGCGGGTCAGCCGGCCATCGGCGAAGGCATCGGTGAGGACGGCGCGTACAACCTCCCGATCAGCATCGGAGGCGCGCATACGTGCGTTGTCGGCCTGCCTCGGGTCGAGGCGGAACCGGGTCCAGAAACCCTCCACACCACCAGCCTAGACGCCCAGCCCGACACCGTCTGGTGAAGCGCCTGCATTAGAGTGACTCGCGCTGGCTACCTGCTAGTATAGAACACGTTCTAGTTTTGCTCTGCCTAGGTTTGAGGGAGGTGGCGGATGCGGATCGCTCTGCTGTCGTATCGCAGCAAGCCGCACGTCGGCGGTCAAGGCGTCTATATCCGCCATCTGAGTCGGGAGCTCGCCAAGCTCGGGCACACGGTCGAGGTCTTCTCCGGTCAGCCCTATCCCGAGCTCGACCTCGTGGGGGAGGGTGTGACGCTCACCAAGGTGCCGAGCCTGGGCCTCTACGAGGAGCCCAACCCGTTCGGCAACCCGAAGCTCTCCGAGCTGCGCGACCTGGTCGACGTCGAGGAGTGGGCCCGGATGCGCACCGGCGCCTTCCCTGAGCCGTTGACCTTCGCCAAGCGCGTCCTCAAGGTGCTGAAGGAGCGGAAGGGCGACTTCGACATCGTCCACGACAACCAGACCCTGGCCACCCCGCTGCTGAGCATCGAGCCCGAAGTCGGCCTGCCGCTGGTGACCACCATCCACCACCCGATCTCCTTCGACCGGCGCATCGAGCTGGACAGCGCCCAGGGCTGGAAGAAGAAGTTCGGCGTCTGGCGCTGGTACTCGTTCGTGAAGATGCAGGCGAAGGTCGCCTCGCAGCTGCGGCACGTGATCACGCCCTCGGACAACTCCAAGCGCGACATCCTGACCGACTTCGGCGTCCCCTCCGAGCGGGTGCAGACCGTGCATCTCGGCGTACCGGAGGAGTTCGTCCCGCCGACCGGGCCCCGCACCCCGGGCCGGATCCTGGCCATGGCCAGTGCCGACGCCCCGCTGAAGGGCATCGCCTTCCTGCTCGAGGCCTTCGCCAAGCTTCGTACCGAACGAGATCTCGAGCTGGTCCTCGTCTCCAAGCCCAAGAAGGGCGGTCCGACCGAGCAGCTCATCGAGAAGCTCGCGGTCAAGGACCACGTACGTTTCGTCAACGGCATCTCCGACGCCGAGCTCGTCGAGCTGATGGGCTCCGCGGAGATCGCCTGCGTGCCCTCGCTCTACGAGGGGTTCTCGCTGCCCACCGCCGAGCTGATGGCGTGTGGCACCCCGCTCGTCGTCTCCCGCGCCGGCGCGATCCCCGAGGTCGTCGGCCCCGACGACCTGTGCGCGAAGCAGGTCACCCCCGGCGAGACCGAGGAGCTCGAACAGGCCATCGCGGCGCTGCTCGACGACCCCGAGCGCCGGGCCCGCTACTCGGCCGCCGGGCGCGCCCGGGTCGAGGAGCACTTCTCCTGGCACGCCGTGGCCGAGCGGATGACGGCCCTGTATCAGCAGTCCATCGACGAGTTCCACACAGACGAGAGGAAGTGAGCCGTGCTCACCGTTGACTTCGACCGCCTTGGCCTTCAGGCCGGAGAGCGCGTGCTCGACATGGGCGCCGGCGGCGGCCGCCACGCCTTCGAGATGTACCGCCGCGGCGCCGACGTGATCGCGTTCGACCAGGACGCCGAGGAGCTGGCCAAGGTCAGCGACTGGTTCTTCGCGATGCGTGACGAGGTCCCCGAGGGCGCGAACGCGGAGGTCAAGGAGGGGGACGCGCTGTCGCTGCCCTTCGCCGATGGCGAGTTCGACCGGATCGTGGCCGCCGAGGTGCTCGAGCACATCCACCGCGACGTCGACGCGATCAAGGAGCTCGTCCGGGTGCTGCGTCCCGGTGGCACCCTCGCCATCTCGGTGCCGCGCTGGTTGCCCGAGGTCGTCAACTGGAAGCTCTCCGAGGACTACCACAACACCACCGGCGGCCACATCCGCATCTACACCGACCACGAGCTCATCGACAAGGTCACCAAGGCCGGCCGGCCCAACGACGGCACCCCTGGTGAGGCGATGATCTTCGAGGGCAAGTCCTACGCCCACGGACTGCACGCGCCCTACTGGTGGCTGAAGTCGGCCGTCGGCGTCGACAACGACAAGCACGTCCTGGTGAAGGCGTACCACCAGATCCTGGTCTGGGAGATCATGAAGAACCCGCTCCCGCTGCGCCTCGCCGGGAAGGTTCTCGACCCGATGATCGGCAAGAGCATGGTGCTCTACTTCCGTAAGCCGGGCCCCATCGCCACCGACCCCACCTCGGCCGCCTGATTCGCGGATGAGAGTCGAGATCCCGTACGTCGACGGGGTGCTGACCCCAGC
Source organism: Nocardioides sp. NPDC000445 (assembly GCF_040300245.1). NCBI lineage: Bacteria > Bacillati > Actinomycetota > Actinomycetes > Propionibacteriales > Nocardioidaceae > Nocardioides > Nocardioides sp. NPDC000445. Next base: position 284,156 of record NZ_JBEPDH010000004.1, on the reverse strand, counting down.
CCAGATCGTCGCCACGGCCGGGTCGATCGCCCGCGCCCAGGAGGCGTCGGGCGCGATCCCGTGGGTCCCCGGTCAGCACACCGACATCTGGAACCACGTCGAGGCGGCCATGGGACTGCTCGTCGGCGGCCTGGTGGAGGAGGCCGAGGCTGCCTACGACTGGATCCCGTCGCTGCAGAACGGCGACGGGTCCTGGCCGATGAAGATCGTCGCCGGCTCGGCGGTGGAGACGATCGGCGAGTCCAACATGTCGGCCTACTTCGCCGTCGGGCTCTGGCACCACTGGCTGATCCGCCGGGACCGGGCGTTCGTGGAGCGGCTGTGGCCCTCGGTGCGCGCGGGACTCGACTTCGTGGTCGGCCTGCAGCTGCCCTTCGGCGGGATCGCCTGGACCCCGCGCGACCCGTTCGCGCTGCTCACCGGCTCGTCCTCGATCTACCAGTCGCTGCGCGCCGGGGTCGCTCTGGCCGACCTGATGGACGACCCGCAGCCGGAGTGGGAGATCGTCGGCGGCCGGCTCGGTCACGCCCTGCGCCACCACCGCGCCTCGTTCGAGGACAAGTCGCACCACTCGATGGACTGGTACTACCCGGTCCTCGGCGGCGCCGTCGTCGGTGCCGACGGGCACGACCTGATCGCGTCGCGCTGGGATCATTTCGTACGCCCCGGCCTCGGCGCGCTCTGCGTCGACACCAACCCGTGGGTGACCGGCGCGGAGACCTGCGAGCTGGCGATGGCCCTCGACAACATCGGCGACCATCGCCGCGCGCTCCGGCTGCTGACCGAGATGCAGCACATGCGCGCCGACGACGGCGGCTACTGGACCGGCTGGGTCTACGAGTCGCCCGACTACCCCAACCCCAACCCCAACGCCTACTGGCCCGAGGAGCACTCCACCTTCACCGCCGCCGCCGTCATCCTGGCCGCGGACGCGCTGGGGGAGCGCTACGGCGGCTCCACCCCCGGCTCCGGCATCATGCGCGGCACCTCCCTCGCCGCTCCGTTCGAGGAGCTGGCGTTGGAGTGTGGGTGCGAGACCTCAGAGGCGTCGCAGCACGCGTAGCGAGCCGACTGCGTCGATCTCCTCGAACTGCTTCGAGGCGAGCGCGGGGAGGTAGATCTCCTCGTACGGCGGCCGACCGCCGTCGGCCGGGTCCGCGAAGACGTCGTGGACCAGCAACAGACCGCCGGGCATCACCTTCGGGGCCCAGCCGCGGTAGTCCAGCTGAGCGGGTTCCACGCCGTGGCCGCCGTCGATGAACAGCAGCGAGACCGGCGTCGTCCACCATCGGCTCACGGTCGTCGAGGCGCCGATCACCGCGACGACCTCGTCCTCGAGGCCGGCCTGCTCGATCGTGCGCCGGAACGTCGGCAGCGTGTCCAGCCGCCCGGTGCGCTCGTCGACGAGGGTCGTGTCGTGGTGCTCCCAGCCCGCCTGGTTCTCCTCGCTGCCGTGGTGGTGGTCGACGGTGAACACCGTGCCCCCGGTCAGCTTCGCCGCAGCGCCGAGATAGACCGATGACTTCCCGCAGTAGGTCCCGATCTCGACGGCCGGTCCGTGCGGCAGCCGTTCCACGGCGTACTCGAACAGTGCCGTGCCCTCCTCAGGAGGCATGAACCCCGTCGCGTCGAGGGCGTGCTTGAGCAGTTCGGCGGGCATCTCAGGCGTAGACACCCGGGCACCTTAGCCGAGTGGCGAGCGGTCCGCGTCGAGTGGTCATCACGCTGGCCTGCCCGCGAGAATCCCGCCATGAGCAGATCCTCCGCGGGGCACTCGGTGCTCGTCGTCCCGGTGCCCGAGCTGGAGGCGTACGTCCTGGAGCGGACGCGCCACTATGACGACTCGTTCGTCTCCGCGGACCCCACGTTCGTACACGCGCACATCACGCTGCTCGCGCCGTTTCTGGCCGCACCCACGACGGACGATCTGGAGCGGGTCGGGAAGATCGCGGCCGCGGCAGTGCCGTTCGACTTCGTGCTGGACGACGTACGTCTCTTCGCCGGGGGCACGATCTATCTGCACCCTGACCCTGCCGAGCCCTTCGCGGCGCTGACCGCCGAGCTGGGTGCGGCATTCCCGCAGTGCCCGCCCTATGACGGACTCTTCGAACCGGTGCCGCACCTGACCGTCGACCACATCGCCGGGGGAGTGGAACTCGACTCGACACGTACGTCCCTCGCGCCGTTCCTCCCGGCGCGATGTCACGCCGACCGGATCAGCCTGCAGTGGTACGCGAACCACGGATGCCGGACCATCGCCGAGTGGCCCTTGGGCGGATCACCGCGTCACGGCGAAGGTGCGGACATCGCCTGCATCACATAGCCGACGGCGACGAGCATCGTCAGGCTGCTGATGGCGATGCCGGCGACCGCGGCCCAACGGCCGCGACGCTTGTCGTCGGCGGTGCGGGCCAGACCGATGATGCCGAAGATGAAGCCGAGCGGGCCGCACATCAGCACGCTGGCCACCAGCGACGCGACCGAGACCGCGTCGAGCGGCACAGCGTAGAGCGACCAGGCGTTGGTCGGCTTGTCGGCCGACGGCGCGGTCTTCTGCTGCGGGGGAGCCGGCTGTGAAGTCACCGGCTGAGGGTTCGCGGGCTGCGGGGCCGCGGGCTGCGGGGCCGCGGGCTGCGGGGCCGCGGGCTGCGGGGCCGCGGGCTGGGGAGGCGGCGGCTCGGTCACCGTGCGAGGGGGTTTCGGTGCCGGGGTCCGCTGTCGCGAGGAGAGCGCGGCGTTCGCCGCTCGAGCCTGCCGAGTGGCCTGGCGCAGCCGGCTGGCAGACGGGCGCACCCGAGCCGGCGGTGGCACCGGGGCGGGGGAGCTGCCGCCTCCGGGCGCCGGGGCGGGCCGCGGGGTCGTGGCACCCCATTCGGCTCGCCAGCGCCGGTCGCGGCTGAGCGGCGGGGTAGGAGAAGCAGACGCGGTCGGCTTCCCGGCGGCCGCCGAGGCGGCGGCCTTACGGCGGCGCCGGGCGAGCTCCTCGTCGAGGGTGGCCCTGGCCACCGGATCGAGCAGCACGTCGCGCGCCCGGTTGATGCGCATCATCAGCTCGCCGTCGGCGGCACGACCACCACGGTCGGGGTGAAACTGCTTGGCGAGCTCACGATGGCGAGCTCGGACGGCCGCGTCGTCCGCGTCCGGACCGATCTCGAGCACGGCATAGGCGTCGATGAACTTCCCGCTCACTCAACGCCCCCCACGCACAGTCCTTCGGTTGTCGGCTTCGCCTCCGGGCTGATCCACACCCGGTGCACAAGATTTCCCAGAACAGTGAAATCCTAGAGCAGTTGCGGCGAGATGCTGGTTTCGCCACGGGAAATTGACCGAGGGCCGCCCGAATGGGCGGCCCTCGAATGGAGCGGACGACGAGGCTCGAACTCGCGACCTCAACCTTGGCAAGGTTGCGCTCTACCAACTGAGCTACGTCCGCTTGCGAGAAGAACAGTAGCGGATGTGGTCCGTTGAGCTCCAACTGGGGTCCCGCGTGTCACGCACCCTCTTCCGGTAGTTCCGGTGATGCCGTACGCCGCTCGATCTGTTCCACCAGCTGCGCGACCTGCGCCTGGTGTGCCGCCCGCAGATCCTCGAGCCGTTCGCTCGCGTGGGCGCGCTCACGTTCCAGCTCGGCGCGGGTGGCATCGCGATCCGCCTTCGCCGCCGCCTCGCTCCCGCGAAGGTCGGCCACCTGGTCGCGAAGTGCTTCGATCTGCTCCCGGGCGGCGTCGCGCTGCGTACGCAGCCCGGAGATCGTCGCCTCCGCACTCGATGCCGCCTTCTCGGCGGCCTTCTTCTCCGCGATCAGCTGCTCCTGGAGCCGTGCCGTCGCCTTCTCGGCGTGGTCGGCACGCGCGGTCTCGCTCCGCCGGCGCTGCACGGCCGCGGCGTGCTCGGCCCGCAGCTTCTCGAGCTTCTCGGACAGGGTGTCGCGCGCCGAGGTCGTCTCCTCGATGTGCTTCTCGAGGGAGGCGATCGTCGCGGAGGCCGACCTTGCCGCGGCAGCCGCCTCCGCCTCGACTCTCTCCAGCGCCGCCTGTGCGGCCAGGCGGGACTCTTCGGCCGCCGTCGTGGCCGAGAGCGCCTCGCGCAAGATCTCGGCCGAGCGCTCCGACTCCTCCAACGCCTCGGCCGCGGCCGCATCTGCCTCGTCGCGTTCCGCCTCGGCCGTACGCTGCGCCTGCTCGGCGCGCACGGCACGAGCGCTCGCGGCGGCGATCTGCTCCTGTGCCTCGCTCTGCACGGTCGCGATCTGGGCCTCGGCAGCGGTCAGGTCGCCGAGCGTACGCAGCTCCTCGAGCGCCTTGGGAAGCTGGTCGAGGAACCTGTCGGCGAGCTGGGTCAGCTGGGTGGTGATCTCCGCGGCCCGCTGCTGGGCGGCCTGCACCGGTCGCGCGGTCTCCTCGGGATCCCGTGTCTCGACAAGCCGTTGCAGGCGCTTCCGCTCCCGCCAGGCGGCGGCACGGTTGTGGGCGGGGTCGTCGCAGTACTCCGGCGGCCGGCCGCTTCCGCTCTCCGACGCCGCCGCGGGCAGCGGACAGCCAGGGAAGCGGCAGAGCTTCTCCTCGACAGCAATCGTTTCCGTCATTACGTCAGCATAGCGTGACGAAACACGTAACGAATACTAAAGCCCGCTTAGATGAGATCCCGATGAGACACACAACATAACCGGCATTATGATGTGTGCCTGTGAGCGCGATCGAGCACCGTCCGCAGACCCCTACAACAGACCTCTCCGTGACGGAATCCGTCAGAGAGCTGTTCCTCGAAGACCTGAGGGAGCTGCCCCAGGAGAAGAGGGCCGAAGCGCTCGCCAGAAGGTTCCTGCTCTCCTACGCAGGCCACACCCGCGCTGCGTACGGACGCGACCTCGCCGACTGGTTCGGCTGGTGCGCCGCGCTGGAGATCGACCCGCTCGCCGCCAACCGGGCGATGGTCGACGGCTACGCCCGGCATCTGGAGACGAGGCGCAGCCCGGCGACGATCGCGCGACGGCTCTCCGCGATCGCCGGCTTCTACCGCTACGGCGTGGCGGAGGACGTCCTGAGCGCCTCACCGGCCGAGCACATCAAGCGCCCCAAGACCAGCAACGACTCCCAGACACTCGGCATGGACAGGGGAGAGGCGCGCGCCTTCCTAGCCGCCGCGCGCGAGCACTCCAGCCGCGCCGCGGCGCTGGTGACCCTCCTGCTCCACGACGGCCTGCGCATCTCCGAGGCCCTGAACGCCGACGTCGCCGACCTCAGCCACGCCCGCGGCCACCGCATCCTCACGATCACCCGCAAGGGCGGCGCCCGGCGCGACGTCGTCCTCAACCCGGCGACCTCACAGGCGCTCGACGCCTACCTCGACGCCCGGGCCGACGGCCCGGTCTTCATCACCGCCACCGGCAACCGCTGGCACCGCTCCGAGGCCTTCCGACTCATCCGCAGGCTCGGCACCGCGGCCGGCATCGAGCACGGCGACAAGCTCTCCCCGCACAGCCTCCGCCACACCTTCGTCACCCTGGCCCGTGAGGCCGGCGTACCTCTCGAGGACGTCCAGGACGCCGCCGGCCACGCCGATCCCCGCACCACCCGCCGCTACGACCGCGGCCGCCACAACCTCGACCGCCACCCCGCCTACGCCCTGGGTGCCTTCCTCGCAGACTGAGGCTCGGCGCGCACCTACTCCGCGTGCGAGTGCGCACCCGCCTCGTGGTGGTCGGTGGCCCGCATCGCACCGTAGAGGTGATGGCTGTACACCTCGTAGCCGAGCATGGCCTGCACGTAGCGTCGTTCATCCTCCAGGGACCGGGCGCGGTGTGCGGCCAGGGCGCGCACGGCATCAAGGCGTTGCTCGAGCTCGTTGCGCAGGACATCGGTCAGGTAGTCGCCCAGCTGTTGGCTCGAGCCCGTTTCGACTGCGCGCTCGGCCAAGGGGATCACGGGACCGACGGAGAGCCCGGCCGGCTTCAGGCCGGTGTATGGGGCGCCCTCCCCGGCGCGGTGCAGGCGCACCACGGTCTCGAAGAACCACAGTTCGGCGGTCTCGCGGACCCGCGGTGCGTTGTCACGAAGCGGCGCCACACGGTCGTAGGCCGCGCGGACCTCGGCTTCCGCTTCGGCGGGTACGAACGGCAGGACAAGGTCCACATCAGCCGCTTCCAGCGCTTGGCGAGCCGCAGCGACGACGGGACCGTCCAACGAGTCACAGTGCGGAGGCATGTCATCCCTCCTGACGGGTTTCGTCTCCTTGACATCGACGCTAGGCGGGGGCGCCGCCGAGAAAAAGGGGCCAAAGTCACCGGCTCGACGCCGATGGGCGGTCACCTGCTGGTTCTCGGCGAGGCACAGCGAACGGCTCGCTGACCCGCGGGAATCCATCGGAGGGCCTGACAAGCCGGATCGGTCCCAGTACGTTCAGTGTGGCAGCCCACCCTTGTCAGCGTTGACGGAGGAGAGATATGAGCCAGACGAGCGTCCAGGAGCTCACCACGGACTACGTGGTGGTGGGGGCCGGATCGTCAGGGGCCGTCCTCGCAGCACGGCTCAGTGAGGACCCGAGCGTCCAGGTGACCCTGCTCGAAGCCGGACCGCGCGACAAGAGCATGAACATCCACATCCCGGCGGCGTTCTCGAAGCTCTTCCGGTCCGAGCACGACTGGGACTACTCCACCGAGCCACAGCCGGCGCTCGGCGGCAGACGGATCTACTGGCCCCGCGGCCGGATGCTCGGCGGCTCGTCCTCGATGAACGCGATGATGTGGGTCAAGGGTCTCCAGGCCGACTACGAGGAGTGGGGCGCGGCGGCCGGGCCCGAGTGGGGCTGGGACGTCGTCAAGAAGACGTACGCGAAGCTCGAGGACGTCGAGGACGCCACCGCGCTGGATGGCACCGGTGGGCCGGTCCGGGTCGAGCGGCAGCGGAGCCCCCGTCCCTACACCGAGTCCTTCCTCCAGGCCGCCGAGCAGGCCGGCTACCGGCGCGGACGGGCCAACGGCCCCAACCCCGAGGCGTACGTCGAGACCATGGTGACCCAGCGCCGAGGCGCCCGGTGGAGCACGGCCGCGGCCTACCTCAAGCCCGCCGCCAGGCGCGCCAACCTGAACGTGGTGACCGGCGCCCTGGTGTCGCGGGTGATCTTCGACGGCACCCGTGCCACCGGCGTCGAGGCCGTCGTCGACGGACAGCAGAGGACCATCGCCGCCCGGCGCGAGGTGATCCTCTCCGGCGGCGCCATCAACACTCCGCAACTGCTGATGCTCTCCGGGATCGGTCCGGCCGCCCACCTGAAGGACCTCGGCATCGAGGTCGTACGGGATGCGAAACAGGTGGGGGAGAACCTCACCGACCACCTCGTCGCCGGCATCGGCTGGGAGGTCGAGCAGGGCTCGCTCGCGACCGCGGAGTCGGCACGTCACCTGCTCAACTACCTGCTGCGCAGGCGCGGGATGCTCACCTCCAACGTCGGCGAGGCGTACGGCTTCATCCGCTCGCGCCCCGACCTGGAGGCGCCCGACATCGAGATGATCTTCGCCCCGGTCGGCTTCTTCGACGAGGGCCTGATCCCGTTCGTGGGTGAGGCGGTCGTCGCCGGTCCGATCCTCGTCGACCCGGCCAGCCGCGGCAGCGTCACGCTCACCTCCAAGGACCCGGCCGCCAAGCCGATCATCGACCCCCGCTACCTCTCCGACCCCGAAGGCAGGGACCGCGCTGCCATCGTCGAAGGTGTCCGGGTGACGCTGGAGATCGCCTCGCAGCCCGCGCTCAAGCCGTTCCTCGGCAAGTTCCTGCGCCCCGACGTCCCGGTGGGCTCGTCCGCGGAGGAGGTCGCCGACGCGCTCCTGGCACGTCACGCCCACACCCTCTACCACCCGACCGGCACCTGCCGGATGGGCACGGACGAGGCCAGCGTGGTCGACCCCCGGCTGCGCGTACGCGGCGTCGAGGGCCTCCGCGTCGCCGACGCCTCGGTCATGCCCAGGATCGTGCGCGGCCACACCAACGCGCCCGCGATCCTGATCGGCGAGCGCGCCGCGGAGCTCATCACCGGGGACTGACACTCTCAGCAGACCCTTGGAACCCACCCGTGACTCAGGTCACACTGGGCCCATGACGGATTCCTACGCTGCCGGAGAGACGACGACCCCGCTGCTGGAGGAGACGATCGGCGCGAGCTTCGACCGCACCGTCGCCAGATTCGGTGACCGGGAGGCCCTGGTCGATCGCGGCCGGAGCGGAGCCCGAGGCGATCAGCAGAGCAGACGCTGGACGTACGCCGAGATGAGCCGCGACGTCGACGCGCTGGCCGTCGGCCTGCGCAAGGCCGGGATCGGGAAGGGCGACCGGGTCGGCATCTGGGCACCCAACTGCGCGGAGTGGACGCTGACCCAGGTGGCGACCGCGAAGATCGGCGCGATCCTGGTCAACATCAACCCGGCCTACCGCACCCACGAGCTGGCGTACGCCCTGACCCAGTCGGGCATCAGGATGCTCGTCTCCGCCCCCGCGTTCAAGACCTCCGACTACCGCTCGATGGTGGCCGACGTCCGCGGCGACTGCCCCGACCTCGAGCAGACCGTCTTCATCGGCGACCCGGAGTGGACCGCGCTCCTCGAAGCCGGCGCCGGTGAGCGGCTGGCCGACCACGTCAGCTACGAGCTGAGCCCCGAGGACCCGATCAACATCCAGTACACCTCGGGCACCACGGGCTATCCGAAGGGTGCGACGCTGAGCCACCGCAACATCCTCAACAACGGCTACTTCACCACCGAGACGATCGGCTTCACCGAGAACGACCGGCTGGCGATCCCGGTGCCCTTCTACCACTGCTTCGGGATGGTGATGGGCAACCTGGGCTGCATCACCCACGGAGCCACGATGGTGATCCCGGGCCCGGCCTTCGACCCGGCGGCCACCTTGGCGGCCGTCCAGGACGAGCGGTGCACGGCCGTCTACGGCGTACCCACCATGTTCATCGCGATGCAGAACCATCCTGACTTCGGCACCTTCGACCTCGGCACGCTGCGCACCGGGATCATGGCGGGCAGCCCGTGCCCGGTCGAGGTGATGAAGCGGTGCGTCAACGAGATGCACATGAGCGAGGTCTCGATCGCCTACGGGATGACGGAGACCTCGCCGGTCTCGACCCAGACCCGGATGGACGACGATCTCGAGCACCGCACCGCCACCGTCGGCCGGGTGCATCCGCACGTCGAGGTACGCGTCGTCGACCCCACCTCCGGCGCCGTGCTGCCCCGGGGCGAGGCGGGCGAGTTCCAGACCCGCGGCTACTCGGTGATGCTCGGCTACTGGGCCGACGAGGAGAAGACCCGGGCGGCGATCGACGAGGACGGCTGGATGCACACCGGTGACCTCGCCGTGATGAACGCAGATGGCTACTGCAACATCGTCGGCCGGATCAAGGACATGGTCATCCGTGGCGGCGAGAACATCTATCCCCGCGAGATCGAGGAGTTCCTCTACACCCACCCCGACATCGAGGACGTCCAGGTCATCGGCGTGCCCGACGAGACCTACGGCGAGGAGCTCTGCGCCTGGGTCCGCCTGCGCCCCGGCGCCGAGCGGATGACGGCCGAGACCCTGAAGGCGTACGCCAGCGGAAAGCTCGCCCACTACAAGATCCCGCGCTACGTCCTGATCGTCGAGGAGTTCCCGATGACCGTGACCGGCAAGGTCCGCAAGGTCGAGATGCGGGAGAAGACCGTCTCCGAGCTCGGACTCTAGGGCCTTAGGTCAGCGAGGCTGCCGCGACCGCGGTGTCCTCGCCGACGAGGGTGATCTCGACCCGCTCGACGTCGGAGATCGGCACCGCGGAGGAGGCGTCCAGCCCGAGCGTCTCCCCACCCGACCACGTCCACGACCCGGCAACGGTGCGCGCGCCGTCGCGGCCGACCAGCACCAGGTCGTACGTCACCGGCTCGACCGGATAGTCGGACGGCCCCGGCGGGTTCTTGCCTGGCTTGGGTGGGTAGTGACAGCTCCAGTTGAGCTTGGTGCCCCAGGACGTCGGGGTGACGACGAGCTGGGCCCACATGTCGACGCTGCCCACGGGGCGCAGGTCGACGGTACGTACGTTCGCGGCCGTCGAGCTGGTCGAGCTGGTCGGGGTGACCGGGGCCGAGGGGTCGGCGACCGGCGACCGGCTGCCGTCGCGACCGATGGCCAGGCCACCGATCGCGGTCCCGCCCGCGAGCAGGACGACCGCGGCCGCGACCGCGAGGGCCCGGCGACGCAGCCGGGACCGGCGTACGGCCCCGGCCAGCTCCGCCAGCGGCGGCGCCGTGACCTCGACGGCCGACTCCTCGAGCAGCTCCTCGGCCTCCTCGCGCGAGAGCGCGCCGAGCAGCCCCGGCATGCCGGCGAGCTCGGCGACGGCGTCGTGGCAGACGCTGCAGCCGGCCAGGTGCCGCTCGTAGGTGCGACGGTCGCTCGGGCTCAGCGCCCCGAGCACGTAGGACGCGTCCCAGTCGGCGTACGTCTCGTGTGCGGAGGCGTCCAGGTCGTCGTTCATGAGGTGACCCCCTTCTCTTGCAGGGCGAGACGCAGGGCTCGCAGACCGTAGTGCAGCCGGGACTTGACCGTGCCGGGCGGGATGTCGAGCTCGTGGGCGAGCTCGGTGACCGACCGGCTGCCGTAGTAGGCGCCCACCACCACCGCACGGTGCTCGGGGGAGAGGGCAAGCAGCGCATCGGCGACGACCCAGGAGTCGAGCACCGCCTGGGTCTCGTCCGCCCGGGTCGCCTCGGGCGGCGACTCGGCGGCGTACTCCCGCTTTCGGCGCGCGCTGCGCAGGTCGTCGATGACGAGGTTGCGGGCCGTGGTGAACAGCCAGGCGCGTACGCCCTCGTCGGGCCGCTGCAGCACCTCCGGGTGGCGCCACGCGCGCAGCAGCGTCTCCTGCACCACGTCGCGCGCCTCCTCGGCGTCACCGGTGCGGCGTACGACGTAGCGGTAGAGCGCCTCCGAGTGGGCGTCGTGCACCGCTACGAGCAGCTCGTCCTCCGCACCCATGTCACCTCCCGCACGCACCCAGGATCCCAGAGTCCCGGATCAGCTCTTGGCCAGGTCGAGCGAGAACTCGACGCTGCCGGTGTCCTCGACGCTCACGAAGCCCAGGTTCGGCGCCTCGACGCCGAAGTCCGCGAAGGTGATCGGGACGCTGCCGACGACCTGGAGCGCGTTGATTCCGTCGCCGCCGACCTCGGCGTCGACGGTCACCGACTTCGTCTCGCCGTGCACGGTGAGGTCACCGACGAGCTCGACCTCGGTCGCGCCCTCCTCGAGGGTGGCGGGCTCGGTCAGCTCGAAGGTGGCGGTGGGGAACTGATCGGCCTCGATCGCGTTCTCGCGGAAGTAGCCGTCACGGTTGTCGGAGTCGGTGGCGATCGTCGCGACCTTGACCTCGACGTTCGCGTCGGTGACCTGGCCATCGGCGATGGTGACCTCGCCGGTGACGTCCTCGGTCCGGCCGGTGACGGTGACGTCCTCGCCCCGCAGCACCTCGTCGACGCGGTAGCCGGCGAAGGAGCCGTCCGAGACGGTCCATGTCCCGCTGCTGTCCGCGCCGTCCGCAGGCGCGGCCGACGCGCTGAGGCTGGGCTTGTCGGCGGCCGCGTCCTCGGCCCGGTCCGCGTACCAACCGGGTCCGAAGATCACCGCAGCGCCTCCGACCACGACCACTGCCGCACCGATCCCGACTGCTGCTTTCGTACGTGTCCGCACGCCGTTTCCTCTCGCCTGGAGGCTGACCCGATGCCGGCCTTCACCCCTACTACGGAGCGCGGTGGCGAACGGTTCAAACGACTTCCAGTGACGGGTGACACAATCGGCAGCGTCCTCTCTCGACCCCAAGGAGACCCCATGCCCCAGACCCCGCTCGAGCTCTTCGGCACCGAGGCACTCATCGGCGATGAGGACCGCGCGATCCGCGACACGGTGAGATCCTTCGCGGAGAAGGAGATCAAGCCGCACCTGGCGGGCTGGTTCGAGGCCGGCGAGGTCCCGGTCCGCGAGCTCGCTCCCGAGCTCGGCAAGCTGGGTGTGCTCGGGATGCATCTGGAGGGCTACGGCTGCGCGGGCACCAGCGCCACGGCGTACGGCCTGGCCTGCATGGAGCTCGAGGCGGCCGACTCCGGGATCCGGTCGCTGGTCTCCGTGCAGGGTTCGCTGGCGATGTTCGCCATCTGGAAGTGGGGGAGCGAGGAGCAGAAGCAGGAGTGGCTGCCGCGGATGGCCGCCGGCGAGGCGATCGGGTGCTTCGGTCTCACCGAGCCCGACTTCGGCTCCAACCCGGCCGGCATGCGGACTCGGGCCCGCCGAGATGCCTCGGGCGACTGGATCCTATCCGGCACCAAGATGTGGATCACCAACGCCCCGGTGGCCGACGTCGCCGTCGTCTGGGCCCAGACCGACGAGGGACCCGACGGCAAGGGGATCCGCGGCTTCGTGGTCCCCACCGACACCCCGGGCTTCTCGGCGCCGGTGATCAAGCAGAAGCTGTCCCTGCGCGCCTCGGTCACCGGCGAGATCGTCCTCGACGGCGTACGCCTCCCGGAGTCCGCCGCGTTCCCCGAGGTCAGGGGCTTGAAGGGTCCGCTGTCGTGCTTGAACGAGGCCCGCTTCGGCATCGTCTTCGGCGCCGTCGGCGCGGCCCGCGACTGCCTCGAGTCCGCCATCGCGTACGCCGCCTCACGCGAGATCTACGACAAGCCCCTGGCCGGATTCCAGATCACCCAGACCAAGCTCGCCGACATGACGCTCGAGCTCGGCAAGGCGATGCTCCTCGCTCTCCACCTGGGCCGCCTGAAGGACGAGGGCACCCTCCGCTCCGAGCAGATCTCCCTCGGCAAGCTCAACAACGTCCGCGAGGCCATCGCCATCGCTCGGGAGTGCCGCACCATCCTCGCCGCCGCCGGCGTCACCCTCGAGTACCCGATCCTGCGCCACGCCAACAACCTCGAGTCGGTCCTGACGTACGAGGGCACCAGCGAGGTCCACCAGCTCATCATCGGCCAGGCGCTCACGGGCGAGTCCGCCTTCCGCTGACGCTGATGCTCACCTGCTCCGGGGGAGCCGCGGCAGGTGAGCACGACGGATCCTTCGTGCATGACAGGAGCTCTGGCCGTCACGGCGGCTGACATATCGCGCATCACCGAACGCCTGTTCCTGACGGTGGGCGACCGTCGGCGCAACCTCACGGCGTTCTGGGTGCTGCTCGTGCTCGCCGGCGTCATCGCCGCCGCCGGAGTGGTCGCAGACTCCACCGCGACGGTCATCGGGGCCATGATCGTGGCGCCGCTGATGACGCCGATCCTCGGCACGGCGTTGGCGCTCGTCCTCGCGGATCGGCGCCAGCTGGTGACGAACATCGCGCTGGTGGTCGGTGCCGCGATCGCGGTCGTGCTCATCGGGTTCGTGATCGGACTGATGGTGCAGGTCGATGTCGTCGCGGCCACCAACAGCCAGGTCTCGGGCCGGGTGAGCCCGCGGCTGATCGATCTGCTTGCCGCCGTCGCGACCGGAATGGTCGGTGCGTTCGCCCTGGTGCGGCCCGACGTCTCCGACACCCTCCCTGGTGTGGCGATCGCCATCTCGCTGGTCCCGCCGCTCGCAGTTGTGGGGCTCACCCTCGAATCGGGCGCGGCCGGCGAGGCAGCCAGCGCCCTGCTCCTCTTCGGCACCAACGTGGCCGCGATCATCGCCACCGGGACGGTCCTGATGCTCGCGGCGGGTGTCCGCCATGTCGCCGCTGAGGCAGAAATCACCGACGTCCGGGTCGGTCGGCTCCGCGGGCGCTCCCTGGTCGCCGTCGCCGCCTCTCTCGTCCTGGTCGCTGTTCCGCTCGCGGCCGGCAGCGTTCGCGTTCTGCAGGAGCAGCGCCTGGTCAGCCAGGCCGAACCCATTGCCACCTCCTGGGCGGCGGCGAAGGGCTGGCAGGTGTCCGACGTGTTCCTCCGGGGGAGCTCCCTTCACGTGGTGGTGATCGGCGTCCCACCTGCTCCCGAGGGCAGCGAGCTCCGGTCGGCCTTCGACGCAGAGGGACTCGCTGACGTCGACGTCGAGCTCACCATCGTCGTCGGTGGATCCGAGACTCTCGATGGAGCATGACAGCTGCTCGAATGCCTAGCACTGCTAGGATCAAGCCATGTCGGTACAGGAGCGCAAGCAGCGCGAGCGGGCGGACCGCGAGCGGCTCATCGTGGCGACGGCGCGCGAGCTCGCCGAGCAGCAGGGCTGGGACGCGGTGACGACGCGCCGGCTCGCCGAGCGCATCGAATACAGCCAGCCGGTCCTGTACAGCCACTTTCGCGGCAAGCGCGAGATCATCGGTGCCGTCGCTCTCGAGGGCGCCTCGGAGATGGCCGCGGCGATGCGGTCGGCGACTGCGGCCGTGAGCGCTCCGCGCGAGCGAGTTGCCGCCCTCGCCCGCGCGTATCTCGACTTCGCCGAGCGCAACCCGGCGGTCTACGACGCTCTGTTCCAGCTCGACGGCGGCCTGGCGTACGCCCAGGAGGACACCCCCGAGCAGCTGAAGGACGCCTTCGCGGCGCTGATGGAGACACTGGGCGAGGTCGCCGGCGACGGCGTCGAGCCGGAGCTGTTCACCGAGGTCTTCTGGGCGTCCCTGCACGGACTGGCGACCCTGACCCGGTCGGGGCGCCTCCTGCCGGAGGACGCCGAGCGCCGGATCGAGCTGTTGGTCGACCGCCTCGCCGTGATCTGACGCGCGTTGATGGCCGAGAGTTTCAGAGGTCCTCGGTCAGGATGCTGAATTCGTTGTCCCCTGGGCAGGACCAGCCGATGGTCCACGTCGCCTCTTTCCGATGCCACGTCGCGGCCTCGGTCAAATCCCCTCGGAGATGAGTCAGTACGCCCAGCCCGTGCATCGCCGGGGCGTAGAGGGCATGGACCGACAGCGCCCGTTCGAACCACTCCTGTGCGACCTCGTAGTCTCCGCGCATCCCGGCCAGCATTCCGAGACCCGTCATCGGACATGGGGTGGCTGGATTCACCGTGATTGCGTCTCGGTAGTAGGCCTCCGCAGCTTCAAGATCGCCAGCCGCGGCTTCCAGGACGCCCAGGTTGTTCAGGGCGGTGTCATCGCGCGCGTCGACTGCGAGAGCCTGTTGATATCGAGTCCGAGCCAGAGACGGGTCCCCGGAACGGCGCGCGTTGACCCCGCTGCAGCACAACGCCCACGCGCTGCGCGGGTTGGCCTTCAAGGCCAGCTCGTACGCCTCGGTCGCCTGCTCGGACTGCCCCAAGACCTCTGCCAGGCGGCCCAGGTAGACCAACGGCTCGGCCGAAGCGGGACTCATTGCTTGTGCCTGCTCGAACCATCGGCGCGCTCGCTCGGCGTCCCCTTCGCGAAGCGCTAGGTCTCCGATCCTCGTGACGACCCACCTGTAGCTGGAGTCCGCATCGAGTGCGCGGTGGTACCAGTTCCGAGCTTCATCGACATCGCCATGGTCTTCGGCAAGCATGCCGTTGCCAGCCAGCGATGGAGCGTAACGAGGATCAGTCTCGAGCGCCTTGGTATACCACTCCTTCGCCTCGCCGACCTGGCCGTTTCCTCGCGCCAGATCACCAAGATGATCAAGTGCGAAGGCGAACTCAGGCTCGATGTCCAGCGCCCGCATGTAAAGGGATCGGGCTTTCCCGTCGTCGCCGCGGTCCTCGGCGATCTCGCCGAGCATTGTCATGCCCCAAACGTGCTTCGGATCGGCGTCCAACGCCTTTTGGTACCACGACTCTGCAGCGTCGACATCGCCAGACTCCTGGGCGAGCAAGCCGAGCTGAGACAGAGCAAAGGCGTACTCAGTGTCGATCTCGAGGGCATGGTGATACCACTCCTGGGCCTCGGCCATGCGGCCGCGACGGCGCGCAAGATCCCCGAGTAGGACCATTACCCAGGCATTCTCCGGGTTGGCCGCCAGCGCCTGCTCGTGCCAGGCGCGTGCGGAGTCAACTTCGCCCGCGTCTTCAGCGAGTAGCCCTAGACCGGTCAATGAGTACACATACTCGGGATCGACGACGAGCGCCCGTCGGTACCACCCTTCGGCTTCTGTGGTGTGGCCGTTCTTACGGGCGAGGTCCCCGAGGCCGTCCATGGCGAAGGCGTTCTCGGGATCGGCCTCCAAGGTCCTCTCGTACCAGGAGCGTGCTTCGTCAGTCCGGCCTGACTTCTCGGCCAAGAACCCCAACTGCATCATCGCCCAGGCGTAGGTCGGGTCAGCTTCCAACGCCCTCTCATACCAGGAACGTGCATCTTCGACGGCGCCCGCCTCAGCATCGAGGAACCCGAGCTCGGCCATTGCCCAGGCGTATGTCGGATTTGCTTCCAGCGCCTTCATGCACCACAAGCGTTCCTCGATAAAGTCACCGGCGTCCCGGGCAAGCTTGGCTTGTCCAGCATGGGCGATGGCGTACGTGGGATCTACGTCGAGTGCCTTGGCGTACCACTCCTTGGCCTCCGCGGGCTTGTGGTCGGTTCGAGCAAGGTCTCCGAGATCGACCATGAGCCAGGCGTAGGCGCTGCCTGTGTCAAGCGCCTTCTCGTACCATTCACGCGCGCCGGCGACGTCACCTGACTCTGCGGCAAGTGATCCAAGCTGTGCCATCGCCCACGCGTAGTTCGGAGCGGAATCCAGCGCGCTCTGGTACCACCGGCGCGCTTCGGCGGCATCGCCAGTGCGCTCGGCAAGGAGCCCGAGGCCAGCCATCGAGAACTCGTACGTCGGGTCGATCTCCAGCGCGCGGCGATACGAGCGCTCCGCTGCCGCAACGTTGCCCTCTTCGCGCTCGAGGTCACCCAGGTAATCCATCGCCTCAACGCTTCTGGGGTCGGCGGCAACAGCACGCTCGAACCACGATCGAGCGGATTCCCTGTCGTCTCGCCGGAGGGCCACTCGGCCCATGGCCCCCATAGCGCTGGCATCAGTCGGATCAACGCTCAGCGCGTGTGTGCACCAACGCTCGGCGGCATCCAGGTCTCCGGAGTCAAGGGCAAGCGAGCCGAGACTCAGCGGTGCCTTGAGGAAGGTCGGGTCCGCCTTCATGGCCCTGCGGAACCAGCGCTCTGCCTCTGAGGTGTTCCCGGCGCGGTTCTCGAGTCTGCCGATTCCGTCCATCGCTCGCGCATGCTTGGGGTCGGCCTCCAGTGCGCGCTCGTACCATCGGCGTGCACCCTCCGGATCATCGTTGGATCCCGCAACCGCCCCCAGCCCCGCCAGAGCTCTGGCGTGACCAGGGTCTTCTGCTATGGCGTTGTCGTACCACGTCTTCGCCGAAACGAAGTCTCGGTCGTCGGCATAGAGATCGCCGAGCACGGCCATTGCCGTCGAGCTGCCTCGTTGCGCTGCGGTCTCCGCGGTCAGCCGGGCGCCCGCCGCGTCGTGTCGGGCATAGAGGGTCTGCGCTATCGATCCGGCCGCCTGCGGAGAGGCAGCATCCACGATGATCCGGAGACGAGCATAAGCGAGGTCGGCTCCGGACGAGGCGCGCTGGAGGAGCATGTCCGAGACCGTGTAGCCACCGACCCGCGGCTCGAGAAGACTGATCGCCCCGCTCGCGGGCGGGCGTACGCCGTTGACCGACTCCGTGGCCCAGGCGATGCCCTCCTTCAGCCAGTCGTCGCTCACTGCGTCCGGCGGTTCCGGCGTCAGCGCAGCCTGCTGCGCAGGAGTGAGCGAGTTCCAGGCCAGAGCCCTGATCACGTCGAGTGGGACCGGGACCGGGTGCTCGGCGCGAAGCGAATCCAGACAGGCGTGCACCACGGCTGTGCCGTAGGTGTTGCCGCCGAGGTCGAGCTTCCTGAACAGCGCGGGCGCTGCCGCGAGCACCTGCGTCATCGGCAGCTCGCCTGTGTAGTCGGCGGCCTCGGCCAGCCGCGAGTCGGAGATGCCGAGGCCGGCGGCGGCCTGCTTCTCGGCATCCGTGAAATCATCCGGCATCGTGATGACCGTCGCCTGGTTGGTGAGGATCTCTCGGGCGTCGAAGGTCCGATCGGAGCGCGCCGCTTCACCATCCCCGGGCGGGCGAATGAGCTCGTCGTAGATCTCCGGCCAGATGGTCCCGACGATCATTACCGGAGCCTTGCCGTTGAGCAGCCGTCGGACCTCTGCGAGCCGGAGCCGCTCTGGGCCGAGGAAGCGCTTGATCTCGTCGAGCCACACGACCGTCTCGCCGAGGCTGCTCCCGTCCGCGAGTACGCCGACGAGCTGGTCGTAGTCGGACGGAGCGAAGAGGCGCCAGCTCGGTGCCGTCGTCTTGAGGCTCTCCCACAGGCTCCGCGACTTTCCGCGCCCGGACCGTCCGTGAACGATCACGAGCCCGCCTCGCTGCTTCGCTTGGGCCAGGGCGTTGCGCAGCTGTGCATCGACCTCTCGTGCGACGTACGTCGGGAGCGTCTCGGAGAGATCTGGATCTGTCTCAACGCCGGCGGTGAGAGCAATCGCGGGATGGATGCCGAGGTCGCGTACTACGGTGTCGTCGGCGATCTCCTTGACCTGCGGGAACTTGCGAGAGGAACCGTGGTAGCTCTCCCGGCTCTTGATCTGGGACTCACGCCTGGTCTGTGCGAGCTCCTCGGCACGTCTGATCCGACCACCCAGCACCTCTTGGGCGAGACCGACGACGATCGCTCCCGCACCCAGCAGCGCCGGCACGAACCAGCCTTCGGCCCCTAGCTGTCCTTTCGCAGCAGTGAACCCCGAGATCACCAGCGCGACGATCCCGAATCCCACGAGGGCCAGCCATGGTGACCTGAAGTTCACGGAGTCATGCTGGCAAGGTTGACCGCGAGCCCGCAACAGAACTTCGGCGCTGCCGCCCGCCGGATCTGGGAAACCGGCTCCCCAGGTCAGCTCCGCGGCACAAGAAACGATGCCCGCCAGAGCTTGCGGTCCTTCGCTGAGACCATCCCGTGCTCGGTGAGGTACGGCATCATCTTCTCGCCCATCCAGGCCAGCGTCGCGCGGTAGTGCTCATTGCCGAGCGCCTCGCGGCGGGCCGTCATCGGGTCGAGGCCGACGGCCGCGTAGCAGTCCGGGTGGACCAGTGAGCGCGCCATCACGTAGGCCGAGCGGGCGGTGAGGTTCTGGTGCATCCGGAGCTGCGTACGCCCCATCTTCTGCGACATCGCCGCGGCGAGCTCCTCGCGAGCGAAGGTGACGTGGCGGGCCTCCTCGGTGACGTGGATGCGGGAGGCCATCCGGGTCAGCGGCTGGCAGCGCTCGTCCTTCATCAGCTCACGCTGCCACCGGTCGAGCGGCTCCTCACCGACGAGGGTCGCCGAGAAGACGCTGGGTCCGTGCAGCAGCGGAGCGAGCTTCCCGATGCGCAGGACGGCGGGCCTGGGGCCGTACGCCGGTGCGCCCATCGCCGCAATCGCGCGGCCGAACATCACCGAGTGGCGGGTCTCGTCCCCGATCTCGGTCAGCGCGTACTGGGTGCGCGCCGTCCGTGGGTCAGCGCCGTAGACCTCGCGAAGCAGCAGCTGCATCAGCAGCACCTCGAACCACAGTCCGACGCTCATGATGCTGGCCACCTCGTGCCGCGAGAGCTCGAGCCGCTGCTCCTGGCTGAGCCGGTCCCAGGTCGGGGTGCCGTAGAGGGAGACGCGCTCGGGCTGCATCCACCACAGTCCCTCGACGGGCGCGGCGTCCCAGTCGAGGTCGACCTCCGGGTCGTAGGACTGACGTGCGGTCGAGCGCAGGAGCCGGTCGGAGGTGGGGTCGGCGATGGTCATTCTTCTCCCAAGCTGAGTGATCGAACTACGTGTTACCCAAAGTTACGGGTAATTGCTAGAGTGCAGGACATGACACGGAAGGTCAAGGACGACGGCCGCTCCTCACGCTGGGATGCGCACCGCGAGACCAGACGGGCGGAGCTGGTGGCGGCAGCCGTACGCGCCGTCGACTCGGCCGGGACTGAGGTCTCGATCGCCGACATCGCCGCGGAGGCCGGGGTCAGCAAGCCGGTGCTCTATCGCTACTTCGCCGACAAGGCCGAGCTGCACGCAGCGGTGGGGATGTGGGCAGCCCAGCAGATCCTCGACGCGGTCGTCGACGCCGTGCTCGCTCCGGCTTCGACCCGCCAGCGCGTCGAGGCCGGGGTCGCCGCGTACGTCCAGACCATCGCCGAGCACCCCAACGTCTACCTTCTCGTGGTGCGCCAGCACACCGGCGGCACCGACCCGCTGGCGGACGGCAAGCAGCTCATCGCGGCGACCTTCGCGCGGCTGCTCGGCGACACCTTCGGCCGCCTCGGCGTCGACGCAGCCGGCGCCGAGCCGTGGGCCCACAGCCTGGTCGGGATCGGTGAGTCCGCGGGCCAGTGGTGGCTCGAGCGGCGCACCATGTCCCGCGCCGCGTTCACCCGCTATCTGAGCGAGTTCGTCTGGCACGCGCTCGAGGGCACCACCGCCGAGTACGGCGTCGACCTGAGCGCCCTGGACCGCCCCGAGATCGTCACCCCACTGCGAAAGAGCCCCCGATGAGCGAGCGTCAGCGAGCGACCATAGGATCTTTCATCGGGCCGCGTCCGTATTCTGGCGCTTGCGCTACGGAGGTGGCCCGATGAGCGAGCACGAGCCCCGCCATCTCTACGACGGTCCCGCGCGCCTCGAGTCCGAGAACGGCACCTGGGAGGTCGACGTCGCGCTGCGCGGCGTCTTCCAGCCGATCGATGGCCACTTCCACTGGTACGGCCGCGTCGGCACGACCCTCGACGGCGTACGCAACGGCCAGAGCGTCACTGTCCGCACCGACCATGGCGAGGCCGAGGGGCGGCTCTCCGACATCGACCCCTGGGGACGGTTCCGGCTCTCCGGGACGGGAATGCCGCCGTTCTGACGCCGCGGAACCTCAGCGCACGAGCATGAGCGTCGCGGCGCCGATCCCGACGACGACGATCAGTGACCGCAGGACCGTGGCCGGCAGCCGCCGGCCGATGTGCGCCCCCACGTACCCGCCCACGACCGACCCTGCGGCCAGCAGGGCCACGGCCCGCCAGTCGAGCTCGGCGATGGCCAGGAAGATCACCGTCGCGACCACGTTCGAGGCCATCACGGCGAGGGTCTTGAGGGCGTTGACCGTACGGAACTCCAGGTCGGTGCCGAGCCCGAGCACGGCCATCATCATCACCCCGGACCCGGCGCCGAAGTAGCCGCCGTAAGCGCCGGTCAGCGTCGCGAAGACCGTGGTGAACCCGGAGATCCGCACCCGCGGCTCGTCATCGGTGGCGTGCTGGCGCAGGAAGCGGCTCAGCCGCGGCTGCACCCCCACGAGTACGCAGGTGCCCAGGATCAGCCACGGCACGACCGCCTCGAAGACCGATCCCGGCAACCACAGCAGCAGCAACGCCCCGGCGATGCTGCCGCCGCCCGCGGTCAGCAGGACGGCGGCCGTCACGCCCGGATGCTCGGCCAGCTCTCGCCGGTAGCCGAAGGAGCCGCTGAGCCCGGCCGGCGTCATCCCGACCGTGTTCGAGGTGTTGGCCACGACCGGCGGGAGACCGACCGCGACCAGGACCGGGAAGCTGAGCAGCGACGCGACGCCGACGGTGGAGGTGAGGATGCCCGCACCCAGTCCCGCGGCGAGCACGACGAGCTGGTCGACCGGCGTCATGCGTCGCGGAGCAGCGCCACGTCGCTGACCAGCATGACGTGGCCGTGCATCGCAGCAGCCGCCGCTGCGGCGTCGCCGGCGGCGATCGCATCGGCGATCTTCTGGTGGCCGGCGAGCGAGGTCTTGGGCCGGTCGGGCTGGGAGAGCGACTCGATGCGGGTCTCGCGGATCAGCTCGCTGATCTCGGACATCATCTGCTCGAGCAGAGGGGAGTGGGCCGCCTGCGTCACCGCCCGGTGGAACAGCTCGTCGCCCTGGACGCCGCGCCCGCCACCCGTGATGTCCTCGTCCATCGCCCTCAGCGCCACGTCGATGCGGTCCAGGTCCTCCTGCGTACGCCGCTGCGCCGCCAGCGCGGCGAGCTTCGTCTCGAGCGCGTCGCGCGCCTCGATGACGTCGGGGATCCGCTCCGCGTGCGCCCGGATCGCATCGGTGATGCGCTCGACCCGGGGCTTGTCGGTCAGCACCGTGCCGTCGCCGTGGCGTACCGCGACGACGCCGATGACCTCGAGCGCGACCAGGGCCTGGCTGAGGGTCGCTCGGCTCACGCCGAGGCTGGTGGCGAGCTGTCTCTCCGGCGGCAGCCGGTCTCCGGACTTCAGGTCGTTCTCCGAGATCCAGGCCGTGATCTGCTCCGCGACCTGCTCATACAGGCGGGTTCGCTGCAGTGGACGTGGAAAGCGCGCGGACTCACTCATGGCTACAGGGTATTGACGTTCGGCCGATTGTCCTATTGGCTAGGCCACTGAGCCGATGGTGATGCGAGTCACACCGGTGCCAGACGGGGGCCAAACAGAAGGGAAGTCCGATGGGACCGGAATGGGTGGCGATCATCGCGCTGGTCGCCTTGTTCGTGGCAGGCACGTTGCTGCCGATCAACATGGGAGCGCTCGCGTACGTCGCAGCGTGGCTCGTCGGGATGTTCGCGCTGAACCTCGACGAGAAGGAGATCCTGGCCGGAGTCAGCGCTGACCTGATCCTGACGCTGATAGGCGTGACCTATCTGTTCGCGATCGCGAGGAACAACGGGACGGTCGACCTGATCGTCAGCAGTGCCGTACGCGCGGTGGGCGGCAGGGTCGCACTGATCCCGTGGGTGATGTTCGGCGTGACCGCGCTGCTGACCGCCATGGGTGCCGCCAGCCCGGCGGCCTGCGCGATCGTCGGGCCGGTGGCGCTCGGGTTCGCCGGCCGCTACAAGATCAACCCGCTGATGATGGGCATGTTCGTCGTGCACGGCGCCCAGGGCGGTGGCTTCTCACCGATCAGCATCTACGGCACGATCACCAACTCGGTCATGGTCGACAACGGCCTGCCCGCCAGCGAGATGACGATCTTCGTCGCCAGCCTGGTGGTCAACCTGATCATGGCGACCATCCTGTTCTTCGCCCTCGGCGGTCGATCGCTGATGAGCATGCGGCTCGACCCCGATGAGGCGGCCGGCGCCGCGGCCGGCGTACCGGGCGAGCTGCACGAGGGCGGCGTGACCGTCCCGGCCCGCGGCTACGGCACCCTCGCCCCGACCGGGACCAAGCCCGGAATCCGCACCGAGCAGGTCCTCACCCTGGCCGCCTTCGTGATCGTCGCCGCCGTCGCCCTGTTCTTCGACAAGAACATCGGCTTCGCCTCGATCACCGCCGCGACCGTCCTGGCCGCGCTCTCGCCGAGCCAGCACAAGGACGCCATCCGCCAGATCGCCTGGCCCACGGTGCTTCTGGTCGCCGGCGTCTCGACGTACGCCACGATCCTCAACACCGCCGGATCGCCGGAGTTCGTGGGCGGCTGGGCGGCGAGCCTGGGCGTCGCGGCCGTCGGCGCGCTCATCCTCTGCTACGTCGGCGCGGTCGTCTCCGCGTTCGCCTCCTCGACGGCGCTGCTGCCCATCATCATCCCGATCTCGGTGCCCTTGATCGCCGAGGGCGGAATCTCCGCCGCCATGTTCGTGGCCGCGCTGGCGATCTCCTCGACCATCGTCGACGTGAGCCCGTTCTCCACCAACGGAGCGCTGATGCTCGCCAACCGGCCCGACACCATCACCGAGGAGCGCTACTACAAGCAGATCCTCGGCTACAGCGTCATCGTGGTGATCGTCGGTCCCCTCCTGGTCTGGGCCACCATGGTCCTCCCGGGCTGGTGACGCGCATGCGTGGACCACTCGACGACGTCGTCGTCCTCGACCTCTCCCGCGCTCTGGCCGGGCCGCACGCCGCGATGATGATGGGCGACCTCGGCGCCCGCGTGATCAAGGTGGAGGCGCCCGGACACGGCGACGACACCCGTGGCTGGGGCCCGCCGTTCGTGGGGGAGGAGGGGCAGCGGGAGGCGACGTACTTCCTCTCCGCCAACCGCAACAAGGAGTCGATCACCCTCGATCTCAAGGACTCCGACGACAAGGACGTGCTGCTGCGCCTGGTCGACCGGGCCGACGTGCTCATCGAGAACTTCCGCACCGGAGTCCTGGACCGGCTCGGGCTCGGCATCGACGAGCTCCAGGCCCGTAACCCGCGCCTCGTCGTGCTCTCGATCACCGGGTTCGGCCACGACGGCCCCGAGGGCGGCCGGTCCGGCTACGACCAGATCGCGCAGGGCGAGGCCGGTCTGATGTCGCTCACCGGATCCGGTCCCGACGACCCCCAACGGGTCGGCACCCCGATCGCCGATCTGCTGGCGGGGATGTACGGCGCCTACGGTCTGCTCGCCGCGCTCCACGAGCGCGACCGCACCGGCCGCGGCACGGTCGTACGCACCTCGCTGCTCTCCGCCGTGGTCGGCGTCCACGGTTTCCAGGGCACTCGCTGGACCGTGGCAGGCGAGGTCGGGCGAGCCCAGGGAAACCATCACCCGAGCATCTCGCCGTACGGCCTGTTCCGCTGCGCCGACGGGACCGTGCAGATCGCCGTGGGCAGCGAGGGGCTGTGGCGGAGGTTCTGCACCGCCTTCGACATCTCACCGGACCTCGAGGGCATGGCCACCAACCCCGAGCGGGCGGCCAACCGGGAGAAGGTCGTCGAGCTCGTCGAGACGCTCTTCGCGCCCTGGCCGGCCGAGGAGCTGCTCGTCAAGCTCGCCGAGGCCGGTGTCCCGGCCGGCAAGGTCCGCTCCCTGGACGAGGTCTACGCCTGGGAGCAGACCGCCAGCCAGGGCCTGCTGATCGACGTCGACCACTCGACCCTCGGCCACCTGACCCTCCCCGGACCGCCGCTGCGGTTCTTCGCCGACGGGGCGGAGGTGACCCCCACCGACCACGCCGCGCCGCCCACCCTCGACCAGCACGGTCCCGGGCTGCGTACGTGGGTGGGTGAGGGTTCCGACGAACCCGGGTAGCCGCAGGCCCTCACCAGCCGTCCGCGCCGGCGAGCGCGGGCGGCCGGAGCAGACCGCGTTCCATGGCCGCCATCAGCGCCTGGGAGCGGCTGTTGGCGCCGAGCTTGTCGTAGAGGCGGGCCACGTAGGTCTTCGCGGTCGAGTTGCTCACGTGCAGGGTGCGGGCCAGCAGCGGGATGGTCAGTCCGCGCTGCAGCAGGCGCAGGACCTCCGCCTCGCGAGCGCTCAGCGGAGAGGAGTCCCGGGCGTCGCGCAGCCGGACGAGCGCGGCGGCGAGGCCGGGTGCCGTGAACGACCGTGCCGCGACCCCGGCATGCCGGATGGCGCAGACGATCTCCGTTGCCGACGCGGTCTTGGGCACGAATGCGGACACGCCGGTCTCCATGGCCCGGAACAGGACGTCGTCCTCGCCGAAGGAGGTCAGCACCACGATCCCCAGCTCGGGGAAGCGGTCCCGCAGCTCGCGCGCGAGCGTGAGCCCGTTGCGGTCGGGCAGGCTGACGTCCACGGTGACGACGTCGGGCATCAGCTCCCCGACCAGCGCGACCGCCTCGGCCGCGCTGCTCGCCTCACCGATGATCTCGATGTCCTGCTGTTGGTGCATCAGTTGTGACAGTCCGAATCGGTGCAGCGTGTGCCCGTCGACCGTCACGAGTCGAATCGTCATGAGGCCCTCCCCGTCCTACGTGATCGCGACAAGAACAAGGAAGCCATGCCAAGGGTGCGAATCCGAGTGCAAACCGGTTGCAGGACGGTTGCAGAGACCAACTGGGCACCGTCACACGGGACTACCCGCTGAACATCTTCAGGATCGACAGGACCGCGGGTCCGAGGACGACGATGAACAGCGCCGGGAAGATGCAGAACATCATCGGGAAGAGGATCTTGACGGGGAGCTTCTGGGCCTTCTCCTCGGCGAGCTGACGGTGCTTGGTCCGCATCTCCTTCGACTGCTCGTGCAGGACCTGGCCGGTCGGGACGCCGAGGTCGGACGCCTGGACCATCGCGGAGACGAACGCCCGCAGCTCGACCACGGTCGTCCGGTCCGCGAGCGCCCGGAGGGCTTCGACCCGCGACTTGCCGAGCTGCATCTCCTGCAGCATCCGCACGCACTCCGCTGCCATCGGGCCTTGCGTGTTCCGCGCGACCTGGGCCAGCGCGGCGTCGAACCCGAGCCCCGCCTCGACGCACACGGTCAGCATGTCCAGTGTGTTCGGCAGTTGCTTGCGCATCACGGCCTGGCGCTTGGAGCCGGCGTTGTAGAGGAGGAGATCGGGGAGGAAGAACCCGACGGGCGCGCCGAGCAGACCGAAGCCGACGACCGCGACCCCCGACCGCGATCCGAGCAGCGCTCCGAGCGCTGCTCCGGCGATCAGCCCCAGCCCCTTGTAGGCGAGCACCTTCTCCACCGGCCAGCCACGCGGACTGCCCGCGAGGCTGAGCCGGCGGCTGATCGACGCCGGCACTCCGGCCGGCGACAGCTTCGCGGCGAGCTGTCCCAGCCGGACCAGCAGGGTCGGTAGCGCGACTCCGTCGCCACCGGGCGCAATGCCCGGCTGCCCGCTTCCGTAGTAGAGCTCGATCGACTCGAGCCCGTTGGTCACCCGCCGGTTCGCGGGCCCCCACGTCATCGACAGACCGATGGCGCCGAGTGCGATCGCGACAGCCAGGGCCGCGACACCGAGTGTCAGCACGCTCATTCCTCCACCTTGATCAGCTGGTTCATCCAGAACCAGCCCACGGACAGGCTCCCCACACCGATGACGATCAGCACCCAGCCGAGCGGCGTGGTGTAGAGCGGTGCGATGTACTCGCGGCTGCTGAGCAGCATCCAGCCGGCGAGCAGGATCGGGAGCGCGATCAGGACGTACGCCGACATCCGGCCCTCGGCCGAGAGCGCCTTGACCTGTCGGCGCAGATTCGCCCGCTCTCGCATGGTCCCGGCCGTCGTCTCGAGGAGACCGGCCAGGTTGCCGCCGACCTCACGCTGGATCCGGATCGCCATCACGACCCAGGCGAAGTCGGCGGACCTCATCCGCCCGGCCGCCTTGTCCAGCGCGTCCTCCACCGACATGCCGAGCCGCGTCCTGGCGAGGGCGCGGGCGAGCTCGTCGGCGATCGGTGCGGTGCCGTCGCGCACCACCCCGTCGAGCGCCTGCGGCAGCGAGAAGCCGGTGCGGAGGGCGGAGACCAGGAGGTTCAGCGTGTCCGGGAGCTGCTCCGCGAACGCTCCGCGCCGGCGGGAGATGCGGAATCTCAGGTAGGACCGGGTGGCGAACCAGATGAGCACGGCCACGGGCACGGCCACGTACCAGGCCGCCCCGATGATCATGCTGACCACACCCAGGGCGATGCTCGCACCTGCGCGGACGACCAGCCACTCCGAGGGCTTCAACGACATTCCGGCGAGGTCGAGGTCGGTGGCGACCTGCTCGCGTCGGCCCCGCGAGCTGAGGATGAGCTCGCTGAAGGTGATCGCGTGCCGCAGCGGCGAGGTCCAGGCGTCCTCGCCCGGCGGAGCCGCTCCGGCCGCTGCCACGCGATAGCGCGCCAAGATGGCGAGCCCTCGCTCCCGTCGACGGTCCCGGCGCAACGGACCCAGCACCGCGAACGCCCCGCCGGCCAGCCCCGCGAAGAGCGCGACGATGCCCACCGACAGCAGCCACCCGGGCGGCACCGCGGCCGGGGCTGCCGCCCGCGGTGCGGGCACCAGCTCCGCGGCCCGGTCCTGCGTCTCCTCCGCCGTCAGCAGCCGCCCACCTGTGCTGTCGACCAGCTGTGCGCGCGCGTCTGAGGCCGGGACCGAGTCGAGGGCCCCCACGTCGAGCGTGATCCCGTACTTCCGCAGAAGTGCCTGGGCCTCCTGGAGCGTCCGCTTGCTGTCGGTGTCCTCGCCGTCGGTCAGCAGCAGCATCTTGCGAGTTCCGGGTGACTTGGCGAGCGTCTGCGCGCCCAGAGTGATGGCGTCGTAGAGATAGGTGCTGCCCTGAGCCTGCGCAGCCCGCACCTCGGCGTCGACGCGATCCCGGTCGACGGTGGGTGAGACCGCCAGCCGAGGTGGCCCCGAGAAGGTCACCAGTCCTGCGGGGATGTCGTCGGGCAGGGCGTCGAGATAGCGCTCGGCCGCCGTCTGCGCCGACGTCAACCGCTCGCCCTGCATGGATCCGCTCGCGTCGAGCAGGATGACGACCGAGGCGCCGCCCGGCTGTGCGTCGACCGCGGCCGCGGCAGCGGGCGTCGCGAGGGACACCAGCAGCGCGAGCGCAGCGCCGAGCATCGCCCGTCGGCCGGGCCGTACCACCGCTCGGGCGGACCTGTCCGGATTCACCGCTGGCCCTCGAAGTCGCCGAGCCGCTCGGGCATGACGATGCCGAAGTGCTCGAGCCGGTCGGAGAAGCTCGGCCGCAGTCCGGTCGAACGCAGCGTCCCTCGGAACCGGCCGTGCTCGTCGACCCCGGCACCGAAGTCGAACGTGAACAGGTCCTGCAGGGTCAGCACATCGCCCTCCATCCCGGTCACCTCGGTGATGTGGGTGATCCTTCGGGTGCCGTCCTTGAGGCGAGCCTGCTGGATGATCAGGTCGATGCCCGAGGCGATCTGCTCCCGGATCGCGCGGCTCGGCAGCTCGATGCCCGCCATCAGGACCATCGTCTCCAGGCGCGAGGCCGTGTCGCGTGGTGAGTTGGCGTGCACGGTCGTCAGCGACCCGTCGTGGCCGGTGTTCATCGCCTGGAGCATGTCGAGGGCCGCGCCGTCGCGTACCTCACCGACGACGATCCGCTCTGGCCGCATCCGTAGCGCGTTGCGGACCAGGTTGCGGATCGTGATCTCGCCGCGGCCCTCGGTGTTGGACGGCCGCGACTCCAGCCGCACGACGTGGTCCTGGCGCAGTTGCAGCTCTGCCGCGTCCTCGATGGTCACGATGCGCTCGTCGTGCGGAAGGAACGACGACAGTACGTTGAGCGTGGTCGTCTTCCCCGAGCCGGTGCCGCCACTGACGATGATGTTCAGCCGGCCCCGCACGCAGGCCGAGAGCAGGTCGGCGACCGGCCTGGTCATCGTGCCGAACCTGATCAGGTCCGCGACCGTGAACGGGTCGGCGGAGAACTTCCGGATGGTCAGGCTCGACCCGTCGAGCGCGATGGGGGACACGACGGCGTTGACCCGGCTGCCATCGGCCAGTCGGGCGTCGACCATGGGGCTGGCCTCGTCCACGCGCCGCCCGACCCGCGCGACGATCTTGTCGATGACGCGCCTCAGGTGGTTCTCGTCGGCGAACGCCGCAGCCACCGGGGACAGGCGGCCCGAGCGCTCCACGTAGATCCGGTCCGGGCCGTTGACCATGATCTCGGTGATCCCGGGGTCCCGCAGCAGCGGCTCGAGCGGGCCGTGACCGAGGATCTCGTTCCCGACCTCCTCGGCGAGACGGAGGCGGTCCGCGGCGGTCAGCGGGGTGTCCTCCCGCTCCAGCACGCTCTTGACCGTCACCCGCACCCGCTGCGCCAGGTCGTCCTCGGCGAGCTGGTCGGTGTACAGGCTCGGCCCGAGCTCCTCGAGCAGGTTGTCGTGCACGCTCCGCTTGAGCTCGGCGAACGGGTCGGTGTGGCGGGCCGCGCGTACGGCCGGATCGACCGGCTCGGGGGTCGCCTCTGCCGGCGCCACGTGTGCTGCAACCTGCTCCCGGCCGGGCCGTTGCTCGGCAAGGCGGTCGCTCAGTCGCATGCTCATGCGCCTCTCCCGCTTCGAGAGCCGACGGCACGCCACCGGCGAGGCGGGGCCTTGGGCGTCTGCACCTGGGGCACCTGCGGGCCGTCCATGCGCAGAGCTCCGAACTTCTGGATCGCGACGCTGACGCGGTGCGACGGCTTCTCGGCCGCGATCGGAACGCCGCGGTTGAAGGAGGCGGCGACCTCGAGATTGTTGGGAATCCTGGCCGCGAGCTGGCTGCGCAGCGCCTGCTCGACGTCGCCAGCCGTGATCCCGACCCGATCGTCCTCGCGGTTGAGGACGATGCTGCGGGTCGCCTTGGGGTACGAGAGCAGGTCGAGCATGTCGAGGGTGAGCCGGAGGTTCTTCATCGCCGCCAGGTCCGGCGTCGTCAGCAGCACATGGTGGTCGCTCCCGTCGAGCGCGCGGAGCACGTGCTCGTTGAACTGCGGCGGCGTGTCCACCACGACGTAGTCGAACATCCCGCGCAGCACGCCGAGCAGGTCGTCGATCACGGCAGCCGGAAGCTTCTCGGCGTCGCCGGGCTCCACCGGGGCGAGCACACACTCCAGGCCGGGGCGGAAGCTGGTGAGCAGGCCGGCCACACCGGTCGCGTCCATGTTCTCGCCCATCGCGACGGCGTCCACCAGGGTCCGCCTGGGCTCGAGCTGAAGCGAGATCGCGATGTCACCGAAGGCGAGGTCGAGGTCGACCAGGCACACTCGGCGGGCACCGTTGGCGTGCAGCGTGACCGCCAGGTTCGTGGCCAGCGTGGTCTTGCCGCAGCCGCCTTTGGCGCTGAAGACGGTGATGACCTTCGCCTCACTGGCCGTTGCTGCCTCCGCGGGCAGCAGGATCGACTCCGAGAGCCGGCGGGAGCGCCGGCAGGCGTCCGCGAGCCCGGGCAGGTCGCCGGTGGCGACGAGCTCGCGGATGCCGGCCTGCATCGCGTACGCATAGGTCTCGACGTCGAGCACGGGGCGGATCGCCACGACACCGACGAGGGGTCGCGTCAGACGCAGATCGGTCGCGAAGCCGGCGGCCTCCTCGAAGGCGATCTCCGGCCCGACGACGACGAGTCTCTCGGCCGGAAGCTGTTCGAGCAGCTCCCGGACACGGGGCAGGGTGGCGGCAGTCAGGACTCCGGTGCCGAGGGCGACGACCAGGTCGTCGCCGGGCTGGGACGGGGTGCAGAGGATGGTCATGTCGCTGTCTCACTCAACTCTCGGTGCGGGTCATGGATCGGGTGTCGGCGCCGCGGCCAGGCTTGACCTTGGACGTGTCGGACAGCAGCGCGAGATGGAGCGAGCCGGTCTCGGAACGGAGGATCAGCCGCTCCGCGTCGTGCTGGTCGACGGCCATGGTGACGAGCACGCCGACCTGCTGGCCGCCGGCCGCGGCGGCCTCCTTGGCCGACGCTGCGTCCTTGACCGGAGCGCCGCCGATGGCGAGCACCTCGACACGGGGCAGCAGCACGCGGGTGATCTGGATGTCCCCGCGCTTCTTGGGAAGGCCGTCGCCGGTGGGCCGGCCCTGCGCGTTGCCCTCTGTATAGGTGTCGAACACGGCCACCTCGGACCCGGCCTTCACGTAACCCGCGACGTCCTGGGTCGCACCGAGCGAGACGGTGACCGCGACCATGCCGTCAGGGACGGTCAGACCGGACGGGTTGGGCCGGTTCTTGTCGAACATCGAGCGCAGCACGAGCTGGCCGGGCGCGATGTCCGCGACGGCGACCAGCTGCGCGAGGTCCGCGGGGATCTCGCTCAGTACGCCCGCAGGCACGGTGTCGGCCGGCATCTGCTCGGTCCGCAGCAGGCCGGTGTCGACGGCCTTCCCGGCCTCGGTGCCGGCCGGTACCGCCTGATCGGCGATGAGGACAGTCACGGCCTGCTTCCCGGCCATTGCGCGGGCATCCGCACCGCGGACGTACCAGAAGACCGACATGGTGCCCACCACCGCGAGCAGCAGCGCGAGGCCCAGGACGAGGACGGAACGTTTCATGGTGTGTCTCTTCTCTTTCGTTGCTCAGCCGATGACCTGGACCGTCGTGGCGCCCAAGTCCGGCCCGCCGAGCACGGTGTCTGCCGTGGTGACGAGGTCTTTGGTGAAGTAGCCGAAGACGCACTTGGCCGCGCTGGAGGCGGAGGAGCACTTCTTCCGTCCGGTCAGGGTCGAGGTCGCCTTGAAGCCCGCCAGGTCGTAGCCCGTGACCACGAACGCTGCGAACCCGTGCATCTGGTACGTGGCGTTGCTTCCGGTTCCCTGGGCGACGTCGAAGATCGGGATCATGATGGGTTCCCCGGAGGTCCGCGCCACCGACAACAGCTGCTCGCACGTCGCCCCCGACACGCCGGGGTCCGCCGAGAACGACCCGTCGATGTCGACGTCGACCTCGCAGTCGCTGTTGGCCAGCCAGCCGAAGCCGCCGGGAAGGTCTCCGCCCGAGGGGCTGCCGGGGCAGGGGATCGGATCGCCGTGGTCCGCCTTGACGGACAGGACGCGCTCGTAGCTCGCGTCCGCGGGGGCCGGTGGTGCCGGCGCGAAGTCGACGCCGTCTCCGGTGGCGTACTGCCACTCGCAGAACGAGATCGTCAGCGGGAGCGTGACGGCAGCCCTCGGGCCGCCCCAGGCGGCACGTGCGCAGGCCAGCACGCCACGGCCGTCGTAGTCGTCGCCGCGCAGGATCTTGCCGAACGCTGGGGGCAGCACCGTCGAGTCGTCGTCCTGCCGGGTGGTGGTACGGACCTCGACGAAGTTGCCCGGTGCCGGCGGACGGCTACCGAGACACGCGCTGGACTCCGCGTCGTCGGCCGGGCACGGCGTCAGGAACCCGGCGGCCGTGTTTCCGCACACGAGGCTCGCATCGGCCTTGCCATCGCTCGCGTCGTTGTCCCCGGCCAGCTCGGTGGCGATCTGCTGTGCGTCCGGGGCGCAGCCGTCGGCGTCCCCGCAGTCCTGGGCGAGCGCGAGCGCTGCCGCGTCGGCACCGTTCTGGAGCTCGGCCCGCTCGACGTAGAGCATGCCGGTGTCGACGACCAGGGCGCCGATGCCGAGCAGCAGTCCGAGGCCGAGCACGATCGCGACCAAGGTCGACACCGCTCCGCGGTCGTCACCTCCCCGCCCGGTGCGGTCGATGGTGCGCTTGATCAGCCGAGGCATCGCATGACTCCTCTACCGGTGAGCTGCACCGACGATCCGATGCCGCCGCCGAACATGTCGGCGATGCTCCCGATCGGGGTGGCGAAGGTGAAGTTCTGGTTCGCGAGGACGACCGCATCGTCGGTCGGACCCGGATTCGCCGGACAGGCCGTGACCGAGACGGTCACGCCGCTCAGCGGCTCGGCGGCAGCACGCGCCCTGTCCGCGGCGCCCGGCTGTTGAAGAGCAGCCAGACGTACGCCTTCTCGAGCTGCCTGGGTGAGCGCGATCTGCGCGTTCAGCGCCCGGCCGAAGTCGATGAGCCCGAACAGCACGAGCAGCAGCAGCGGCAGCACGAGCGCGAACTCGACCGCGGCGGCGCCGCGGTCGGCCCGCTCGGGGCGGCTGAGGATGCGTGACATTCGGGTTTCCTTTGAGGCGAGGGGTGAGAAGAGTCGAGAGGGCCGACCGGCGGTCGGCCCTCTCGACCAGGCGACTTACGCGGCGGCTCCGCCGGGCAGGGCATTGAGCACGGTGACGAACAGCGCGTTCAGCCGAGGGCCGAGGAGCAGGAGGGTCGCGACGATGGCGACCGCGATCAGGCCGACGAGCAGGCCGTACTCGACAGCGGTGGCGCCGCGGTCGCGGTCCGACGACGTACGGGCGTGGATCCAGGCCGAGAACTGAGTGAAGAGCGAGAGCATGTGAGACTCCTTGTGGATTGACGGTGATGTGAGTGCCCGACTCGGGCTCCGGGCGTCCCGTAGCCACCCGATGTCTTCACGATCCCGGTTCTCGTGCGGACGCTGTAGCGGGCGAACGGCCATAGTTGGCCGAGGGCCGGACGACCCGTTGTCGTCTCGTGTCGGGCGTTCGGACGACACCCGTCGGGCGCCGACAGACCGTCGGCCATTTCTGCTTCCGACCCCTGGGCCGGACCGCGTGACGGCCCTACCGTCGAGACATGCACCTGGGGATCACGCTGTGATGACATCGGTCATGGTGATGGCCGGCTCCGCGGCCGGGGCGCTGCTCGCGTCCTGGCTGCGGGCGCTGGCGTTCCGTCTGTCGGTCCCGTCGGGAGAGCCCGACCGGACCCGCTGCCCCGGCTGCGACCGCGAGCTGGTGTCCGACCGGCAGTGGCAATCGCTCCTCTCACCGACCGGCCGCTGTCCCGGCTGCAAGCGTCGGATCGGGCCACCGGCCGGCACCATGGAGCTCGCCGCGGCCGCTCTCACCGGTGCCGTCGCGGGCGCGATCGGCCCGCGCCCCGAGCTGCTCGCGTTCGCCTTCCTGGCGCTGCTGGCCGTCCCGCTCGCGTTCATCGACATCGCGGTGCATCGGTTGCCCGATCGGCTGACGCTGCCGGCGTACCCGATCCTCGTGGGCCTGCTCACCGTCGCGGCGCTCGCCGGCGGCGAGCCGCACCGGATCGCCGGCGTCCTCATCGGCGGGCTGGTGGCCGGCGTGGGCTACCTCGCGCTGGTGCTGATCCGCCCCGACCAGCTCGGCCTCGGGGACGCGAAGCTCGCCGGCCTGCTCGGCCTCGCACTCGGGTGGTGGGGGCTGTCCGCGGTCGTGCTGGCGTGCGCGCTGGCGTTCGTGCTCTCCGGGATCCTCGGGCTGGCTCTGTTGGTGACCAGGCGGGCGAGCCTCGAGTCGGACCTGCCGCTGGGGCCGTTCCTGGTGGCCGGCGCCTTCGCGGTGCTGCTCGGTGCGACCGGCTGATCTTGCGTCTGCCTCTGCGCATTTCCGTCGTTTTGTGGCACCTTAGATGAGGGGAGGGCCAGTAGAAGGGGGTCGTAAGACGGAACCATCAGCTGAGCACGCGGACACCAGCGCGAACCCGGACGCCCTTTCCGATCTCGTCGATCGCGCCACGGTCCTGCTCCACGATGCTGCGGCGGACTCGGACGACGTTGCGGAGTTCGTCGAGGATGTCGCGCGTCTCGATCCCGACGCCGTGCTCCGGGAAGCTGGTCTGAATGATGAGCCGTACTCGTCCCTGGTGAAGCACGCGCGGTCGGTCGTGGTGCGGATCGGCCTCGACGGGACCTGGTCGGTGCTCTCCGATGCGATCATCGATGCGCTCGGCTATCCACCCGACATCGAGCTGCCCTCGGGTCTGCGCGACGCGGTCCACCCGGACGACGTCGACACCGCCGCAGCCGCCCTGCGTGCGGTCCGCGCCCGCGAGCTTCCGGCGGCCCGGACCGACATCAGGGTGCTCGCCGCCGACGGCCGATGGCGGGAGATGGACACCGTCTTCTACGACATGACCGACGTGACGGGAGTGCGGGCCGTGATGGCGTACGCGCTGGATGTGACCGATCAGCGGGTCGCCGAGCGCCGATCCAGGATCGAAGGGAAGCGGCTTCGGGCACTCGTGCGGCAGCTCGATGCGGCCGTGGTGGTGGAGGACGAGGACGGCCGGACGGTGCTGGCCAACGACACCTTCGCGCGCATCTTCGGGCGTTCGAGCGCCGAGGCTTGGGGAGACGTCGAGCGCTCGGAGGTGCTCGGCGCCGTGGCCAGCCGCTGCCGCGAGCGGGCCACGGTGCGCGCCCAGCTCGACGACGTCGCGACCCTCCGCAAGATGTGCCTGGGCTACGGCCTCGAGCTCATGAACGGCCGCAGCCTGAGCCTGGACTTCGTGCCGATCCGTGACGGCGACACCGACCTGGGCGCGCTGTGGTACTTCCGAGACGTCACCGAGATCACCACGACCCAGCACGAGCTCCGCGAGCGCAACCGGGTGCTGACCGAGGCGGCG
Source organism: Nocardioides sp. NPDC000445 (assembly GCF_040300245.1). Taxonomy (NCBI): domain Bacteria; kingdom Bacillati; phylum Actinomycetota; class Actinomycetes; order Propionibacteriales; family Nocardioidaceae; genus Nocardioides; species Nocardioides sp. NPDC000445. The sequence goes on along the minus strand of NZ_JBEPDH010000004.1, from coordinate 248,583 downwards.
GAGCTGAAGAACCACTTCGTGGCCGCCGTCTCCCACGAGCTCCGTACGCCGCTGACGGCGGTGGCCAGCTTCACCGACATCCTGGGCGACGCGGCCTCCGGTTCGCTCACCGATCGCCAGCGGACGGCGCTCGACGCGATCGCACGCAATGCGGAGCGGCTGACGAGGCTGGTCGACGACCTGCAGCTGATCACCCAGCTCGAGCGGCACACCCTGCCGATCCACGAGTCACCCGTCGACGTGTCCGAGCTGGTGCAGCTCGCGGTCGATGACCACCGGCCCGCGGCGGACAGTCGCCAGGTGAGACTGACCGCCGACATCGCCGACGGCCCGCCGCTCGACGCCGACCCGACCCGCCTGCGCCAGGTGCTCGACAACCTGTTGAGCAACGCCGTGAAGTTCACCATGCCCCGCGGCTCGGTCACCGTCCGGGCCGGATGTGCAGGGTCGACATGGGTGATCGAGGTGGCCGACACCGGCATCGGCATCCCCGACGACGAGGTTCCCGCCATCACCGACACCTTCATCCGCGGCTCGAACGCCGTACGGAGACGGTTGTCGGGCAGCGGACTCGGCCTGGCGATCTGCAAGACGATCGTCGAGCTGCACCACGGATCGTTCACGGTCGAGAGCGTCGAGGACCGCGGCACGACGGTGCGAGTCACGGTGCCGCTGGATCGGGAGCGCCGATGACCAGGATCCTCGCCATCGAGGACGAGCCGGACGTCGCGCTCGCCCTGCGGATGCTCTTCGAACGCGGCGGCTACGGCTTCGAGCTGGCGACCGATGGACGGGTCGGGCTCCGCAAGGTGCACGACGTACGACCGGACCTGGTGATCCTGGATGTGGGTCTGCCCGAGATGGACGGCTGGACCGTGCTCGATCGGGTGCGCGACTTCGCCGACGTACCGATCCTGATGCTGACCGCCCACAGCGAGGAGTCGGAGAAGGTACGCGGCCTCCGCGGCGGTGCCGACGACTACCTCACCAAGCCGTTCAACAACAACGAGCTCCTGGCGAGGGTCGAGGCGTTGCTGCGGCGGGCGCGGTCGGCGGGGCGAGGCGACGAACGTACCGGGTCGGGCGTGTACGACGACGGTGTCGTCCGCGTCGACCTCCGGATCCGGCGGGTCGAGGTCGACGGACGGCCGGTCGACCTCACCCGCACCGAGTTCCGACTGCTCAGCGTGCTGGTCCAGCACGCCGGTGCCGTGCTCTCGCCGAGACAGCTGCTGGAGCAGGTGTGGAACGACCCGACCGGGATCGCGCCCGAGCGGGTCAAGTTCGCGGTCCTTCGGCTGCGTCGCAAGCTCGGCTGGTCCGGGGACGCCTCACCGATATCGGCGCTGCGCGGTGTCGGCTACCGCTACCGACCCCACACCTGACCTGCGGGCAGATGAACCGGTCGCGGATCGGGCCGTCCGGGACGCGGCGGAGGCCCTCAGCGGCCTTCACTAGACTGAGCAGGTGACCGAGACCGACAGCGCCGTCCTCCGGCTGGGCACGGCGCGCGGCCGCTGGGTGCTGGCGACGACGGTGCTGGGCTCGGGCTTGGCGTTGCTCGACTCGACCGTCGTCAACGTCGCTCTCGGCCGGATCGGGGACGATCTCGACACGGGCTTCTCCGGTCTGCAGTGGACGGTCAACGCCTACACGCTGAGCCTCGCGGCGCTGATCCTCCTCGGCGGTTCCCTCGGTGACCGCTTCGGCCGGCGCCGGGTGTTCCTGATCGGCGTGGTGTGGTTCGCCCTCGCGTCGCTGCTGTGCGGGCTGGCTCCCAACATCGAGCTGCTGATCGCCGCGCGGGGGCTGCAGGGGGTCGGGGGTGCCCTGCTGACTCCGGGGAGCCTGGCGATCATCGCGGCGTCGTTCCATGTCGACGACCGGCCCGCTGCCGTGGGCGCCTGGTCGGGTTTCAGCGGTGTCGCGGCCGCGGTCGGACCGCTCGTCGGGGGCTGGCTGGTCGAGATCGACTGGCGGCTGGTCTTCCTCATCAACGTCCCCGTCGCGGTGCTCATCGTCATCGTCGCCCTGCGCCACGTCCCGGAGAGCCGAGACCCGGAGGCCGGCGGCCGGCTCGACCTGACCGGCACGGTGCTCGCCGCCGCCGGGCTCGGCGCTCTCACCTTCGGACTCACCCGGGCGGGCGAGGTGGGCCTCGTCGGCACCGTGGCGGCGACGGCCGCAGTCGGAGTCGCCTGCCTGGTCGCCTTCGTGGTCGTCGAGGCCCGCTCGACCCATCCGCTGGTCCCGCTCGAGCTGTTCCGCAATCCTCAGTTCAGCGCGGCCAACGCCGTGACCCTGCTCGTGTACGCCGCGCTCGGCGTGATCTTCGTGCTGCTCGTCCTCCAGCTCCAGATCGTCAGTGGCTGGTCGCCACTCGCCGCGGGATCGGCGCTGCTGCCGGTGACCGTGGTGATGCTGCTCTTCTCGGCCCGGGCGGGCAGGTTGGCGCAGCGCATCGGTCCGCGCCTGCCGATGACACTCGGGCCGCTGCTCGCGGCCGGCGGCGCACTCTGGATGGGGCGGATCGGCCCCGATGCGACGTACGTCCTCGACGTGCTCGCACCCGTCCTGCTCTTCGCTGTCGGGCTCACTCTGCTGGTCTCGCCGTTGACCGCCACCGTGCTCGACGCCGCCGACGACCGGCATGCCGGCATCGCCTCGGGCGTCAACAACGCAGTCGCCCGGACCGCCGGGCTGCTGGCCGTCGCCGTCATCCCGGCGGCGGTCGGGATCGCCGGCGACGACTACACAGACCCACAGACCTTCGACGAGGGCTACGGCATGGCGATGCTCATCAACGCCGGTCTGCTGATCCTCGGCGCGGCGCTCGCGGCGGTGTTCGTACGGCGTCCGCTCGCCGCCGAAGCGGAGCCGGACGAGCACCGCGTGCACATCGAGACGTGCGCCCACTGTGGTGTCGCCGGCCCGCAGCTCCACCCCGCCGACCACGATCTCTGAGGCCCTACCTGGTGGCATGACCTGGGCGGCATCCGGTTACCGGACTCCCGTGGATGCTCCGTGGTGGCGTGAGGCCGTGACGTACCAGATCTATCCGCGCTCGTTCGCCGATGCGGACGGGGACGGCACCGGCGATCTCGCCGGCATCACCTCGAGGCTGGAATATCTGGCCGACCTCGGTGTCGACGCGATCTGGCTCTCGCCGTTCTACCCGTCGCCGCAGAGCGACTACGGGTACGACGTCGTGGACAACCGCGATGTCGACCCGCTCTTCGGGTCGCTCTCCGATGCCGAGCATCTGCTGGAGAGGGCTCACCAAGTCGGCCTGCGGGTGATCATCGACCTGATCCCCAACCACACCTCCTCGGCCCACCCGTGGTTCACCGAGGCGCTCGCGGCCGGCCCCGGCTCGGCCGAGCGGGATCGCTATATCTTTCGCGACGGCCGAGGACCGGACGGCGACGAGCCACCGACCAACTGGCGCTCCGTCTTCGGCAGCGGGGCGTGGACGCGGGTGGATGGCGGACAGTGGTACCTCCACATGTTCGACGAGGAGGAACCCGACCTCAACTGGCGCAATCCCGAGGTGGCCGAGGAGTTCCGTTCCGTACTCAGGTTCTGGCTGGACCGTGGCGTCGACGGGTTCCGGGTCGACGTCGCCCATGGCCTGATGAAGGACCTGCGCGACCAGAAGGTCCCGGAGGGATACTCACCGAACTCCGACCCTGCGGTGATGTACGACGCCGGTGTTGAGGACGACCCGATGTGGGACCGCCCGGAGGTGCATGACGTCTACCGCGACTGGCACAAGATCGTCGCCTCCTACCCCGGTGAGCGGATGCTGCTCGCCGAGGCGTGGACCCAATGGCCCGCGGACCTGCGCGGCTACCTGCGTACGGACGAGTTCGACCAGGCGTTCAACTTCCTGTGGCTGCAGTCGAAGTGGTCGGCGGTGGAGTTCACCGAGGCGATCATGTCCACCCTGCAGGCGCTCGAGCCTTCCCGAGCCTGGCCGACCTGGGTGCTCTCCAACCACGACGCGGTCCGCCATCGGACCCGTTACGGCGACGGCCCACAGGCGCTCGCCCGCGCCCGCGCGGCGACGCTGACGATGCTGGCACTGCCCGGGTCGGCGTACCTCTACCAGGGCGAGGAGCTCGGGCTACCGCATGTGGAGCTGCCCCCGGAGCACCAGCAGGACCCGTGGGCGAAGGGCGGCAACGGCCGCGACGGCTGCCGGATGCCGTTGCCGTGGAGTGGTCACGCACCGCCCTTCGGCTTCAGCCCCGGCGAGCAACAGCCCTGGCTGCCGCAGCCGGTCCAGTGGGCGGACCTGACCGTGGCCGCCCAGACCGGTCGGCCGGGCTCGACCCTAGAGTTCTACCGGGCGGCCCTGGCCGCTCGCCGCCGCTACGCCCGCGGAGCCGGCGACGAGGTGAGGTTCCTCGACGCGCCGGACGGCGTCATCGCCTTCCGGCGCGGCCGGCTGAGCATCTTCCTCAACTGCGGTACGGCGCCCACGCCGCTGCCCGACGGTGACGTCGTGATCTGCAGCGGCGAGCGGCCGGGCTCCGTCCTTCCTCCGGACGACGCGGTCTGGATGCTCACCGGCTGACGCAGAGGCCTCAGCGGCGGTAGACACGCGCCTCCCACGGGGCCATCACCGGGCCGCTGCCGTTCCCGATCACGAGCTCGCCGCGGCTCTCTCCGACGAGCTCGCCCAGTTGCGCCTCGGAGCTGCTGACGTTCGCGAGCACGACCAGCTGCCCGCTCTCGTGGCGCCGGCGGAACGCGAAGATCTGCGGATGGCTGTCGGACAGCAGGGTGAAGTCGCCGTCGACCACGGCCGGGTCCTCGTGGCGCAGCCGGATCAGCCGGCGGTAGTGCATGAGCACCGAGTCCGGGTCGTCGACCTGTGCGGCGACATTGATCTCGGCGTAGTTCGGGTTGACCGCGAGCCACGGCGTTCCGGTGGTGAAGCCGGCGGAGGAGGAGGCGTCCCACTGCATCGGCGTACGCCCGTTGTCGCGGCACATCGCCCGGAGCGAACGCATCACGTCCTCGGGATCCACGCCGAGGGCGACCGCCTCGTGGTAGTAGTTCACCGCTTCCACGTCGTCGACCTGGTCGATGGAGGTGAACGGGAAGTTCGTCATCCCGATCTCGTCGCCCTGGTAGACGAACGGGGTGCCCCGCTGCAGGTGCAGCACGGTCGCGAGCAGCTTGGCCGACTCGGCTCGCCAGCGGCCGTCGTCGCCGTACCGCGACACGACTCGCGGCTGGTCGTGGTTGTCCCAGTAGAGGCTGTTCCAGCCCACGTCCGCCAGACCTTCCTGCCAGGCCGCGAGCCGGTCACGGAGTCGACCGAGGTCGAAGGGGCGTACGTCCCACTTGAACGTGCCGTGATCGATCTCGACGTGCTCGTAGTGCAGGACCATGTCGAGCTCCCGGCGCGCTGGGTCGGTGTAGAGCCGGCCCTCCTCGACCGTCGTCTCGCCGGTCTCACCGACCAGCAGCAGGTCGCGGTCGTACCGGTCGAAGACCTCGCGGTGCATCTCGGCGAGGAACTCGTGCACGCGCGGACCGTCGATCACCGACTGCCGCATGTTGCCGTAGCGCTGCCCGGGGAGGACCGGTGCCTCCGGAAGCTCCGGGTCCTTGGAGATCAGGTTCACCACGTCCATGCGGAAGCCGTCGACGCCGCGGTCCAGCCACCAGCGCAGCACCTCGTAGACCGCCTGCCGCACCTCGGGGTTCTCCCAGTTCAGATCCGGCTGCTTCTTGGTGAACAGATGAATGTAGTAGGCGGCCCTGCCCTCGCTGTAGGTCCAGGCCGGCCCGGAGAAGAACGAGCCCCAGTTGTTGGGCTCGTCGCGCCACCAGTACCAGTCGCGCTTGGGGCTCTCGGGGCTCGAGCTCGACTCCAGGAACCAGGGATGCTCGTCCGAGGTGTGGTTCGCGACGAGATCCATCACCAGCTTCATCCCGCGCTGGTGGAGGTCGGCGATCAGGGCGTCGAGCTCCGCGAGCGTTCCGTACGTCGGGTCGACATCGTGATAGTCGCTGACGTCGTAGCCGTTGTCGGCCATCGGCGAGGGGTAGACGGGGGAGATCCACAAGACGTCGACCCCGAGCCACTCGAGGTGGTCGAGACGCTGCCTGATCCCGCGAAGGTCGCCCACGCCGTCACCGTTCCCGTCGGCGAAGCTGCGTGGGTAGACCTGGTAGACGACGGCGGATCGCCACCACCCGGGGCCGGTGCGCCCAGCGGGTGCGGGGACGCTCGATGGTGTGCGTTCTCCTTCAGCGGGTGCCAGGTGGGTCATGGCGTGCGCGGTAACCGTGCGGGCCGCCACGCATACGCGCCGACCACGGCCCGGCGATAGCGTGGGCGCATGGCACTGACCCACGACTACAAGGTCTCGGTGGAGTGGACGGGCAACCGTGGCACCGGGACGAGCGGCTACCGCGACTACGCCCGAGACCACGTCGTACGCATCGAGGGCCTGCCCGACATCCTCGGCTCCGCCGATCCGACCTTCCGCGGCGACGCGAGCCGGCACAACCCCGAGCAGCTGCTGCTGACCTCGCTGGCGCAGTGCCACATGCTCTCCTACCTGCACCAGGCGGTGACGGTGGGCGTGGTCGTTCTCGACTACCACGACGCCGCGACCGCCACCATGGAGACGCAGGGGACCGGTGGCCGGTTCACCCGGGCCGTGCTGCACCCGGTCGTCACCGTCGCCGAGGCTGCGATGATCGAGCCCGCGACCTCCGCCCACCACCAGGCCCACCTGGACTGCTTCATCGCGAGCAGCGTGAACTTCCCGGTCGACGTCGAGCCGACCGTGATCGTCGGTGGGCTGAGGTCGTAGCGACGGTGGTCGGCCCGGCTGCCTAGTCGTTCCGAGGGCGAGTCGGGGAACTGGTCTGGGCCCGGACGAGCGACGCCACCACCACGATGTTGAAGACGATCATCACGCACACCAACGCCCGCGCGACCTGACCCTCGGCGTGGACGTCTCCGTAGCCGACCGTGGTCATGGTGCTCAAGGTGAAGTAGAGCGCATCGGTCCGCGTCTTCAGGCCGACGAGCTCGTCAGGGCGTGCCTGGTCGAGCAGGAAGAAGGTCAGCGACGCCGCCATCACCAGCAGGATCAGCAACATGGCCAGAACCCGCGTGCCGCGACCAGGTGCGCCCCTGCGGACGGAGCCGAGCTCTTTGATCATCACCGCCCCGACGAGCGCGAGCGCCCCCACCGTCACCAGCAAGCTCGCGCCCACGGCCACGGCCGAGTCTGCCGTCCACTTCAGAGGGAAGGCGAAGTAGGCGACCAACAGGCCGCCGAAGGTCAGGATCGGACGCGACCAGGCCTTGGACCGGGGACTCCGCTCATCTGATCGACTGCTCATCACCGGGCTCTCCGCTGGCCAGAGGCAGGCGCCTTTCCCATGGAAGTCTCGATTCATCGTACGAACTGAACCCTCAGGATGCGGTCACGGACGGGGCCGCCGCGTCACCCGTCACGGGTGACACGGAACCAACCGGCCAGGATCCGCTGCACCCAGCCCCCTCTTCCGGGGGTAGGGCGGGGTCGGCGTCGCGACGATGATGACCGCCATGACTCGTTCGACCTCGACCGACGCCCTGCTCGCCGCCCGGGACGCGCTGATCGCCCAGCGCCTGGACTACGCCGAGGCGCTGGACACCTTCCGCTGGCCCGACGTCGGGGCGACCTTCAACTTCGCCCATGACTGGTTCGACCCGATGGCTCGGGGCAACGACGCTCCGGCGCTGGTCATCGCCGAGTCGGACGGGTCGCGAGCTGCGTACTCCTTCGACGAGCTGGCGCGTCGCTCGGACGCGGTGGCCCGCTACCTTCGGCGTCTCGGCGTCGGCTTGGGCGACAGCGTGGTCGTCATGCTGGGCAACCAGGTCGAGCTGTGGGAGACCATGCTCGCGGCGATGAAGGTCGGTGCGGTCCTGATGCCGACGACGACGGCGGTCGGCACCGCCGAGCTGGTCGATCGGCTCGCCCGGGGCCGGGCCAAGGCCGTGGTCTGCAACGCCGAGGACGCGGACAAGTTCGACGGCGTTCCCGGTGACTACGTACGGATCGGGGTCGGGCTCGGCGCGGGGGAGCGGGATGGCTGGAACGACTACGCCGCTGCCGCCTCCGAGGCCCAGGAGCCGCTCGAGCACCCGGGCAACGCGACCTCTGACGCACTGCTCCTCTACTTCACCAGCGGCACCACGAGCCGTCCGAAGCTGGTCGAGCACACGCACTACACCTACCCGGTCGGACACCTGTCGACGATGTACTGGCTCGGGCTGCGCCCCGGCGATGTCCACATGAACATCTCCAGTCCCGGGTGGGCCAAGCACGCCTGGTCGAACTTCTTCGCGCCCTGGCTCGCCGGTGCGACCGTCTTCGTCCTCAACTACGCGCGCTTCGAGGCGGGCACGCTGCTGCAGCGGATCCGGGAGGAGCACGTCACCAGCATGTGCGCTCCGCCGACGGTGTGGCGGATGCTCATCCAGGCCGACCTCTCCGGCGGCTGCGGGTCGCTGCGCGAGGCGATCAGCGCCGGCGAGCCGCTCAACCCCGAGGTGATCAGCCAGGTCCACCAGGCGTGGGGCCTGACCATCCGGGACGGCTTCGGGCAGACCGAGATGACCGCGACGGTCGCGAACAGCCCGGGCCAGCCGGTACGTCCGGGCTCGATGGGCCGCCCGTTGCCCGGCGTCCCGGTCGTGCTGGTCGACCCGATCGAGGGGACCGTGATCGAAGGGCCGGGTGAGGGTGAGCTCTGCCTCGACCTCGCCGCACGACCGGCCACGCTGATGACGGCCTACCGCGATGACGAGAAGCGGACGGCCGACGCGATGCGCGGGGGCTTCTTCCACACCGGCGACGTCGCCAGCCGCGACGAGGAGGGCTACATCACCTACGTCGGCCGCACCGACGACGTCTTCAAGGCCTCCGACTACAAGGTCTCGCCCTTCGAGCTGGAGTCGGTCCTGATCGAGCACCCCGCGGTGGCCGAGGCGGCGGTCGTACCGGCCCCGGACCCGGTGCGGCTGGCCGTCCCCAAGGCGTACGTCTCCCTCACCGCCGGCCACGAGCCGACCGCCGAGACCGCCCGGGCCATCCTCGAGTTCGCCCGCGACCACCTGCCGCCCTACCTGCGGGTGCGGCGCCTGGAGTTCTTCGACCTGCCCAAGACGATCTCGGGGAAGATCCGGCGCGTCGAGCTCCGGGTCCGTGAGCAGGACGTGGTCGACCAGCGGCCGCCGGGGGAGCACCGCTACGAGGACTTCTTCTCCCGCCAGTCCTGAGTGTCAGTCCTGAGCCACCAGGCGCCGGACGCTCTCGACGACGATCTCCCGGCACCGAGCGCGGCTCGGCCGGCGCACCAGAGCCAGCTCGGGGGTGTGGAGGTGCCAGCTCATCGCCAGCGCGCGAACCTCGGTGAGCAGCTCGAGCGGCGAGTAGGCCGTCGTCAGCTTCCCCGCCTGCTGCGCCTCCTCGATCTTGGCCAGCTTGGCGTCGTTGGAGGCGACGATCGCCGGGAGCTTCCCGGTCGGGCGCTCGAGCTGGTACCAGGTCGTCAGCCGTAGCGTCGTGGGGAAGCGCTCGTAGAGGTCGAAGGACCGTCCGGCGTAGGCGGGCAGGTCGGTGGCGTCGAACTCGACCTCGTCGACGAACGCGAGCACCCGGTGGGCGAAGACGGCGTCGAAGAGCTCGTCCTTCGTGCCGAAGTACTTGTAGATCAGCGCCTTGTTCGCCAGCGCCGTCTCCGCGATCCGGTCGACGCGCGAGCCGGCGATGCCGTACGCCGCGAACTCGGCCTCGGCGGCGTCGAGGATGCGGGTGCGGGTCGCCTCGGAGTCTCTGGCCATGCGTCCACCCTAAAGCAAGTAACTAGTTAGTTGCATTTCGTGGCGTTCAGTGCTTCACTGAAATAACCAACTCGTTAGTTACTTAGGAAGTGCATACATGTCTCCGACACCCCCGCGCGCCGGTGCCCGTCACCGGGCGGTGGTCCTGATGGTGATCCTCGGCTGCCAGCTGATGATGACCCTCGACGCCTCGATCGTGACCACGGCGCTCACCCACATCAAGGCGGAGCTCGGCTTCACCGACTCGTCCTTGTCGTGGATCCAGAACGCCTACGTGCTCGCCTTCGGCGGCCTCCTGCTGCTCGGCGCACGAGCCGGTGACCTGCTCGGCCGGCGCCGCGTGTTCATCGCCGGGACGGCGCTCTTCACCGCGGCCTCGCTCCTGGCCGGACTGGCGTCGTCGGCCGAGCTTCTGATCGTCGCGCGCACGCTGCAGGGACTGGCGTCGGCCTTCGCGATCCCGTCCACGCTGGCGCTGCTGATCACGAGCTTCCCCGAGCCCGAGGAGCGCACCCGGGCGATCGCGATCTACAGCGCGGTGATCGGCGCCGGCGCGAGCGTCGGGATCATCGTCGGCGGCGTCTTCACCGAGTACCTCTCCTGGCGCTGGGGTCTCCTGGTCAATGTCCCGCTCGGGATCCTGATCCTCGCCCTCTCACCGCGCTACCTCCCCGAGACCGAGTCCAGGCCCGGCCGGGTCGACATCCTGGGCGCACTGAGCGTCACCGCCGGTATGTCGGCGCTCGTCTACGGCCTCGTCGAGGCTGCCGAGATCGGCTGGGGCAGCGCCCGAACCCTGCTCCCGCTGACGGCGTCGGTGGTCCTGCTCGTCGCCTTCGTGCTCATCGAGCTGCGGGCCTCGCAGCCGATCGTGCCGATCCGGCTCTTCTTCAGCGTGCAGCGCTCCGGGGCGTACCTCGGCCGGATCCTGATCGTCGGCGCGATGTTCTCGACGTTCTACTTCCTCTCGCAGTATCTCCAGAACGTACGTGGCCTCAGCCCGCTCGCCACCGGACTCGTCTACATCCCGATGACCGGCATGTTCTTCGCCATGGTCTACGCCGTGCGCTGGGCCGGACCGAGGATCAGCAAGCCCGTGCTGCTGCTGACGTCCCTGGTCACCGCGGGGATCGGCATGGCCTGGCTGAGCCGGATCGACGCGACGACCCCGGTGGCGTCGATCCTGCCGCCGCTGCTGGTGCTGGGCATCGGCCAGGGCATCGCGATCATCCTCCTCACCGACTTCGGCATGGCCGAGGTCGACCCGGGTGACGCCGGCGCCGCCTCCGGCCTGGTCAACACCGCCCACCAGATCGGTGGCTCGGTCGGACTCGCGCTCCTCACCGTGGTGTACGGCAGCGCGGTGCACCATGACGCCGCGCCGGGCGCCGTCGCCCAGGCCCATGGCTATTCGACCGTCTTCGAGGTCGCGACCGGCTTCTACGCCCTTGCCGTGATCGTCGCCGTGGTCATGCTCACCGCCCACCGGCGTGCCAGCAGGTCGACCGCGCCGGTCACGGTCACGGCCGCCAGCTGAGCCTTCAGGGACGGACCGTCAGGCACTGCGTACTGACGCCGAAGACGCCCTGCTCGTCATGGAGCACGGACGTGGTCACACCGGCGCCCTCCGGGCCGAACGAGACGGTCGTGTCGAGCCCCAACCAGCCAGCAGCCGGAGCCCGGAACAGATGCGCGGTCAGGTCGAGGTTGGGAAAGCTGACGATCTTCGGATCAACGCGGACGGCGACGCCGTTGGTGATGTCGAGCAGCCCGGCGACCTGCGCCAGCCGGCTCACCTCCTCGTCGGCGACGAGGGGGTGAGCCGTACGCACCCAGGACTGCGCCCGCCCCGGGCCGAGGTCGTCGCGACGCACCTCGACCGAGGCGATGAAGCTCCCGTCCCACAGCGCCGTCATGTCCCAGGCCGGCACCTCGTCCGGTGCCGGCATCGGTGGGTGACGGGTGCCCTCGTGCTCCGCGGTCGGGTAGCCGGCGGTCAGCCAGGCACGCAGGAGCACGACGGGCCGGCCGCCATGGCAGGCCCGCGCCTCGACGAGCTCGATCGTGCGCCCCGCGCGGAGCACGGTGACCTCGAGGTCGACCGGCTCGAGAGGGACGGTGCCGAGGATGTCGTAGCTGACTCGGGTGATCTGGAGCCCGTCGTCGCGGCGGGCGTCGCGGTCCCGCTCGACCTCGTGCGCGAGCACCCCGAGCAGGGTGGCGATGTGCTGCGTGTCCAGGTCCCAGGCGCCGCCGACGTGCTCGGTCGGGGTGAAGGTGCGGGGACCGGTGCGGTGCCAGTAGCTCATCAGCAGCTCAGAGGCCGAGCAGGGCGACGCTCTGCTCGCGCATGTCGATCTTGCGGACCTTGCCGGTCACGGTCATCGGGAACTCGTCGACGATCAGCACGTAGCGCGGTGCCTTGTAGTGGGCGAGCTTGCCGGTGGCGAAGGCGCGGACGGACTCGGCGTCCAGCGGCTCGGCGCCGGGTCGCATCCGGATCCAGGCGCAGAGCTCCTCGCCGTACCTCTCGTCCGGGACGCCCACGACCTGGGCCTCGGCGATGTCGGGATGGGTGAAGAGGAACTCCTCGATCTCGCGAGGATAAATGTTCTCGCCACCACGGATCACCATGTCCTTGATCCTGCCCACCACCACGCAGTAGCCGTCCTCGCGCATGACCGCCAGGTCGCCGGTGTGCATCCAGCCGTCGGCGTCGATCGCGTCGGCGGTCTTCGTGTCGTCGTCCCAGTAGCCCAGCATCACCGAGTAGCCGCGAGTGCAGAACTCACCCGCCGTGCCGCGCGGGACCACCTCACCGGTGGCCGGGTCGACGATCTTGATCTCGACGTGCGGCGCGGCCCGGCCGATCGTCTCGGTGCGACGCTCGAGGTCGTCGTCGGTGCGGGTCTGGCAGGAGACCGGTGAGGTCTCGGTCATCCCGTACGCGATCGCGACCTCGCTCATGTGCATCTCGCTGACGCACCGCTTCATGACCTCGATCGGGCACAGCGCGCCGGCCATGATCCCGGTACGCAGCGTCGAGAGGTCGTAGGAGGCGAAGTCCGGGTCGTTCTGCATCGCGATGAACATCGTCGGCACACCGTACAGCGCCGTGCACCTCTCGTCCTGGACCGTCTGCAGGGTCGTCGCCGGGTCGAAGCCGGGGCCCGGGATGACCATCGTCGCGCCATGCGTGGTGCAGCCGAGGTTCGCCATCACCATGCCGAAGCAGTGATAGAAGGGCACCGGGATGCAGAGCCGGTCCTGCTCGGTGAAGTGGATCGTCTCGGTGACGAAGAAGCCGTTGTTCAGGATGTTGCGGTGCGACAGCGTCGCGCCCTTCGGGAACCCCGTGGTCCCGGAGGTGTACTGGATGTTGATCGCGTCGTTCGGGTCGAGCGGGTAGCCGACGTGATCGGCCAGCCGCTCGCCGCGGCCGGCGGCCAGCAGCGCATCCCACTGCGGCGTACCCAGGAAGATGGTCTGCTCGAGAGCGCCGCAGTCGCGCTCCACCTCGCCGACGAGCGAGACGTAGTCGCTGGTCTTGAACTCGGTCGCGCTGATCAGCAGCCGCACCCCGGACTGGTTGAGCGCGTAGGCGAGCTCGTGGGTCCGGTAGGCGGGGTTGATGTTGACCAGGATCGCGCCGATCTTGGCCGTGGCGAACTGGACCATCGTCCACTCGGCGCAGTTCGGCGCCCAGATGCCGACGCGGTCACCCTTGCCGATGCCGGCCTTGCGGAGGCCGACCGCGAGGGCGTCCACGTCGGCATCCAGCTCGGCGTAGGTCCAGCGTCGTCCGGTGGCGATCTCGACGAGCGCCTCACGGTCTCCGTGGCGGGCGACGGTGCGCTCGAAGTTGGCTCCGATCGTCTCCTCGAGCAGCGGGACGTCGATGTCGCCACGAGCCGACGAAGCGGTGATGGATGAGGTCTCGGTCATGCCGCGAGCATGACCGAGACCACGGTGGCAGCCACACCCCCGAAGGAGGGTGAGCGGTGCCGGATCAGGCGAGTGCGGGCTCCGCGTCGAGCTCCACGCGGCTGGTCTCCTTGGCCACGAGCAGGCAGCCGATGCTCAGTAAGGCCAGGGCGCTGAGGAAGTACGCGATGCCGTCGGTGCCCCACCTGGCCAGCAGGTCCTCGGCGATGACCAGCGGGACGGCGCCGCCGAGGATGCCCGCGATGTTGTAGCCAAGGCCGGCTCCCGTGTAGCGGTACTTCGCCTGGAACATCTCAGGCAGGAACGCCGCGATCGGACCGTAGTTGAGGCCTAGTACGCACAGCATCAGGCTGTTGCCGAGGGCGAAGCTCGCGAAGCTGCCCGGCTCCATGATGGCGAAGGACAGCGGGCCGGCGACGAGGCCGAAGGCGGCGCCGATGAGCAGGACCACGCGGCGGCCGAGGACGTCGGAGAGCCACGCGGAGGCGATCACCGTCACGCTCATCGCGAAGGCCGCGACGATGACGCCGAGCAGGGCCTGGCTCATGCTCAGGCCGAGGGTGCCGACCGCGTGCGCGACCATGAAGCTGGCGCCGGTGTAGAAGGCGCCGAAGACGACGGCCATGATGCCGCCGCTGAGCAGCACCTGCCGCCACTGGTCACGGATGCAGCCGACGAACGGAAGGGCGCTGCGGGTGCCTGCCGACTGGACCTTCTTGAACGACGGCGTCTCGGCGATCTTCAGCCGGACCCAGAGGCCGACCGCGATGAGGACGGCGCTGGCCAGGAACGGGATCCGCCAGCCCCAGGCCGCGAACGCGGCGGGCTCCATCAGCCGGAAGGTGGTGAGCATGGCTGCCGCGGCGAGGATCAGCCCGAGGCTGGGGCCGAGCTGCGGGAACATGCTGTAGCGCCCGCGCTGGCCGCTGGCGGCGTACTCGGTGGTGAGGAGTGCGGCGCCCGCCCATTCACCGCCGAGTGCGATGCCCTGCAGTGCGCGCAGCAGAACGAGGATCACCACGGCGCCCTTGCCGATCGACTCCACGCTCGGCAGCAGGCCGATCGCGAAGGTCGAGGTGCCCATGATCATCAAGGTGGTGATCAGCGTGGCCTTGCGGCCGATCCGGTCGCCGTAGTGGCCGAAGAGGATCGCCCCCAATGGTCGGAAGACGAACGCGACGCCGAAGGTCGCGATCGAGGCCAGGGTGCCCTCGGGGCCGCCCATGGACGGGAAGAAGACGGCATTGAAGACCAGGGCTGCCGCGAGCCCGTAGATGAGGAAGTCGTAGAACTCGATGGTGGTGCCGGTCAGTGACGCCGTCGCGACGCGGCGCATGGTGCGCCCGTCGACCTCGGCTCGGTTAGCCGCGATTTGGGCCATGATCGTGCCTCCTACTCGGATGGGTGAACCGAGTGTGGGACTGACACCACCTGTCCGATACCCCCGGACGAGTGCCCTCGAAAGAGGGGGTACGCCTCTTGTTGCTTGTGATGGTCGTCACTTACGCTCAACGCCATGAGCACCGCAGCCATCGCCCCAGAGGCGCCGTACGACGGGTCCCGGATCGCCCAGACGCTGGCCTCCTTCCGGACCGCGTCGGGGCTGGATCTCGCCTTCGGCGGCCCGGTGCGCGGTGACGGCACGGCCATCGACATCACCGCGACCTGTGGCGCGAAGGGCGCCTCACTGCGCGGCCTGCGCGTGGTCAACGGGGAGGGCCTGGGCGGCAAGACCCTGCAGACCCGGCAACCCGGGTCCGTCGACCACTACTACACCGCTCGCGGGATCACCCACCTCTACGACACCGCCGTCGCTCAGGAGGAGATCCAGACGGTCGCCGCCCTGCCGATCCTGGTCGACCGGGCCCCGCGGATGCTCATCTACCTCGCCTCCCGCTCGCGGCTGGGTCTCGGAGGCGTGTGGTTCGACTCGCTGCGTCCGCTGATCCGCACTCTCGAGCGTGAGATCCTGATCGACGACGAGGTCCGCAACCGGCTCTCGCGGCTGGCGGCCGCGCCGAGCCGGGCTCCGAGCCCGGACGAGGCGGCAGCCAAGCGTGACCTCGCCGAACGCCGGGAGATGGCGGCCGAGCTCACCGACCTGGCCGGCCAGGTGCTCGACCCCGAGGTTCGCAGCCGCCTCGAGGCCATGGTCCTCCGGCTCACCGCCGCGCCGGGGGAGAAGCAGCCGGCTCAGCTCGCTCCGGCCGTACGTCTGGCCGCCCGCGAGCTCGACGTACTCCGTCAGGTCGCGCTCGGGAGCAGCAACCGGCAGGCCGCCGAGGCCCTCGGGATCGTCGAGAGCACCGTGAAGTCCTACCTCAAGAGCGCCACCCGCAAGCTCAACGCCAACAACCGCGTCCACGCCGTCCGGATCGCGCGCGAGGCCGGGCTGATCGACTGATCACGTCGCGTACGCTCTCGGCGTGGCCATCATCGGAGTCATCGCCTGCGCTGCAGGCGGGGTGGAGCAACTCTGCGACGAGCTGGTCACCCCGTTGGTGGATGCGGGCCACCAGGTTCCGGTGACCCTGACGCCGACGGCGTTCGGCTGGCTCAGCGCGAACGGCGAGGCAGACCGGATCGAGGCCATCACCGGCTTCCCGGTGCGGGGGCCGAGCCGCCTCCCGTGGGAGCCGCGCACTCATCCCGCGCAGCTCGACGCCATCGTCGTCGCCCCTGCGACCTTCAACAGCACAGCCAAGATCGCCCTCGGGCTGGCCGACAACCAGGCTCTCACCGTCGTCACCGAGAGCCTGACGACCGTCCCGGTCGTGATCTTCCCGCTCATCAACGCCGCCCACGCCGATCACCCCGCCTGGCCCTCCCACGTGGCAGCCCTACGCGCAGCCGGTGTCGACCTCATCGAGGGTCCCGACGTCTGGCCCCTCCATCCGCCGCGCCGGATGCCCGCGGACCAGGAGCTGCCCTGGGGAGCGATCCTCGATGCCGCCGGCCGGGCGACAGCTCGCCGCTAGATCCGAGCGGTGCCCCAGGTGCAGGGTCCTCCGATCAGGGCCTGAGGGCACCTCGGTCCGGGACCAGCGACCTTGCCGCGCTCGGCGAGCGGGCGAAACGATCGATATGTGACGTACGAAGTAGCCGCCAGGCACAGGCCCGGCCGGTCATGGAGCGACGCGATCGTCTTTCTGGACCTCGCGGCCAAGATGCTGCTCGTGCTTCTCCTCATCCGGGTGACCCTGGATCCGACGTGGGGCAATCTGGAGGGAAAGGCTCCCTTCGCCAGAGCGGTCCTCTACCCGATGCTCGCCTTCGTCATCCCGGTCGTCTGGGCGGTGCGCGGTCGAGGCGACAGCTACTACCCGTGGGTCGCGGATCTGCTCGTCACCGCGGCATGCTTCGGTGACATCCTCGGCAACCGCCTGGACCTCTACGACGCCATCGTCTGGTTCGACGACGTCAGTCATTTCGCGGCCACCGGGCAGTTCAGCGCGGCCGCCGTCCTGCTCACCATGCACCACGGCACTTTCGGACAGGTCCTCGAGCGCGCGATCGCGATAGGCATGACCTGTTCGATCGGGTGGGAGCTGTTCGAGTACTTCTCGTTCGTCACCAGGTCATCCGAGCTGCGCTGGGCCTACCGCGACACCATCGGCGACCTGACGCTCGGGTGGCTCGGCTCGTTCACCGCGGCCGCCGTCATCACTGCGTACTGGCGCCTCACCCAGATGCCTTCGAACGTGCGTCTCGAGATCGACGCGAGAGGAACCGATGATGAAGTCCATCCCCGCGCAGCAACTTGACCTGCTGGTCGACCACTGGGTCGACGAAGGCCTGATCACCGCCGCACAGGCCCACCGCATGCACGTCGAGGTCGCGGCGTACGAACCCGCAGACGATGCCACCACGGCGCCCGACGCGAGCCGCGCCGCCTCGCTGCTGGGCCAGGCGCTCGGCTATCTCGGCGGTGCGATCGTTCTGGTCGGATCCGTCCTGATCGGATCCTGGTACTGGGACGACCTCGGCACAGCACCTCGACTGGCGGTGCTCATCGGCGCCGCGGGTCTGCTGCTGTCCGCCGGTGCGATCGTGCCGGCGCCGCGGGGCGGAGCGGGGGAGCAGCTGCGATCGGTCCTGTGGCTGATCTCGACCGGTGCCGTCGCCGGTGCGCTGGGCGTGCTGGCCACCGATGTCCTCGAGACGTCGGAGGCGGACACGTTCCTCCTCGTCGCCGGCGGTACGGCGTGCTATGCGGCCGCACTCTGGCTGGTCGGGCACGGCGTCATCCAGCAGATCGCCATGGTGGTCGCCCTCGCGCTCACGGCAGCTGCCGTGATCAACCGCGCGGATGTCGCCGAGAACCTGCCAGGCCTCGGTGTGTGGATCGTCGGTCTGATCTGGGCCGTACTGGGCTGGCGCGAGATCGCCCACCCAGGCCGAGCCGCGCTGGTCCTCGGTTCGATGCTGGCCCTGATCGGGGCCATGGCAACGGCCGGAGCGGACGCCGGGATGGTGTTCGCCCTGATCACGATCCTCGCGATCATCGTCGCTGCCGTCCTGCTGCGCGATCTGTTCCTCCTGGCTGTCGGAACCGTCGGAGCGCTGATCAACACCCCGGCAGCGATGACTCGCTGGTTCCCCGACTCCGTCGCGGGTGCCTTCGCGCTCGTCGTGGTCGGAGTCCTCCTCGTCGCGACAGCCGTGTGGGTCACCCGCAGCGGCCACACCCGCCGAGTGCGAAGCAGTGGACCGTCCCACGGGTGAACAACCTCAGAGGCCGGCCAACCGACCGACGACCCCGACGAGGTTCAGCACCACGAAGCCGGCACCGACGGCCGCCGCCACGATCGCGGGGACCTGCCCCTGCGGTTCGCCGGAGGCCACGGCTCGCCGTCCGAGGATCCAGGTGACGACGCAAGGGATCACGAAGACGGTGATGCCCGCCCCACCCGCCAACGCAACGGCGCCTGCCGGCACATGCTCGTCCGTGGACTCGTAACCCTGCAACGTCAGCAGCCCCTCGCCGACGACCATGGAGACGACAAAGCCCACCGGGATGAAGGCCGCCGCGAACCAAGCCCTTCGCGTCAGATGGGGGTGCTGCCGAACGGTTCTCATACACAGACGTTAAGCAGCGTTGACGCGGTGCGGCGAGGGCCCGAAGTCTGTGGTGTGCGGGTCTTTCGCACCCGCCCCGGGAGCGCTCCGGGGAAAGGCTCGAGGCGCTTGAAATGACTTCTGCTCCCGACCTGTTTCAGGTCGGGAGCAGAATCTGTGGTGGACGATACAGGGTTTGAACCAGTGACCTCTTCCTTGTCAATCGAACCTGGCCAGGACGGCACGGCATCAGGCGACGACTCAAGTCTCCAGACACGTCCGTGAACGTCCTCAGTTGGCGGCCTGCGTTGTCAGTCAGTTTGTCAGGCAACTCGATCCGGTAGTTCCGAGCGACTCGGGCCAGGTCACAGCTGGGGACCCGTCTTTCGACCCCTCACAATGCGCGCGATGACATGCAGGTAGCGCTGAACCTGCTCGCGGTCGCTGTCTTTCTCAGCTTCCGAGAGGTCGCTGTAAGAAGTATTCATCTGCTTGGCCCACTTGCGTACGTCGCTGGCGGGGATGATCAGCGACCCTTCGGGGCCTGGCGTGCACCTGGCGTGGAGGTATCGCTGCCAGTGCGCCCAGCGCTCATGTTCGAGAGCGGCCAGTTCTTCGATGAGGTCTTGGTCGCCGGGCCCTCGTTGGTCCTGATTGTTCTCAGTCATAGTCAGATCAGATCACCTGCAACAAGGTTCCAGTAGTGCTGGCCGAGGACGGTGAGCTCGCACGCCTTGCTCTCCATCGCTGCGTGCCACATGTGTGGTGCGTCAACAGGACGTACCAAGTTGACGCGCGCGTAGTTCTGAAGAACTCGAAAGACTGTGATCTTGGCTGGATCGGGTTCAGGGATGCTCGGATCGTCGGCTAGGTCCGTTGATCGTTCCGGCTCGTAGGATGGGTCCAGGGGGAGCTTGTAGTCGGCAGCAGGGAAATGTTTCTTCAGTTCCTGAAGGTCACTGAGTGGGATCGGGGGCTCCGCTTTTCGTAGTGAGACGAACGTCTTGACGTTGGTTTTGAACACCGGTCGCTGTTTCCAGGGACCGAGAGATTGGTCAATGTGTGCGTAGACACTGCCCGGAGTAACGTCTCCGATGAGGTTCGCCGCTGCCCCGTTGAGCGCGTCTACAAAGAGGCCGGTGAAAGTGCCTCCAATCTCGGTCTCAGCCGCGTACTGCTCGGCAGTCGAGGCGGTCAGAATCGTGAGCCCGTCTGAAATTTCTGTAACCGTCGGCGCCGTGACTGAATTGCCGATGACGCCGCTATGGCAACTGTCGAGGATGATGACCCTATTCTTCGCGGGCGACCCGTTGGCGAAAGCCATCACTTCGTGAAGCGAAAGGCCGTCGTCGCCGGATTCTGAGTCGCTGGCGCACAAAAATCCACCGGTGTCCTCAATATACCCGTGGCCAGCGAAGTAGAAGAGTGCAATCTCTGCGTCGTCGGCGAACAGTTCGCGAACTGCACCCTTGAGTTCGCTCTTGGAAACCGCCTGGCCTGGGGAGGATGCGACCATCAGATTCGGCGTCGTGAAGTTCAATGTGCCGTCGGCGTGGCGCTCTAGTACTCCTTTGACCGCATAGGCGTCACTAACGCAGCCGTTGAGCTCACCGATGGTCTCGTAGTAGTCGATTCCTACGACGAGCGCCTTTCGCATAGTCATTCACTCAATATGCGCTGGTCGGAGTTCAAAGCGAATCGATGAAGCCGGCGATGTTCGCGTCGGTCCAGGCCAAGGTTTGGACGCCTGGAATCACCGTACGATCCGCGGAGTAGGCCCAGATTCCCCTGATCGGGACCTTCTCGTCCTTGGCGCACTCGATCTCCCACTTCTGCCCACTGGACGCAAGCGAGTTCTTGCTCACCAGGACGATGACGCCATGGCTGCGGCGGATCCGCGTCCGGACCCGGTCCTTCCAGTTGCGGTCGTACGGTTCCTTGACGGACATATCGATGAACTTGTACGTCGCTCGAGGATGCAGCGTTTGGCCCTTGAGGAAGTCCCGTTGCCTCTCGTCCTCGATAGCAAAAGCGACGAACACGGTCTTCTCATCTACCATCATTTCTCCTGAATGACATGGCCGCTGTGTTGCGGCGTTGGTACCTCACCGCTGCTCGGGCGTAGCCGATTTATGTCGGGGCGGGTTGGCTGATATCTGACGATTAGATGTGTTCCGGTGGGGTACCCAAAGGCGCAGGCCGCAAGTCTCGCGAATGGAGAGCCTCCGATTCGTACTACTGAGGATCGGGAGGTTCGGGAGGTTCAGGCCAATGGTCCACGTAGAGGAACCTCATTGCTCGCGCACTGACCGCGACCGCTCCGTAATCCTTCACGTCAACCACACCGTCTTTCGAGTAATACGTTATCGGGGCAGCCAGAACGATGTCGCGGTCTGCGGTGTCGGCGGCTTCTGGGTTGAACGTTTGTAGCCACCCGACTACCCGAGAACCATCATCAAAATGACATGTGACTTCCTTGTACATGTCCGAGTCGGTCTCATGGAATAGTTGTGTCCAGCCCGAAACGGTGCGTGTCGCGGTGGCGGGAAGCAACAATCGGGTTGGGGCACTGTTCCGGACTCGATCACGCACCTTCGGATGGTTGAGCATGCCAGCGACAGCGACCGCGAGGAACATCGCAACCAAGAGCAGGAGAGCGAACCAAAACGCCACAAGGTCAAACGAGTTGCGCACATACACACGTGGAGATGAGACCAGTGCTTCGATGTCTAGGGCGACGGGTCCAGATTTCGGTGCGATCACCCGGACCAGGACGAGAGCTACTGCATCGAACGCCAGACTCGAAAGTACCACGGTGCTCAGTTCATGCAGTGCCGATTTGCTTCGGGGTGCATATGGGCCGCGGTGGTGTATCGAAAGGAAGATCGCACCGGGTGCCAGCGCTACCACAAAGAGCAGCAGACCAACGAACGAATTAGGCATGTCGCCGGGCGTCTAGTCGGCTTGGCGATTCGCCTGCGAACCTGGCTTCGGCGGCTTGGACCCTGGCGGTCGCTTTGGCGGAGTGACCGACTTGTTGGGCTTGGCCTGGCCGCGGTTTCCTGGCTTTTCTCCTGGTCGATCAATGCGAGGTCGACGCTCGGTAGGCTTGTCGTTCTCTGGCACCCGGATACTCCTGAATTCAGCATGACGAACCTTCAGAGGCGACGCTGCACGTCGCTGCCCCGAATCGTCCAGGATTTAGGCAAAGCGTCCCCAACTTGCGGTATGCCAGCTGAAGAGTGTCGCGGCTCCAGGCGGATCGACGCCAGATGCGCGCCCTCGGCTAGAGGCACCTTGTGCGCAGAAGTGCTCCGACGGGATCTCGTCGACTGATCCCCAACTACAGGTATGCGGGACGTGTTGTGCGGTCAGGCCCGGCCGCGGTTCGTCATCTTCTTTGCATTCCGGAGTTTGTCAAGAGCCCAGGCCCTCATCAGACGGGGCAAGTAGGCGACAGGCGACCGATCCAGCACGATTGACCGCCGGCTTCGCGGGCGTCCCGGACAACGAGAGGCAATGATGCTTGACGTACTATTATGCGGCGCGGGGGACACATCCGAAGTTCGTGACGACTTTGTGCACCTTGTTTCCGAGGTTGGTGGAACGCCGCTCCACTACCAGTCGGGCGACATCTTTTACGCGAACACGGCAACGTCGACCTGGGCGGAGAACTCGCAGGCCTCCGTCAAAAGTTCAGACCTCTGCGTGTTCGTCATCGTGCGCGCTTTGGGCTCCATTACCTGGATCACTGAGTTCCGTGAGGTCGTGACCAGCGGCAAGCCATTCGTGATGCTGTGCCTGGACTCCACATACAATCGATACCTGGCCCTCTCCGAAGCAGCGCGGCGCAGTGCCGATCCCGGGCCCGAGGCGGACGATCGCGTCCTGCTCGACACCCTCGCCGCCGTCGAGCGCGATCACCAGATCACCATTGTCCCGTTCCCCGCAGGTGGGTTCGCGGAAGCGCTCCGGCGCCAACTCGCGACAACTTACGCGGTGGCGCTCAAAACGTTGGAGGAACGGAACCGGCGAAGCTTCCTCCGCACCCTCTTCAACGACCCGGAGTCCCTGGCTGCGCATCATCTCGAGTGGGCGACCGAGCTCGCGCTCGACGAAACCGAGGAGAAAGGGCCACGCAAGCAAGCGATTCTTGCCCTCGCGCAGCGCCACGCCACTTCTCAGGAGACCACCTTAGGGCTCCTCGGATCTCCCGAGCAGGGGGTGCAGCGGCTTGCATTCGCGCAGCTTCCGGACTTGTACCTCGAACGCCCGCCCAGGCTTGACTTTCTGCGTGCCGTCATCGAGATCGCAAACGCGACTGATGACGTCGGGGTCGCGCGCCGCCTTCTCCCTACCCTGTTCGACATCGATCTGGCCGCTGCACTCGAGGCGCTCACCGCGCTCAACCTCGCCGACAGCGGACTTCGCCGTCGACTGACCGAGCAACTCGAGCTTCATGAGGACCGGATCCGCGAGTTCGGCCTTACGCCAGACGCGCTACGTCTGGCGCAGCGAGCTCACGTTGGGTCCAACGATCAGGACTGGAAGATGCGGCTCAAGCAATTCATCGAAAGGCACGAGAATGACGGGACCGAGCTGGCTTGATCTGGCTGCTTCATCGCCATCGGGGCGCGGATCGCGGACGTAGCGAAGGGAGCCAGGAACGGGCGACGGCGCGCGCACCCTACAAGGCGAACGTTACACCCGCTTGCGGGAGCGCTGGGCGTTCGAAGAGTCGATGACTTCCGGGCGACAGAGCGCCGTGCGCTCTACATGCTTCCCCGGGCTGGGCATTTGGCCACGCGCTGCGTACGCGCGAATGGTGGGGCCAGCGACTTCGAGGGGTTTCGCCACGTCCTCTGTCGTCCACCAGACCGACTCGGCCGAGGGGGTGGCCTCGCCGTGTTCGAGGTAGGCCATTTGTGCCTCGCGTCGGGCGTCGATCGCTGCCTGTACACGACGAGCGAGGCGGGGGATCAGAAGATTGGGCATCTCGGATTCAGGGAGGTAGCCGTACCTCTGCAGTTCGTCGGGAGGCAGTGCGATCGCATCACGCTCTGCCTGCGAGAGCGTTCCGCTGTCGAAGACGAACAGGATCTTGTCGCCCTCCTTTTCTGAGGGCGCCCAATCGGCGACGAGGAGCTTGGTGATCTGGCGATCCAGGCCCAGCTCCTTGACCTCGCGCTCGCACGCACCAATGGGCGTCTCTCCTGGCTCGACGTACCCGCCATGGATCTCCTATCCTTCCTTGTAGGTGGGCTTGACGAGCAGCACTTGGTCGGCGGCATCGAAGAAGACTGCGCCAGCGGCGACGCGCGGCTGGCCATCGGTGTGGGGTCGTAATACACCCACCCAAGGAGTAGTCGCTCGCACTCAGGCCACGCGGAGTCGGTCCGCGAGTCCCTTCAGTTGGTGGCTCGGCTGGCCCTTCTGGGTGTGGACCCAGGCCTGCACCAGATGGCGGCTGAGGAAGTGGGATCGAACCTGCTCCGGGTCGAGCCGCTCGGCCCGCAGAACCTCCGCAAGTGCCTCCTCGCGGCGGTGCTCAGTGCTCGCGCAACCTCGAGCGCGTGACGTACACGCCGCTCAGTCGTCGCCCCCGAGGTGTCGAGGCCCGGCCGCTTTGCGGTATTTGCGGGGTTTGCGGCATCACTTCCCGCCCGATTGGTCCAGCAACTCAGCACCACACCAACCAGCACCACCAAAGGAGAACCGATCCCGATGTCTCGGAACCCATCGAGCAGGACCATCACCCGCCGCCCCAACCCGCAATCAGACCGCCGAGGAGGCCGACCGGTGACCGAACTGAAGCGTGAGATCCCGCCCATCCTCTACCGCGTCGAGGAAGCCGCCGAGGCACTGCGGATGAGCCGCTCCGTCGTCTACGAGCTGATCCGCTCCGGCCGCCTCCGCACGGTCAAGGGAGGGCGCCGCCGCCTCGTGTCCGTCACGGCACTGACCGAGTACGTAGCCGACCTGATCGAGGAGAACGCAGCATGACCGAAGAGAAGGAGCGCCGGGGTCGCGGAGAGGGTGGTGTCCGGCCGGCAGCGGTACATCGCCGAGACCACCGTCATTACAGCGCCAACGGCAAGCGCATCGTCCGCAGCGGTTCCGGCAAGAGCGAGACCGAAGCACTCCCCAACATGCGGGCTGCCGTCGATAAGTACCGGAGGGGTCTGGTGCCGGAGGCTCGTCACTACACGGTGCGGAAGGCTGTAGAGAACTGGCTGCAGTACGGGCAGGGAGCCGGGCGGGGGGAGAAGACCCGGGAGAAGAACCGGATCATCTGTGAAACCCACATCGTCCCGTACATCGGCGGTCAGAAGCTCAAGCGCCTTACCGTTCAGCACCTGGACGAGTGGCTCGCAGGGAGGGCCGAGGTGCTCGCCACGGACGGCCTTCGCCAGGTCCGCCGCCTGCTGCGCCAATCGATTCGGCGCGCGATGATCCACGGCATGGTTGATAGGAACGTTGCCGATCTGGTCGACCTGCCAAGAGGACGAGCAGGCCGCCCGTCCAAGTCCCTCACTCTCGCTCAGGCAAAGGCAATCCTGACCGCGACGGAGTGCGACACGATGCACCCGTACATCGTGGTCTCCCTGCTCACCGGAGCGCGAACAGAGGAGGTCCGCGCGCTCCGGTGGGATCACGTGAACCTCGCCGGCGACCCTGACGCCGATCCGCCGATGCCGCCGCACGTGTTTGTGTGGCGCTCCGACCGAGAGGGAGGGGAGACCAAGACCCGGAAGTCCAAGCGAACTCTTGCTCTGCCAAAGCAGGTCGCCGTCGTGCACTATGAACACCGAGTGCGGCAGGCGCGGTGGAACCGTCTTGCGAAAGAGAACTGGGTCGAGAACGACCATGTGTTTACGACGACCGTCGGGACCGCGTTGGACGCCGCGAACGTCCGCCGCAGTTTCCGGCGCGCTCTCGGGAAGGTCGACCGGATCGAGCCGAAGGAGTGGACGCCTCGCGAGCAGCGTCATTCGTTCGTCTCGCTGCTCTCCGAGTACGGGGTATCTGTCGAAGAGATCGCGCGCCTCGTCGGTCCCACCGGCGGAAGCAAGGTCACTGAGCTGATCTACCGTCACGAGCTGCGACCGGTGATGGAGACCGGCGCTCAGGCGATGGACGCCGTATTCGGCAAGCCAGGCAAAGAAGATCGTCCCGGAGCCAGTTAGTCAGGCACCTTGTCAGGCAGCGTCGAACACACATTCGATACGGTCAAATGGAACCGGCCCCTGACGTGCGTTTCCGCAGTTCAGGGGCCGGCTTCCGTGGTGGACGATACTGGGTTTGAACCAGTGACCTCTTCCGTGTCAAGGAAGCGCGCTACCGCTGCGCCAATCGTCCGTGCTGTATTCAGTTTGGTGCTGCTTCAGTTTATATCAGGGTGGTGCTTCGAGGTGGGTACGGGATTTGAACCCGTGTACACGGATTTGCAGTCCGTTGCCTCGCCTCTCGGCCAACCCACCGCTGGAGGCAATGCCTCCGGTGGAGACCTACTCCGAGCGGACGACGAGGCTCGAACTCGCGACCTCAACCTTGGCAAGGTTGCGCTCTACCAACTGAGCTACGTCCGCTTGCTGCTTCAGGCCCGGTTTCCCGTGCCCTTGGCGACGAGAAGAACATTATCGGAGCCGCTGCCGGAGGCCAAATCCGGGGTCACCTGCGTGTCATTCACCTGTCATCTCGGGGATCACTCCGGCGCGCTTTCCCGGCTCTGACCAGGGACGTTTTAGAGTTGCCACATGCGCGCGTGGATCGATGGTCAGCTTCTCGACAACCCGGCCGCCCCGGCGGTCTCCATCAGAGACCACGGTCTGGTGGTCGGCGACGGCGTCTTCGAGACGCTCAAGGTGATCAAGGACCAGCCGTTCGCGCTCGCCCTTCACCTCGACCGCCTCGAGCGCTCCGCGAGCGGCCTCGGCCTGCCCACCCTCGACCGCGGACTCGTCACCAAAGGGGTGGAGGCCGTGCTCGGGGCGACCCCGACGGCGTACGGACGGCTGCGGATCACCGTCACGGGCGGGCCGGCGCCGTTCGGGTCCGGGCGCGCGGAGGTGGCGCCCACGATCATCATCGGCCTCGAGGACGCGGAGCCCAGCCCGACCGAGACCAAGGTCGTCAGCGTGCCGTGGCGCCGCAACGAGCACGGCGCGACGACCGGCCTGAAGACGACGTCGTACGCCGATAACGTCATCGCCCTCGCCGAGGCCCGTAAGCACGGGGCCAGCGAGGCGATCTTCGCCAACACCGTGGGCGATCTGTGCGAGGGCACCGGGAGCAACATCTTCTACGTGCTCGACGGGGCGCTCAAGACTCCGACGCTCTCCAGCGGCCCGCTCGCCGGGATCACCCGTGCCTTGGTGCTGGAGTGGTTCGGTGCCGAGGAGACCGACGAGCCCCTGGCCGAGGTCGAGGAGTACGCCACGGAGGTCTTCCTCACCTCCAGCCTGCGCGACGTCCAGGCCGTGACCGAGTGGGGCACGCGCACTCTCCCGCACGGCCCGGTGACCCAGGCGGCGCAGGAGGCGTGGCGTACGAACGAGCCGAGCCTGCTCGGCCTCTAGGCTTCCCAAGGCGCCCCGCTGCGGGTGCCTGTCCGCTGCCTAGGTGGCGGGAGCGTGGGGTGGCGCGACCATTGCGATCTCCATGAGCACCCGCCGCCCCTCCTGCTCCAGGCCGAGCTGCCGTTCGGTCTCGATCAGCCGATGTTGGTACGGCTCGGTCGGCTCGGTCTCGACGAACCCGAGATGGCGATACAACGGCGCGTTCCAGGGCACGTCGGCGTAGGTCATGAGCGTCATCCTGCGTGCCCCAGTGGCCGCGGCCCGCCCGATCGCCGCCTCCACCAGAGCACGCCCGTGTCCGCGCCCCTGGGACGCCGGATCGACCGCCAGCTGTTCCAGGTGCATGTGTCCGTCGAGCTCGAGAACGTGCGCGAAGCCGACCACGTCTGCGCCGTGCACCGCCACCAGCAGGAACCCCGGCTCGATGGCACGTACCGCTCCTTCCGTCGGTGGCGGCCAGCCCGGGTCGTGCCCGAAGTAGTCGACGAACATGGCGTCCCCAGCCGCCTCGATCCTGCTGAGCAACGGAAGGTCGTCGGGCTCGGCCACCCGGGTCGTGTTCATGGTCATGAGACGCTAGCAGCGTCTCGCCGACGCTTCGAACGCTCTTCGAGCGCCTTTCGTGCGCGTACAACGCCGTCGGACGAGAAGCGTCAGCCCGTGAAGAGCTGCGCCGCCCGGCGCAGCGTCTCGATCACGCCGTACGTCAGCGGGATCCCGACCAGCGCCCAGGCGGCGACGATCTTGGGGTTCATGCTGCGCTCCTCTCGGCCGGCGACGGATCGACGGTCGGCTCGTGGTGCCTCTCGTGCACCTGGTGGACGAGCAGGTTGGCGATGAAGCCGACCGCGAGGACGCCGACCATGGTCAGCAGAGCCGGTCGGTAGGCGGCCGCGGTGAGCGTGCCGGGCTCACCCTGCGCGTCGAGGAAGGCGTTGATGATGAGCGGTCCGGCGATGCCCGCGGCCGACCAGGCGGTCAGCAGCCGGCCGTGGATGGCGCCGACCTGGAAGGTGCCGAAGAGGTCGCGCAGGTAGGCGGGGACGGTGGCGAAGCCGCCGCCGTAGAAGGACAGGATCACGACGGCGAGCAGCACGAACAGCGCCATCGAGGTGTCACCGATGGTCGCCAGCAGGAGATAGAGCACCAGTCCGACCCCGAGATACATCATGTAGATCGGCTTGCGACCGATGACGTCGGAGGTCGAGGACCAGATGAACCGGCCGCTCATGTTGGCGATCGAGAGCAGCCCGACGAAGCCGCCGGCCGCGACCGCGCTGACGGAGGAGACTCCGTCGGTGCGGAAGAAGTCCTGGATCATCGGAGCCGCCTGCTCGAGGATGCCGATGCCGGCGGTGACGTTGCAGAAGAGCACGATCCACACCAGCCAGAACGACCGCGTCCTGATCGCGTTGTTGGCCGAGACGCTGGCCGTGGTGACGAGCTTCTTCTCCTTGACGCTGGCCGGGTCCCAGCCCGCCGGCGTCCAGCCCTCGGGTGGGACTCGGACCGTGGCTGCGCCGAAAGACATGAAGACCAGGTAGAGCACGCCGAGGGTCAGGAAGAGCATCATCACCGCGTGGCCGTCGGGGACGGTGCTGGCGTCACCGGTGTAGGACGGGTCGTAGATCGCCAGCAGCCGGCCGCTCAGCGGGCTGGCGATCATCGCGCCGCCGCCGAAGCCCATGATCGCCATGCCCGTGGCCAGGCCCGGCCGGTCCGGGAACCACTTGATCAGCGTGGACACTGGCGAGATGTAGCCGATGCCGAGTCCGATACCGCCGATGACGCCGTAGCCGAGGTAGACCAGCCACAGCTGGCCGGTGCCGATGCCGAGGGCGCCGATGAAGAAGCCGGAGGACCAGAAGACCGCGGCCGCGGTCATCGCCGCACGCGGTCCGTTGCGGTCGACCCAGGTGCCCATCACCGCCGCCGAGAGGCCGAGCATCACGATCGCGATCGAGAAGATCACCCCGATCGCGGTCTGGCTCGTGTCGAAGTGCTCGACCAGGGCGGTCTTGTAGACGCTGGTGGCGTACACCTGGCCGATGCAGAGATGGACGGCGAGGGCGGCGGGCGGGATGAGCCAGCGACTGAAGCCGGGACCGGCCACCGTTCGCTCGCGAGAAAGGAAAGCTGGCAGCACTGTGACCTCCGAGGTGGTGGTGCGGGTGACGCACATCACTACCACAGTTGACGTGGCAACGGCGAGCGATTGCTTCCGGCCAGCGAAATGAACGAACCCTCCAGCCCCGGGGAGTCCGGGACGGGAGGGTTCGTGAACGAATGAGCAGGCGGGCGGAGTGCCTACTCAGCGTCGAAGGAGCTGTCCAGCAGGTCTGCGATCAGCGCGTCGAGATCCAGGTGCTGGCTCTCGGAGCCGACCGGGACGGCCGAGAAGGACTTGCCGAGGAACATCTGCACCTCTCGCGAGTCGGCGGTCGCGATCAGGCGGCCGTCGGGGGAGCTGAAGTCGAAGACGGCGACGGCCTTGGCGTCCTCGTCGATGCTGGGGTAGATCTTCACGTCGCCCTCACCGGCGGGGGCGGCCAGGCCCTGCAGCATCAGCGTTCGGGACACGACCCACTCGACGTCACCGGCACCGGAGTGGAAGGTCAGGCTCACTGCGTACGGGTCGTTCTCGCGGTAGCCGAGGGTCGTCGGCACCTCCACGGTCCGGCCCCAGGGGTCGAGGCACGAGATCTTGATGTCCTGCTGCACTGCCGGGTGCTTGATGTCGCTCATTCGTCCGCTCCTTCTTGGTGGTCTTGCCAAGGAGACGGAGACGTACGCGGCTGATGATGCCGTTTCTACGAACTTTCTGAATCGAGTTGTGGAGACCTGTGTCACACCTGCGCGAGAGCGGCTTCCAGACGGGCGACGGGGGAGGTCAGGTTGTACGTCGCGGCCAGCTCGCGCAGGCGTGCCTGGTCGGCCGGAGCGCTCGGCAGAGCGGTGCCCGTGCGGTCCAGCGGGATGTCCCGCGCGACCGCGACGACCTTCGGCGCGACCGCCAGATAGCCGGCGGCGTCGATGAACTTCTGCCGCTGCGCCTTGGTGATCGAGGTGGTCGGGTCGGCGACGGCGGCGATGATCCCCTCGAGATCCCCGTACTGCTCGAGCAGCTTGGCGGCCGTCTTCTCGCCGACGCCCTTCACGCCAGGCAGTCCGTCGGAGGTGTCGCCACGCATGGTGGCGAAGTCTGCGTACTGCCCGGCGCTGATGCCGTACTTGGCGAGCACCCACTTCTCGTCGACCAGATCCGGGTCGCTCACGCCCCGGGTCGGATAGAGGATGCGTACGCCGGCAGCGTCGTCGACGAGCTGGAAGAGGTCGCGGTCGCCGGTGACGACGTCGACCGGCATCCCCGCACCCGTCGCGAGGGTGCCGATCACGTCGTCGGCCTCGTAGCCGTCGGCGCCGATGACGCAGATCCCGGCAGCGGCGAGCACCTCGCGGATGATCGGCACCTGGACCTGCAGCGGGTCGGGCACCTCCTCGACGTCGGGCGCCGTCTCGAGCTCCTCCACGACCCGGTGCGACTTGTAGGACGGGATCAGGTCGACCCGCCACTGCGGTCGCCAGTCGTTGTCCCAGCAGCACACCAGGTCGGTGGGGGAGTAGTCGTTGACCAGCCGGGAGATGAACTCCAGCAGGCCGCGGACGGCGTTGACCGGAGTGCCGTCCTCGGCTCGGATGTCGGGCACGCCGAAGTAGGCGCGGAAGTAGAGCGACGCAGTGTCCAGCAGGAGCATTCGAGGTTCAGGCACGAGTGAAGCCTAGTGAATGGCCCGCGTCGTGTCGGCCGGGTCGGACGAGAGTCGCTGCGCGAGCCAGATCGGCGCGACCGAGACGACGATCATGACGACCGCCACCACGTTGACAATCGGCGCCTGGCCGGGGCGGAACAGGTTGGTCAGGATCCAGACCGGAAGCGTGGTGACGCCGGGGCCCGCGGCGAAGGTCGTCACGATGATCTCGTCGAAGCTGAGCGCGAACGCCAGCAGCCCGCCGGCCAGCAGCGCCGAACGCAGCTGGGGGAGTGTGACCAGCCGGAACGTGGTCCACATCCCCGCCCCCAGATCGGCGGAGGCCTCCTCGAGGTTGCCGCCCATCCGCCGCAACCGCGCCTGCACGTTGTTGAAGACGGTCACGATGCAGAACGTCGCGTGGGCCACCACGAGCGTGAAGAACCCCAGGCGTACGCCGAGGATCGAGGAGAACGCGTTGGACAGCGCGATACCGGTGACGATGCCGGGCAGGGCGATCGGGAGCACCACCAGCAGGTTGACGGTGTCCTTCCCGAAGAAGGAGTAGCGCTGCATCGCCAGGCCGAGCAGGGTGCCGAGGAGGAGCGCCACCACGGTCGCGCACGCGGCCACCGTCAGCGAGGTGAGGATCGCGTCGTGGGCTCCCGGGTTGACCGCCGCCCGCTGCCACCACTGGGTGGTGAAGCCGCTGGGAGGCCAGGTCAGCGCCTGGGAGGTGTTGAACGAGTTCACCACGACCAGGGCGAGCGGTGCGTACAGCATGGCGAGCACCAGGCCGGTGATCACGGCGAGCAGGCGCCGGGTCGATCTCGAGATGGTCATAGGTTCTCCAGAGCTCCGGTGCGGCGTACCAACGCCAGGTAGATCATGATCACGACGATCGGGATCAGCGCGATCGCAGCGGCCAGCGGCAGGTTGGATCCCGAGTTGATGTAGACGAGGTTGCCGAGCATCTGGTTCGCCCCACCGACGATGTTGACCGTGATGTAGTCGCCCATGGTGAGCGAGAACGAGAAGATCGAGCCCGCCACCAGTCCCGGGACGACCAGCGGCAGCACCACCGTGCGGAACGTCAGCGCCGGCCGGGCGCCGAGATCGCCGGCGGCGTCGAGCAGCGAGTCCGGGACCCGTTCATAGGCCGCGTAGACGGGCAGGATGACGTACGGAAGCCAGATGTACGCCTGGGTGAGCACGATCGCGGTGAGGCCGAATCCCGGGGTACCGAGACCGACCAGGCCGCCGGCCCAGTCCAGCAGTCCGCCGTTGGACAGCAGCGAGCGCCAGGCCAGCGCCTTGACGAGGTAGGACGCCCACAGCGGCGTCAGGAACGCGATGACCAGCAGGTGGCGTGAGCGCCGCGAGGCGACCTTGGCCATGTAGAAGCCGACCGGCAGCGCGATCAGGCAGTCGATGAGCGTCACCAGGAGCGCCACACCGATGGTGCGCACCGTGACGGTCCGGTAGAGCGCCTCGCCGGTGATCTCACGGATGTTGTCGAGGGTGAAGGTGCGCTCGAGCTCGTTGGTGAAGGAGTCGATCGTCCAGAAGGCCGTCACCAGGAGCGCGGCGAGGGCGACGACGTAGACGAGCACCAGCCAGGTGAGGGGTGCGGCCAGCAGGAGGCCGAGGCGGATCCCCGGCCTCCTGCTGAGCGTGCTGCTGACAGAGCTCAAGGTCACCCCTTGATCTCTGCCCAGGCCTTGGTCCAGTCCTGGTAGTCGGTGCACTTCACGTCGGTCCGGCCGTCCAGGCACTTCTCGATCGGCGTGTTCCAGAACCAGATCTTCTCGGCGTACTCCTCATCGCCGGCGTGGAAGGTCTCGCAGTGGCCCTCGGAGGCGAACTCGCAGGCCTTGTCCGAGTTGGGCGCCTCGCCGAAGTACTCCGTCGCCTGGGCGTTGATCTCCGGGTCGGAGATGTGGTTGAGCCAGGCGTAGGCGCAGTTGGGGGACTTCGCGTTCGAGGAGATCATCCAGGTGTCGTTCCACCCGGTCGCGCCCTCGGAGGGGAGGATCGCCTCGACCGAGGCCTTCTTCGGGTCGATCAGGTTGGCGATCACCTGCCAGGTGGTGCCGACCACGGTGTCGCCGGTCTCGAAGGAGGCCTGCGTCTTGGTGTAGTCCGACCAGTACTCACCGACGGATGCCCGCTGCGACTTGAGCAGGTCGACGGCCGCGGCGAGCTGCTTCTCGTCGAGCGAGTAGGGGTTCTCGATGCCCAGGTCGGGCTGGTGCGCCATCAGGTAGACCGCGGCGTCGGCGATGTAGATCGGCGAGTCGTACGCGGTGACCTGGCCCTTGTGCTTCGGCGCGTCCTCGAAGACCGCCTTCCAGGAGGTCGGGGCCGGGTTGACGTCCTTGGTGTTGTACATCAGCAGGTTCGCGCCGTAGCCGTGCGGGATGCCGTAGTTCTTGCCGTCCACGGTGTTCCACTCGCGGTCCTTGAGGAAGTCGTAGACGCCCTCGTAGTTGGGGATCAGGTCGGTGTTCACCTCGGCCGCCTCGCCCGCCGCGATCATGCGCAGGGTGAGGTCGCCGGAAGCGGCCACGACGTCGTACTCACCTGACTTGGCCAGGTTGAAGGCCTCGTCCGAGGTGCCGTAGACCTTCGCGGTGACCTGACAGCCGGTCTCCTCCTCGAAGCCGGAGACCCAGTCGACCTCGGGATCGGTCGAGCCGTCCTCGACGTAGCCGGGCCAGGCCAGGATCGAGACCTCGCCCTCGTTCTCGCCGAGCTTCTCGACCGCTCCGGTCGAGGAGTCGCCGTCGTCGCCGCCACAGGCGCTCAGTGTGATCAGGGACAGGGCCGCGAGGGCGCCCCCGATGGTGTGTCTGGTTCGGATGTTTCGCATGGTCAACCTCTCTGGTGTTCTCTGGCTCATCGGTGTTGCACGGCACGGGACGAATCGGTGCCCAGGGGGACCAGGTCGCCCGGCGACCAGGAGGCGACCACGCGGTCGCCCCGAGACTCTGGTTCGGAGGCATCCGGGTGCAGCGAGCCACGGCTTTGCTCGAGGGCGACCAGCCTGGTGCCGTCCTCGAGCTCGATGTGGACCCGGTGCCCGGTGCCGATGTAGATGGACTCGGTGATCACGCCGGCAGCGGTCATCGCGCCGAGCGGGGCACTCGCGGTCTCCGGAGACAGCAGGATCTTCTCGGGCCGCAGCGCGAAGGCGCCGTCCATCTTCAGCATCCGCTTCGACGCCTGCTCGTCGAAGACGTTGGAGGTACCGACGAAGTCGGCGACGTACTGCGAGGTGGGCCGCTCGTAGATCTCCTTCGGCGTGCCCAGCTGCACGATCTGGCCGCTGTCGAAGACCGCGATCCGGTCGCTGAGGGTGAGTGCCTCCTCCTGGTCATGGGTGACGAACACGAAGGTGATCCCCAGCTCGCGCTGGATCTGCTTGAGCTCGACCTGCATCTGCTCACGCAGCTTGAGGTCGAGCGCGCCGAGCGGCTCGTCGAGGAGGAGCACCCGTGGACGTACGACGATGGCGCGAGCCAGCGCCACCCGCTGCCGCTGACCGCCGGAGAGCTCGGTCGGCTTCCGGTTCGCTACGTGGCCGAGGCGGACCATCTCCAGCGCCTCGCGTGCCCGGGCGCTGCGCTCGGCCTTCGGGACGCCGCGCACGCGCAGGCCGTATGCCACGTTCTCGAGCACGTTGAAGTGCGGGAAGAGCGCGTAGTCCTGGAAGACGGTGGTGACGTCGCGGTCGAAGGGCGCCAGGGCGGTGACGTCCTCGCTGCCGAGGCGGATCGTGCCGGAGTCGGCGTGCTCGAAGCCTGCGATCAGGCGCAGCACCGTCGTCTTCCCGGAGCCGGAGGGCCCGAGCATCGAGAAGAACTCGCCATCGCCGATGGTCAGGTCGAGGGCGTCGACAGCCATCACGTCGCCGTACGCCTTGGTCACAGCTTCGAGCTGGATCTGCGGAGATTCGGTCGGTCC
Source organism: Nocardioides sp. NPDC000445 (assembly GCF_040300245.1). NCBI lineage: Bacteria > Bacillati > Actinomycetota > Actinomycetes > Propionibacteriales > Nocardioidaceae > Nocardioides > Nocardioides sp. NPDC000445. Next base: position 213,418 of record NZ_JBEPDH010000004.1, on the reverse strand, counting down.
CATTGCTGAATCATATGGAACCAGATCTTAGATTTTAAAGGGTATCTGCGTAAGTTCTTTGTAAACCCACTCGAAGGAGGAGCCCGATCGTGGCCAACGCCCGTGCGATGACCTCGCGCGCCCGGTCGGCGATCTTCGCGCCGATCGGCGACGAAGGCAGAGCCGTACGTGTCGAGAACCGACTGGCGGAGGCGATCCGCTCCGGCGTGCTCGCCGACGGCGACCGGCTACCGAGCGAGCAGGAGCTCGCCCAAATGCTGGGCGTGGCGACGGTGACCGCCCGGGAGGCGCTGGTGTCACTGCGGGCACAGGGCCTGGTCGTGACGACCCGAGGCCGCGGCGGCGGCTCGTTCGTGCGCGCTCCCGATCCCGGCGACGTCGTGAAGGGGCGGCTCGCCACCATGTCGCGGGTGGAGCTGCGGGACCGGGCGAGTCTCTATCAGGTCGTGCTGACCGGCTGTGCGGAGCTCGCGGCCGAACGAGCGGCCCCTGACGAGGTCGAGGACCTCCAGGACCTGCTGATCCCGATGGGCGAGGACGACGTAGGCCGGTGGCGCGACGCGGAGAGCGAGCTCTATCTCTCCGTGGCGGCGCTGACCCAGTCGGCGCGCCTCACCCGGGAGGTGGTGCGGCAGGAGGCCGACTTCGGTACGTTGCTGCGAGTGCCGCTGAGCGAATCGGACTTCCGTCAGGCATCCGCCGCGCGGCATCGGGCGCTCGTCGCCGCGCTGGAGACGGGCGATGTCGCTGCGGCGCGGGGGAGCGTACGCGACCACGTGACCCACGCCGTTGAACGTCTGACCGAGATCCATGAGGTGGTACGACCGTGAACACCGATGTGTCGGCCGACTGTGCCGTCCGGATCGAGCAGCATTTCGGTTCCATCCTCATCGAGCTCGAGCGAGTGCGCGCCGAGGTCGGCGCGCTCTTCGCCGCGGGACCGGTCACCTCGGACGAGCTGATCGCGCAGGTCGAGGCGGGGACGCTGGCGTTCCTCGAGGACCCGATCCTCTTGGGTGGCGGGTTCGTCGTCGCCCCGGACGCGCTCGTCGACCGGCGGCACTACCTGGCCTGGTGGCAGGGTGCCGGCCGCGACTTCCTCGGGGACGCAGTGGTGCCGGCGACGGGCGAGGTCCTCGACTACACCCGCCAGCCCTGGTTCCGGATCCCGGCGCGCACCGGAGCGCTGCACCTCGCCGGGCCCTACGTCGACTTCGTCTGCACCGACGAGTACGTCATGACCACGACGCTGCCGGTCTACGCGGGCGGGCGGATGGTCGGCGTCGCCGGCGCCGACACCTCGGTCGAGACGCTGGAGCGGATGCTGCTGCCCGGCCTGCGCGAGGTCGGTGCCACGCTGGTCAGCTCGCACGGCCGGGTCGTCGTCTCCGCCGACCCGCACCTGGCCACCGGCGAGGTCATGAACGCCGTCCGCGACGAGGCCGTCGACGGGCGGTTGCTGTCGGTCGTCCAGCCTTCTGCGGACGGTCACGGCGAGCTGAAGACGCTCGCCGGATGGCCCCGCTGAAGCCGGAAATCTTTCGACATCAACTACTTTTTTGGACGTTGCGGCGGAGATATTGCTGTTATGGGTACGCTGTCGCCGTGACTGCACCTGAGATCGAGGCCACCGACCGTAAAATCCTCCAGCTTCTTGCGGAGGACGGCCGGATGTCCTACACGGACCTGGGCAAGGCGACCGGCCTGTCGACCTCGGCGGTTCACCAGCGCGTCAAGCGGCTCGAGCAGCGTGGTCTCATCACCGGCTACGGCGCCACCGTCAACTACGCCGCGATCGGGGTGCCGCTGACCGCGTTCGTCGCGGTGCAGCCGATGGACCCCTCGCAGCCCGACGACTGCCCCGAGCGCGTCGCCGACCTCCACGAGGTCGAGGCCTGCTGGTCCATCGCAGGCGTCGAGTCCTACATGCTCAAGGTGCGCGTCGCCACGCCCGAGGCGCTCGAGGAGCTGCTCGGCCGGATCCGCTCGGTGGCCAACGTGTCCACGCGCACCACGATCGCGATGTACACCTACTACGAGAACCGCCCCACCATGACGCACTGAGACCCGGCGCCCAGCGCCGGGTCCCAGTCACGCTCGGGTCACTCCCAGTGCGTACGCCACCACTCCTGGCCCGACTCGGGCAGGGTGTGGATCGGGTCGTAGTACTCGTAGGTCCTGGTCAGCGCCTCGGGGTCCGAGGCCTCGATCGAGGTGCGGTAGTTCTTGGTCCAGTAGGAGATGCCGCGCTCGGTGTCGTAGTCGGCGATCTGGTGGACCCAGCGCTTGCCGACGAAAGGTACGTCGCACACGATGCGCGGGGTGGCGAAGCCGGGCAGGTAGCCCATGATGTCGTGCTGCAGCCGCTGCGCCTCGGCGACCGAGACCCGCCAGTGCTCGCTGAAGGGGATCATGTCGCACATGTAGAAGTAGTAGGGCATGATCTGCGCGCCGTCGAGCAGGCGGAAGCTCAGGTCGAGCAGGCTGTGGCTGTCGGCGTTGACGCCGGCCAGCAGCACTCCCTGGTTGCGTACGTCGCGAACCCCGGCCGCCAGCAGCGCCTTGGACGCCTCGGCGACCAGCGGAGTGACCGAGTTGGCGTGGTTGGCGTGGGTGTGGATCGCCAGCGAGACGCCACGCTCACGGGCGATGGTGGTCACCCGGTTCATCCCCTCCAGGAGCGGCTCCTGGAGCCAGTGCTGGGGGAGGCCGATCAGGCCCTTGGTGGCCAGCCGGATGTCGCGGATGTTGTCGATCGCCATCAGCTTGGTGAGGAAGTCCTCCAGCCGCGGCCAGGGCAGGTTGGCGACGTCGCCGCCGGAGACGACCACGTCGCGCACCTGCGGGGTGTTGCGGAGGTATTCGAGCATCGCCTCGTGGCGGTCGACCGGCTTGCCGGTGAGCTTGAGCTTGTCGATGACCGGGGTCGAGTTGCCGACCAGGTCCATCCGGGTGCAGTGGCCGCAGTACTGCGGGCAGGTGGAGAGCAGCTCGGCGAGCACCTTGGTCGGGTAGCGGTGGGTCAGACCCTCGGCGACCCACATGTCGTGCTCGTGCAGCGAGTCACGGCTCGCCTGCGGGTGTGACGGCCAGTCGGTGCGGCGGTCGGAGAAGACCGGGATCATGTAGTGCCGGATCGGGTCCGCGTAGAAGGCGGCGGTGAACTCCTCACCCGCGTCCGCGCCGGAGGGGACCATCGTGTTCATCATCTGCGGCGGCACCAGCATCGACATCGTCGCCCGCTCGGCCATGTCCTTCTCGAGGTCGGCGTAGAACCGCTCGTCGAGAAGATCGCCCATCAGGGCGCGCAGCTGGCGGACGTTCTTGATGCAGTTGACGCGCTGCCACTGCACGTCGCGCCACTGCTCCTCGGTGATGTCGGCCCAGCCTGGGAACCGGGTCCAGTCGGGTTCGACCAGCTCTACGCGCTGGTAGGCGTAGGGCTGTCCGTCTCGGGTCGTAGGCTCGATGGTTGCCGTCATGTTCTCCACCATAGCGGGAGATCCTGCGGCATCTGCAACCATCGGCCGTAATTCTTCCCGCAACCGCTGGTAGGGTCCGCCGTGAGATGGACGCAAGGAGGCGTACGACGATGACCACTTCTGACCCGACAGGCCTGCACCGGGTGCTCGATGAGCCCGTGGGCGGCTCGTTGCCGCTGCCCCAGGCCGCCCGGAGACTCGACACCCGCAAGAGCTTGTGGCCCGACGAGGTGCGGATCCGGGTGGAGCGTCTGAACCTCGACGCCGCCTCGTTCCGGCAGCTCGAGTCCGCACACGACGGCGACGGAGAGGCCGTACGCCGCGAGGTGCTCGGCATCGTCGCCGAGCGCGGCAAGATGCAGAACCCGGTGACCGGGTCGGGCGGCATGCTCGTCGGCGTCGTCGAGGAGGTCGGACCCGAATCGCCGCTGGGACTGAAGGTCGGGGACCGGGTCGCGACCCTGGTGTCGCTGACGCTGACGCCGTTGGTGATCGAGGACGGGCTCGCCGGCTGGGGCGGTGACTCCGAGCAGGTGCCGTGCGACGGCTACGCCATCCTCTTCGGCCGCTCGATCGCAGCCGTCCTGCCCGACGACCTCACCCCCAAGCTTGCGCTGTCGGTGATGGACGTGTGCGGTGCCCCGGCGCTGACCCGGCGGGTCGTCTCGGAGCGCTACACCGGCGGTGTCGTCGCGGTGATCGGTGGCGGCGGCAAGTCCGGATCGCTGTCGCTGGCCGCGGCCCGCGACGCGGGAGCCGGCCACCTGATCGGCATCGTCCCGACCGAGGCCGAGGCCGAGCGGCTGCGCGACGCCGGCCTGGCCGACGAGGTCGTGATCGCCGACGCCCGCAACCCGGTCGCGCTGCGCGACGCGGTCACCAAGGCCGGCGGACCAGCCGACGTCACCGTCGTCTGCGTCGACGTACCCGGCTGCGAGGGCGGCGCCATCCTCGCCACCGCCGACCGCGGCACCGTCATCTTCTTCTCGATGGCCACCTCCTTCTCCGCCGCCGCGCTCGGCGCCGAGGGCCTCGCCGCCGACGTCACGATGCTCGTCGGCAACGGCTACGTCCCCGGGCACGCCTCCTACGCCCTGGATCTTCTCCGCGCCAATGCCGGGGTCCGGGCACTGTTCGAAGGAAGACTGGAACTGTGAGACTCGAACTGGACCCACGCACGATCGCCCAGGCCCGCGCGCTGGCCGCGAAGGTCGGCGACCCGATCGTCGAGATGGCCAAGAAGCACACCACGGTCGCCGTCGAGCGAGCGACGCTGCGCCTGGCCGGGCTCGCCGGCGCCGACCCGGACGGCACCCCATGGGTGAACCACCTGGTCGACGCGGTGCGCGCCGACATCGGGCTGGAGCACGGCGTCGCCCTGCCGGTGTGGCAGGCGCTCAGCGCCTACGACAACGATCTGGCCCGCCTCGCCGAGGAGGCCGCCGCCGGACAGGTGACCTTCCACCTGCCCGAGGGCGCCGAGGCCGAGCTGGCCGCCAAGCACGCCCGCGAGGCGGTCGGGGTCGGCATCGCCCGCCTCGACGCCAGCCGGGTGGCCCGTGAGCGGATGATCGCCGAGATCGGCGACGCACCCCGCAAGCCGTGGATCTACCTGATCGTCGCCACCGGCGACATCTACGAGGACATCCCGCAGGCGCAGGCAGCCGCGCGCGAGGGCGCCGACATCATCGCGGTGATCCGCTCGACCGGCCAGTCGCTTCTCGACTACGTGCCCGAGGGTGCCACCCGGGAAGGGTTCGCCGGGACGTACGCGACCCAGGAGAACTTCCGGCTGATGCGGGCCGCGCTCGACGAGACGAGCCGTGAGCTCGGCCGCTACGTGCGGCTCACCAACTACGCGAGCGGGCTCTGCATGCCCGAGATCGCCGCGCTGGCGGGGATGGAGCGGCTCGACATGATGCTCAACGACTCGATGTACGGGATCCTGTTCCGCGACATCAACCCGGTGCGTACGTTCGTCGACCAGCGGCTCTCGCGCCAGATCCACGCGCGGGCGGGGATCATCATCAACACCGGCGAGGACAACTACCTGACCACCGCCGACGCGGTCGAGGCGGCGCACACGGTGACCACCTCGCAGCTGCTCAACGAGTACTTCGCCAAGGAAGCCGGTCTCGAGGACTGGCAGCTGGGCCTGGGCCACGCCTTCGAGATCAATCCCGACGTACCCGACTCGTTCCGTCTCGAGCTCGCGCACGCGCTGCTGGCGAAGACGATCTTCCCCGACGCCCCGCTGAAGTGGATGCCGCCGACCCGGCACATGACCGGCGACATCTTCAAGGGCTACCTGCTCGACGGATTCTTCAACCTGGCGGGCGCGATGACCGACCAGGGCATCCTGCTGGTCGGGATGATGACCGAAGCCGTGGTGACGCCGTGGCTCTCCGACCGCGACCTGGCCCTGCAGAACGTCCGGTACGTCATGGAGTCGGCCGGCAAGCTCGGCGAGGACTTCCACCCCGCCCCCGACGGCTTCATCGCCAACCGGGCGCGCGAGGTGCTGGGGGAATCGATCGACCTGCTCGGGAAGATCATCGACGAGCCCAACGGGCTGCTCGACGCGATCGCGGACGGCACCTTCGGCCTGATGAAGCGCCCCGCCGACGCCGGCAAGGGCCTCGAGGGCGTCGCCGAGAAGTCCTCGGCGTACTACAACCCGGCGAGCACCATCTTGGAGGGTGAGGAATGACCATCATCAGGCCGTACGGCGACACCACCGGGGACGGGATGGTGCAGCTCTCCTTCACGTTGCCGATCAAGCACTCGAAGGTCGCCGACGGGGCGGCGCTGCAGCTGGCCAACAAGATGGGCATGGAGCCGGCGATGGTCGTCCACTCCAAGCCGATGGGCGACGACTTCACCTTCTTCGTCGTCTACGGACAGGTGAACCATCTCGTCGACACCGACAAGGTGCAGGTCGTCGAGCGTGACTTCCCGCTGCTGACGCCCAAGGAGGCCAACGCGGTGATCAAGGAGACGCTGCGGCGGCCGATGGTCGTCGTCGGCGCCTGCATCGGCACCGACGCCCACACCGTCGGGATCGACGCGATCCTCAACATCAAGGGGTTCGCGGGGGAGAAGGGGCTGGAGTACTACAAGGAGATCGAGGTCGTGAACCTCGGCGCCCAGGTCTCGGTGCCCTCCCTGGTCGAGGCCGCCGTCACCCGGCGCGCCGACGCCGTGCTCGTCTCCCAGGTCGTCACCCAGCGCGACGCGCACCTGCTCAACACCCGGGAGATGTCGGCGGCATTCCGCGAGGCCTACCCTGCGGGGGAGCGGCCGCTCCTGGTCGCCGGCGGTCCGCGGTTCGACGAGTCGATGACCGCCGAGCTCGGCGTCGACCGCATCTTCGGCCGCGGCACCACTCCCGCCGAGGTCGCCTCCTACCTCGTCCACCGCACCACCTCGAAGGAGCCCGCGGCATGAGCAGTCCCGAGATCGGCACCAAGGTCGTCCACCGCCGCTACGTGCCCTACTCCCACGCCCACTACGCCGGGAACCTGGTCGACGGGGCGTACAGCCTGGGCCTGTTCGGCGACGTCGCGACCGAGATGTGCATCCTCACCGACGGCGACGAGGGTCTCTTCGCCTCCTACGACGACGTGCAGTTCAAGGCACCCGTGCGTGCCGGCGACGTCCTGGAGATCACCTGCGAGCTGATCAAGGCCGGGACCCGGTCCCGGGTGATGGAGTTCGCCGTGTACGTCGTGGCCCGCGGAGCCGCGACCGAGGCCCGTCCCGGGGCAGCCGAGATCCTGGGGGTGCCGCTCCTGGCCACCTCCGCGCGCGGTACTGTCGTCGTTCCGTGAGCGCCGTAACGAGTACGCGCAGGCGACACGCCGACGTTCCACGATAATTCTTCACTTTCTCGCGCTCCGCAGGCTGTGGTTGACCTGCGAAAACATATGTTTCCGCAGGTCAGAGCCGTGTTGACTTCTGCGGAGCCAGCGGGTGATGGTGGCAACGTTCGCCCATGCAGAGTTGCGGTCGGCGGACCGGCGCTCGACGAATCGGGTCGGGGGGTGTCGAGCCAGGCATGCCTTCGACGCGTTTTCGTGGGCGCGGTCAACGGCCGCGAGGGCAACGCGGGAGGGCCAAGGCGCCCTTAGACAACGATCGTCCCCCTGTCGCCAGCAGGGATCGGAACGGCCCGAAGAACGTCTTGCTCCTCCCGCGCTCTGTCTGTGATCGCCTCGCCATCGCACTGTCCCGATCGATCTGTCCCGCTCGATCGGGGATCTTGGGATCAACCGGTGGGCGGATATCCTGTGATCTCCACCCCCATTCCTTGACAAGGCCGGCGTACGTGACGAACGAGCAGCTTCCACCCTGGACCGAGATCGGCCGGGCGGTCATGGTCATCCCGACCTACAACGAGGCGGACAACCTCGCCTGGATCGTCGGGCGGCTACGCAAGGCACAGCCCCGCGTCGATGTGCTGATCGTCGACGACGGCTCGCCCGACGGCACCGGCACGATCGCCAACGAGCTGGCCGACAACGACGAGCAGATCCACGTGCTGCACCGCACCGAGAAGGCCGGGCTGGGGGCTGCGTACCTGCACGGGTTCGGCTGGGCCCTCGAGCAGGGCTACGACGTCGTGGGGGAGATGGACGCCGACGGCTCGCACCAGCCGGAGGAGCTCCACCTGCTGCTCGAGGCGCTCACCTCCGCCGACCTGGTGATCGGTGCCCGCTGGATCCGCGGCGGCTCGGTGGTCAACTGGCCGCTGTCGCGACGCCTGCTGTCGGTGGGCGGCAACTTCTACGTCCGGCTCCTGCTCGGCATCGGCGTCCACGACGCCACCGCGGGCTACCGCCTCTTCCGGCGTACGACGCTGGAGAAGCTGCAGCTGAACAGCGTCGAGTCGACCGGCTATGTCTTCCAGACCGAGATGGTGACGCGTACGCTGCGCGCCGGCCTGACCGTCAAGGAGGTCCCGATCCAGTTCATCGAGCGGGTCCGGGGCGAGTCGAAGATGAGCCCGACGGTGGCCGCCGAGTCGATGCGCCGGGTGACCCGCTGGGGCCTGGCCGAACGCCGCGACCAGCTGCTTCGCCTGCTGCGCCGATTCGGGCTGGACCGTTTCGTGGGAGGCCGTCGATGACGACGCGTCGCCGCCGGTTCTCCTGGGTGCTGGTGCTGCTGTTCCTGGTGATGCCGCTGGCCGAGCTGTTCGTGCTCATCCAGGTCGGCCAGGTCATCGGCGTGTGGTGGACGATCCTGCTGCTGGTCGCCGACTCGATCTTCGGTGCCTGGCTGATGCGCCGCGAGGGCTCCCGAGCCTGGTCGGCTCTGTCCACGGCGCTCTCCTCGGGCAAGCTCCCGTCCAACGAGATCGCCGACGGCGCGCTGATCCTGCTCGGTGGGGCGCTGATGCTCAGCCCCGGGTTCGTGACCGACATCTTCGGCATCGTGCTGATCCTGCCGTTCACCCGGCCGTTCTTCCGCCGCATCCTGGCCAAGGTCGTGCAGAGGCGCCTGGTCACGGCGACCATGCCGTCGACGTTCGGTGCCGGCCCCCGGCCGCGCAACGACGACATCGTCGCCGGCGAGGTCATCGACAAGGACGCCTCCTAGCGCGAGACGTCGCCTACGTCGGCCGAGACGTCACAAAAGCGAATCGAGTGGTCACCGAAGTGACCACTCGATTCGCGTACGTGACGTCTCGCGTGAGATCAGGCGTTGGCCTTCTTCTTCCCCGGTCCCTTGCGGTGCAGGTGAGCCGGGCCGATCTCGCCACCACGAAGCAGGTCGAGGCGCTCCTTGAGGATGTCCTCGAGCTCCTTCTCCGAGCGCCGCTCCAGGAGCATGTCCCAGTGCGTACGCGCCGGCTTCTCGGCCTTCTCCTCCGGCTTGGCGCCGGAGAGGTTGAGAGCTTCCATGCCGCAGCGCGGGCACTCCCAGATGGCCGGAACCTCGGCCTCGTCCGACATCGTGATCTCGAAGTCGTGACCCTGCGGGCAGCGGTACGCCACCTGCTGACGACCCGCGAACTCGATCCCGCGTTCGTCCTCAAAACTTTGTCCGCCCAGTCGGGCGCCGCGCAACGTGCGCTCGGCCATGAAGCACCTCCTGAGTCGATCGTCCCCCGTTGAATGAGCTGAAGAGCGAAGCGGTCTGCGGACTCATGACGCAGGCCGGTCAGGCCTCTTCACACTGTCAACGGTACAGAGGAGGTGATGATTCCGTGAATTGTCGAGATCCTCGCCGTGTTGTTCGACACAGGGCCCGCCTGACCTGCGGATCCCCCTGAGAAAGTCCTGAGCGATCGGTGTCTTGAAACCGCCAGCTGTTGAGCGCGCTCTCACACCCGCTCGGGTGCCCGGTTGCCCGCCTGCTCGATGCCCTTCGCGGTGTTCACCAACGCGAGCAGCCCGCCACCGAGGACGAAGAAGGCGATCAACGCCAGGATCGCCGGCCGGTAGGAGTCGGTGATCTGGTAGACGAGCCCGAAGACCAGAGTTCCGAGCCAGGAGGTGCCGCGGTCCATGGCGTGGTAGAGGCTGAAGTACTCCGCCTCCTTACCGGCCGGGATGAACAGCGAGAAGTAGGACCGGGCCAGCGCCTGGGTGCCGCCCATGACCAGGCCGATCCCGACCGCGACGACCAGAAGCGGCACCAGGGTCTGCTCGGGCACGAAGTAGGCCGCGACGACGATGACCATCCAGCCACCCAGGCCGCCGAGGATCACCCGCTTGGCGCCGAAGCTCTTGGCCAGCCGGCCGAAGAAGACGGCCCCGCCGACCGCCACGAACTGCACCAGCAGATAGATGCCGAGCATCGTGCCGGTCTCGAACCCGAGCTCCTCGACCCCGTAGATCGACGCCGAGCTGATCACCGTCTGGATGCCGTCGTTGAAGAAGAGGTACGCCAGCAGGAAGGTCAGTGCGACCGGATATTGCGGCAGTTCCCGGAGCGTCACGAACAGCTGCCCGAAGGAGCGCGCCACCACACCACCGGAGACGTCCTCGACGTCGGCCGGCTCGCGTCGGCGGATCCGGCGCCACGGGATGATGATGAACCCCGCCCACCACAGCCCCGCCGAGAGCATCGAGATCCGCACCGCCAGCGCCGTGCCGAGCCCGAGCGGGTCGGCGAAGGTGACGAGCAGGAAGTTGATCGCGAGCAGCAGCCCGCCACCGGCGTACCCGTAGGCCCAGCCGATGGAGGAGACCCGGTCGCGTTCATCCTCGGTCGAGATCAGCGGCAGGATCGAGTCGCTGACCACCACCGCCGCGCCGGCGCACAGATTGGCGATGATGAACATGATCGAGCCGAACAACCAGTTGTCCCCGGTCATGAAGAACAACAGCGCCGCGCAGAGCGCACCGGCCCAGGCGAATCCGGCCATCAGGTCCGGCTTGCGCGAGGTGCGGTCGGCGATCGCGCCGACCAGCGGGTAGATGAGCGCCGACAGGATCGTCGAGAACGTGATGACGAACGACGGCAGCGCACCGGGCGCGATCGAGAGCCCGAGCACCTCGATCCGGTTGTCGACGGCGGCTGCCTTCGCGATCTCGATCAGGTAGGGCGCGAACAGCACGCCGGCCACCGTCGTCTGGAAGGCGGAGACGGCCCAGTCGGTGAAGAACCAGCCCTTCTGCTCCCGCGTCCGTTCGACCGGCGTGAAGTCGCCGATCCCGGCTGATGTGGTCACTTCTCGGGCTCCTCGTCATTCTCTTCGGACTCGGCCTCATCGGTGGGCTCGACCCGAGACGGCACAGCCTCCCACAGCCCGCGTTCCTCCAGGAACGCTTTCAGCACGTCGGTGCGATCGGTCATCAGCCCGTCGACGTCGCACTTGATCAACCGCTCCATCTCAGCCGGTTCGTCGACGGTCCAGACGTGGACTTCCTTGCCGGCTTTGTGGGCTCGACGGACAAGGCCGCGCGATGCCACCCGGATGGACAGCGGGCCGAGAAGACGCTGGTGGTGCGGGATCTGGAGGGCGTCGAACTGTCCGCCCGCCAGCCGCCTGGCCATCCCCGCGGTGGGAGCGAGTACGTACGCCAGCACCTCTCGTGGATTCGCCGAGGTCCGCACGCGACCCTCGGTCAGACGCCGGAACTCCTTGATCCGGCGCCCCGAGAACGAGCCGACGATGACCTTGTCCTCGTGGCCGGTCGCCGCGAGCAGCTCGGCCAGCGCACCGACCGAGCCGTCGGACTTGAGATCGATGTTGAAGGTGACCTCGGGGAAAGCCTCGAAGAGCTCCGCCAGGGTCGGCACCCCGTGCAGGCCCCCGATCCGGGCGGCCTGCACCTCGGCGTACGTCATCTCCGCGATCAGCCCGCTGACGTCGGTCACCCGGTCGAGCGCCTCGTCGTGGAAGGCGAGCAGGACACCGTCGCGGGTGACATGCACATCGGTCTCGAGATGGGTGTAGCCGAGCTTCACCGCATGCCGGAACGCCTCCATGGTGTTCTCCATCCCGACGAGGTCGGGATGGAGCGCTCCGCCACGGTGCGCATAGGCGCGTATGCGTCGTTGCTGCTCCCTCACGGGGAGCATCTAACCACCCGTGAGGGCCGGATCACATGAGCCCGCGGGCTCAGATGTCGCCACGATCCAACAAGCGCGCCCAGTCGGCTCATCCTGACCGAAAATCCCGTCGAGTCGGCGCGTCATGACGCGCCGACTCGAGGGATCGTTGCTCAGATGTCGCGGAAGGCGGTGATGTTCGCGCCGAGCTGGTTGAGCCGCTCGGCGAGGTCCTCGTAGCCGCGGGCGATGACGTAGGTCGAGCGGAGCACCGAGGTGCCCTTGGAGGCGAGCATCGCGAGCAGCACGACGACGGCGGGACGCAGCGCCGGCGGGCAGACGATCTCGGTGCCGGAGAAGTGGGTCGGCCCTTCGATCATCACCCGGTGCGGGTCCATGAGCGTGACGTTGCCGCCGAGCTTGTTGAGCTCGGTCAGGTAGATCGCCCGGTTCTCGTAGACCCAGTCGTGCAGCAGCGTCTGACCCTGCGCCACCGCGGCGATCGCGGCGAAGAACGGCAGGTTGTCGATGTTGAGGCCCGGGAAGGGGAGCGGGTGGATCTTGTCCAACGGAGCGTGCAGCACCGAGTGCTTGGTGTTGATGTCGACCAGGCGGGTCTTGCCGTTGAGCGCCAGGTACTCCTCGGAGAGGGTGTAGTTGAAGCCCATCTCCTCCAGCGTCGCCAGCTCGATCTCCATGAACTCGATCGGGACGCGCTTGATGGTGATCTCGGAGTCGGTCACGATCGCGGCGGTCAGCAGCGACATCGCCTCGATCGGGTCCTCGCTCGGCGCGTAGTCGACATCGACGTCGATGACCTCGCGGCCGGTGACGCGCAGCGTGGTGGTGCCGATGCCCTCGACCTCGACGCCCAGCTTCTGCAGGTAGAAGCAGAGGTCCTGGACCATGTAGTTGGACGACGCGTTGCGGATCGTGGTGGTGCCCGGGTGCAGCGCGGCAGCCATCAGGGCGTTCTCGGTGACGGTGTCGCCACGCTCGGTCAGCACGATCGGGCGACCCGGCTGGATCTCCCGGTTGACGCTCGCGTGGTAGGCGCCGTCGGTCGCCTTGACCTCGAGGCCGAAGGGGCGCAGGGCCGACAAGTGCGGCTCGACGGTCCGGGTGCCGAGGTTGCAGCCGCCGGCGTAGGGCAGCTCGAAGGTGTCCAGGCGGTGCAGCAGCGGACCGAGGAACATGATCACCGAGCGCGTACGCCGCGCGGCGACCTCGTCCACGGCATCCAGGCGCAGCTCCTTCGGCGGCACGATCTCGAGGTCGTTGTCGTCGTTGAGCCAGCGGGTCTGCACGCCGATCGAGTTGAGCACCTCGATGATCCGGTTGACCTCTTCGATGCGGGCGACCTTGCGCAGCGTCGTACGGCCCCGGTTGAGGAGCGAGCCGACCAGCAGGGCTACCCCGGCGTTCTTCGAGGTCTTGACCGTGATCTCACCCGAGAGCGTCGTCGGGCCGGTGACGCGCAGGTGCGTGGGGCCGGCGCCGATGTCGACGAGGGAGGAGTCGAGAGCGGCACCGACCCGGGCGATCATCTCCAGGGACAGGTTCTGTTGTCCCTGCTCGATGCGGTTGATCGCACTCTGGCTGGTGTTGAGGAGGTCAGCGAGCTGTGCCTGGGTCAAACCCTTGTGCTTGCGCGCATCGCGAATCAGGTTCCCGATACGACCTTTGTATCCGTCGGTCATGGTGCACCACCGTAACTCATATATGAGATAAGCCTGGATTCCCCGCGAAGTGTCGGCGTTTCGTTTCAGGGCTGTTGCCTGGCTCGTGGAACGGCCACCGTGTGCAACATCTCTTTACGCCGGGTGACAGGATGCCACCATGCGCGCGACGACTATCCATGGGGTGGGCGACATCCGCTTCACCCAGGTACCCGATCCTGCTCTGGCGAAGCCCACCGACGCCATCGTCAAAATCGTGGGTTCCTGCATCTGCGGCTCCGATCTGTGGAACTACCGCGGCTCCAACGGCGACATCGAGGAGCCCCGCACCATCGGCCACGAGTGCATCGGCGTGATCGAGGAGGTCGGTGCCGACGTACGCGACTTCAAGGCCGGCGACTTCGTGATCGTCCCCTTCGACCACTGTGACAACACCTGTCCGCACTGCCTGGCAGGAGTCCAGTCGGTCTGCGAGAACCTCGGGTTCACGGTCAGCGGACAGAGCGAGTACGCCCTCGTCAACCAGGCCGACGGCTCGCTGGTCAAGCTCGACGAGACGCCGGACCCGTCGATGTACCCAGACCTGCTGGCGCTCACCGACGTGATGGCCACCGGCTGGCACGCCGCGGTCATGTCAGGTCTCGGCAACGGAGCCCAGGGCGGCACCGCGGTCGTGGTCGGCGACGGCGCGGTCGGCCTGTGCGGCGTACTGGCTGCCGCTCAGCTCGGCGCCGAGCGGGTCGTGGCGATGTCGCGCCACGAGGCCCGCCAGGAGATCGCCAAGAAGTTCGGTGCCACCGACATCGTCGCCGCCCGCGGCAAGGAGGGCGAGGCCGCCGTACGCGAGCTCACCGGCGGCGTCGGGGCCGACTACGTGTTGGAGTGCGTGGGCACCGACCAGTCCTTCAAGACGGCCTCCAAGGTGGCCCGCCCGGGTGCGACCGTCGGGTTCGTCGGCGTCCCGCACGACGTCAACCTTCCGGTCAACGCGCTCTTCCGCACCAACGTCGGCCTCAAGGGCGGGATGGCGCCGGTACGCCGCTACCTCCCCGACCTCCTGCGTCTGACGCTGAAGGGCACGATCAACCCCGGTCTGGTCTTCGACAAGGCCCTGCCTTTCGCGGAGGCCGCCGAGGGCTACCGCCTCATGGACGAGCGCCTCGCGACCAAGGTCCAGCTCACCTACTGATCCACGCTGATCCCGGGCGGGGGATCGGCCGAGCGCCTCATCTGAGAGACTCGGTCGATGCCCCGCACCGACACCATGCGCCTGCGCCCGCTGTCACCGGGTGACGAACACGTCTTCGCCGACTGGGCACACGACGAGGAGTTCCGGGTGGCCAACGGCTGGCCGGAGCGCGACCGCGACGGTCACCTCCGCCACTGGCGCCGGCTGATCGATGCCCCACCGCCCGAGCTCATCAGGCTCGCGGTCGAGCTCGACGAGGAGGTCGTCGGCTATGCCGATCTCCACGGCCTGGCCCCCGACACGCGCGAGCTCGGTATCGCCATCGGCCCCAGCTCGCGGTGGGGCCACGGTCTCGGTCAGCGCGCCATCAAGACCGCGCTCACCTACGGCTTCTCCGTCCTCGACCTGACCCGGATCTGGGCCGAGACCCACGAGACCAACACCCGGGCCAAGAAGCTCTTCGGCGCGACCGGCTTCATCGAGACCGGCCGCCACGGCTCCGACACCTACCGCGGCGAGGACGTCGGCCTTGTCCAGTACGCCGTCGAGCGCCCCTACTAGCACCTGCCGAAGCGTCAGATACGTCGGTCGACACGTCAGCTGCGTCGGCCGAGACGTCACGCAGGACGGTCGACACGTCAGGCACTGACTCTTCGCCCGACGTACCTGACGTCTCGAACGACCGGGGTGACGTCTCGGCGGGTCAGTCGGCGATACGTACGGGCTTCTTCTGGGGGTAGCCCTCGGGGAGGAGCATGGTGCGGTCCTGGTGGCGGTAGAGCACCTGCCAGTGCCAGTAGAGGTGGTACGCAGCGGGGGACCGCTTCATCTGCTCGGCGTAGGCGCTGACGGCCGCCACATAGCGGTCGGAGTGGTTGTAGGACCACAGCGCGCCGGCCATGTCGCCGGGAGCGCCGTTGTTGGCGAGCATGCGGCCGGCGGCCATGTCGCCGGGAGCGCCGTTGTTGGCGAGCATGCGGCCGGCGGCCATGATCGCGTCGGCGGGGTCGTTGATGTCGCCGCCGGCGCCGTACTGGGCGAAGGTCGAGGGCAGGAACTGCATCGGGCCCTGGGCGCCCGCGGTGCTGGTGCCGCGGATGCGGCCCATCCGGGTCTCGACCAGGTGGACGGCGGCGAGGTACTCCCACGGTGTTCCGGTCTGCTGCTGCGCCTTGCGGTAGAGCGGGCGCAGCTCGTCCGGCGTCGGCGGTGTCAGGATCTTCCAGTCCGGGAGCTCGGGCTGGGGATCGGTCATCACCATGAGCTCGCGCGCCGCGGCGATGTCCGACTGGAGCTGGGCGCGGTCGGCACGGCCGAGCGCACCCAGCACCTCGTCGGCCTTGGCCTTCGACCCACGGGCGAGGTCGCGGGCGGTCGTCTGCTCGAACAGCGCGGCCTCGCGTACGTCCTCGGCTCCGGGCTCTCCAGCGGCGACCGTCGCCATCGCCTGGGTGAGGCGGTCCGAGAGTGGCACCGACGCATCGTCCAGAGGGACCGTCGTCGGCGAGGGGACTGGGCTCGAGGACGGGACTCGCGGCGACGCCGACGGGCTGCCGGCAGGATCCGAGGACGGCTCACCGCCACAGCCGGCGACGAGCGCCAGGGCTGTGACGGTGGCCAGGGCAGCGAGCCGAGTGCGCACGTGTTCGACGCTACCCGACGGCCGACTACGCGCCGCTGCGACCGCCGCTCTGCCCGATGATGGCCGCGAGCTCGGCCGGCTTGCTCAGCTGCGGCCAGTGCCCCGTGGGCAGGTCGACGAAGGTCGCGTCCTTGTGCTTCGGGATGGCAGCGACCGACTCGGTGCCCTCAGCGATCCACTCCTTCAGATCGGCAGCGGTGTATTCGGGGCAGACGAACACCGCCGGGACCGAGTAGCGACGCTCGTCGCCGAACTCGAACGGCTCGGAGGTCAGGTTGGCGGGGGAGGGCCGCAGCAGCGCCTCGAAGGTGGCTCGGTCCAGGTCGCGTACGTCGGCCTCGTCGAACTCCTCCCACGGCACTGGCGGCAGGTCGGCACCGTCGGTGGGGAAGTTCTTGGCCGGGATCATGCCCGGCTCGGCCGGCCAGCCGCCGACGTAGACCACGGCGGCGACCTTGTCGACGCGTGCATCGAGGGCGGCGCCGGCCACTGCGCAGCCCATCGAGTGTCCGACGAGGATCACCGGCGCAGCCGACTCGTCGATGGCGGCCACCACGGCGGCGACCTGGTCGGCGACGTGCACGTCGGACCGGTCGGTCTCGGCCGACTCGAGGCCGGGCAGGGTGAGCGGCCGCGGAGTGTGACCGGCTTCGGTCAGATGGGGGACGACGAGGTCCCAGGAGGAGGCGTCCAGCCAGAGGCCGGGTACGAGAACGATGTCCATGGAACGATCCTCTGCCTGATTGCGGACGATCTGCTTCCGCCACCACAAATCTTTCGAACAAAAGAACGGTGACCACCGCGACTGCGGTGGTCACCGTTTCTGGACGCCCGAGACAGCTGACGTCAGGTCGTTCAGCGAGCGCCGGCGACCTCCAGTAGCTCCGCGACCTCGTGGGCGCGGCAGTCGCAGTCGGAGTCGCACGGCAAGAAGCGGTGACGAGCGTGACCGCAGTCGCGGCACGGCATGTCGTGAGAAAGCGTGAAGCTCTGCACCTCAACGGTGTCCCACATAATTAATTCATCCCCCAGAGAATGTTGGTCGGTCTTTATCGGTGAAGCTGCCTGATATGTAACACGATAATCCGCGACTTCGGAAGAGCTCGGACAACACGCCGAGACATTGTTTTCCCTGGTCAGTCGACCGATATGATTATTCGGTCGACCGATAGATAAACTCATAAGGGGCTGTTGTTGATGCCGCGTGGGCGTCCGCTTTACAACGCCCGCGAACGCGCTCTCGCGTGTTGACGGAATGAAAACAGAACGCAGACCTGCAGGTCACAACCCACAAGGTGGCGTCAGTTCGGAGGCCGGTTCCGGAGTGCAGAACACCTAGAGGCGAAGGTCCCAGCTGCCCTGGCTGACCCCGAATGGTCGGCGTCGGCCACCGCCCTGAGGGAATCTCGCGGGTCGGTTGAGAGTTCTACTAGTCGTGAAGAACATCGGATTCTTGTCTTTCGGCCACTGGACACCGTCGCCCTACTCGCAGACGCAGTCGGCACGGGACGCGCTGATCCAGGGGATCGAGCTCGCGGTCGCCGCCGAGGAGCTGGGAATCGACGGTGCGTACTTCCGGGTCCACCACTTCGCCCGCCAGTACGCCTCGCCCTTCCCGCTGCTGTCCGCGGTCGGCGCCCGCACCTCGAAGATCGAGATCGGCACCGGTGTCATCGACATGCGCTACGAGAACCCGCTCTACATGGCCGAGGACTCGGCGGCCGCCGACCTCATCTCCGGCGAGCGCCTGCAGCTCGGGATCAGCCGCGGCTCACCTGAGCAGGTCATCGAGGGATGGCGCTACTTCGGCTACGACCCCGGCGAGAAAGCCTCCGAGGCCGACATGGCCCGGGCTCACACCGAGACGTACCTCAAGATCATCGAGGGGGTGCAGTTCGCCGAGCCCAACCCGCGGCCGATGTTCCCCAACCCGCCGGGGAAGCTCCGCGTCGAGCCCTACTCCGAGACGCTGCGCGACCGGATCTGGTGGGGTTCGAGCTCGTTGGCGACCGCACGCTGGGCCGCGGGGCTCGGCATGAACCTGCAGAGCTCGACCCTCAAGAACGACGAGAACGGCAAGCCGTTCCACATCCAGCAGCGCGAACAGATCGAGGCCTACCGCGAAGCCTGGAAGGAGGCCGGCCACGAGCGTGAGCCGCGCGTCTCGGTCTCGCGCTCGATCTTCGCCCTCGTCAACGACGAGGACCGGCGTTACTTCGGCCTCGACCGGCAGACCAAGGACCAGATCGGAAACATCGACGACCAGACCCGCGCGATCTTCGGGCGTTCGTACGCCGCCGAGCCCGACGTGCTGGTCGAGGAGCTCGCCGAGGACGAGGCGATCCAGGCCGCGGACACGCTGCTGCTCACGGTGCCGAACCAGCTCGGCGTCGACTACAACGCACATGCCCTGGAGAGCATCCTGACCCACGTAGCCCCTGATCTGGGCTGGCGGTAGAAACCTGCGGACCGCGCAACTTCCGGGTCACAAAAGGGCGCATAATCGTTGTCAACCGCCCCACGTGGCCGCACCATTGGCTACCGTGCACGGCGACCGTTATTCAAGGGGGACCCCTGTTGGCTACGTACGCTGAGCTGCTTGACGTCTATCTTCGCGATCCGGGCCCGGAGTCGCTGAGAGCCCTACGTGAGGCGATCCTGGAAGCTCCGAACTTCCGGCCCGATCTCGAGATCACCGAGATGATCGCCCCGATGATGTCGGTCGGCGACTACGCCGGCGCGATCGCCGCCGTCCACGGGCTGATGCCCGGCGCGATCTTCAGCCCGTCGGCCCACGCGGCCCTCGCCGACGCCCAGCGCGGCCTCGGCAACCTCGAGCAGGCTCAGCGCGAGTCGATCTTGGCCCAGTCAGCACTCGACAGCATCATCAGCACCGGAGAGGGCACCGAGTCCGAGCCGTGGTCGGTGCTGCGGACCAGCGACGCCTACGACGTGGTGCTGGCCTCGGGCAAGACGCCGCGCTCACAGGTCGCGGTCGGCAAGCTCGACCGGATCGTGTGCACCGACTCGACGGTCTGGTTCTTCGACACCAGCAACGACTTCGCCAGGGCCTGACCGCGGCGTGCCGAGATCCGTACTCATCACCGGCGCGGCCGCCGGCATCGGCCGGGCGACCGCGCTCCGTTTCGCCCGTGAGGGATGGCTGGTCGGCGCCTACGACATCGACCTCGACGGCCTGGCATCGCTGGCGACCGAGGTCGAGCCGCTCGCCGGGGAGCTGGTCACCGGGACCCTCGACGTACGTGACGCGGTGTCCTGGCAGACCGCCCTGGAGGGCTTCGTCGCGGTGAGCGGCGGCAGCCTCGACGTACTCGTCAACAACGCCGGCATCATCCAGATCGGCAGGTTCGCCGACCTGCCGCTGGCCCGGCAGCAGGCGATCATCGACGTCAACGTCAAGGGCCTGGTCAACGGCTGCCACCTCGCGCGCCCGTTCCTCCGCCCCGGGTCCCACGTCGTCAACCTCGCCTCCGCATCGGCCATCTACGGCCAGCCCGGGATGGCGATCTACTCCGCCACCAAGTTCGCCGTACGCGGCCTCTCCGAGGCTCTCGACCTGGAGTGGTCCGGGGACGGGATCACAGTGACGGCCCTGTGGCCGCTCTTCGCCGACACCTCCATGGTGTGGGGTCATGACTTCCCGGCGCTGCGGCGCCTCAAGGTCTCGCTCACGCCCGACGATGTCGCGGAGTCGGTCTACGCCGCCGCGACCAGCGGTCACGGCCTCCTCGGTGGCGTCCACCGCGGCGTCGGCACCAAGGCGCGCGTCCTGCTCGGCCTCTCCGGAGTCACTCCGAGCTGGGCCAACCGGGTGTTCAATCGGCTGATCTCGACCTGATCGTCGCCTCCTGATTGTTCACCGGGTTGTTGCCGGTAGGGACGGTGTGCGTCGGGTTCCTGACGACCCTGGCGCGCACGCTCGGGACCATGATGAGTCGCACCTTGCGGATTCTGCTCGCCGGGATCGTTGCCCTCGTGCTCGCCTCCGCGGCGCTCAGCGCGGCGCGGGCCGACGAGCCCCGGGCCTCCGACCAGGGGCAGGTCGTGTTCGACCGTCACGAGGTGCCGCCCGAGGACGCGCGGCCGGGCGGCGGCGCGGCGCCGTTCGAGACCGGCGTGGTGATCGTGCTCAACACGCTGCTCCTCGGCGGGCTCGTCGGCGGCATGCTCTGGGCGCGACGACGGCTCGGCTGCGCCGACTCCGCACTCCCGCGTATGCCCGCATAGTGATATCGCCGTCTCATTTATCGGGATTCCACGCGTAGAGTCGATGCATGTCGACCTACACCCATGGCCATCACGAGTCGGTCCTGCGCTCGCACAGGTGGCGTACGGCGGAGAACTCCGCTGCCTACCTGCTGCCCCGGCTGAGCCCTGAGCAGCGGCTGCTCGACGTGGGTGCCGGTCCGGGGACGATCACGCTCGATCTTGCCGGCCGCGTCGCTCAAGTGACCGCCACGGAGATCGGAGAGCCCGAGCTCGCGCTCTCCCGGCAGTCCGCCGAGACCGGGGGAGTCACGAACGTCGACTTCCGGGTCGAGGACGTGCACGCGCTGAGCATCGAGGACGACACCTACGACGTGGTTCACGCCCATCAGGTGCTGCAGCACGTGAACGACCCGGTGCGGGCGCTGCGGGAGATGCGCCGGGTGACGAAGCCCGGGGGCATCGTGGCCGCGCGAGACAGCGACTACGCGGCCTTCGTCTGGTGGCCGGAGTCGGCCGAGCTGACCGAGTGGCTGCGTCTCTACCGTCATGCCGCGCGGGCCAACGGCGGTGAGCCCGACGCCGGCCGGCGGCTGGTCTCCTGGGCGCGCGCTGCCGGGTTCGACGACATCGAGGCCACCTCGAGCACCTGGTGCTTCTCCGCCCCGGAGGACCGGGCCTGGTGGGGCGGGATGTGGGCCGATCGGTTCACCGACTCGGCGGTCGCCCGCCAGCTCGTCGACTCCGGAGACGCCACGACCGCCGACCTCGCCCGGGTCGCGGACGGGTGGCGGTCGTGGGCCGAGGCGGAGGACGGTTGGTTCTCCGTCCTCCACGGCGAGATCCTGGCTCGCGCCTGAGGGTCGACGCCGATCCTCAGCGGCGCAGGATCCGCGCCGAGAGCGTGTTGCCGAGCAGCTGGATGACCTGCACGAGCGCGACCAGGATGAGCACGCAGACCCAGGTGACGGTCGGGTCGTACTGCCTGTAGCCGAAGGTCTGGGCGAAGCTGCCCAGACCGCCACCGGCGATCAGGCCGGCGACCGCCGACATGTCGACGACTGCCACGAAGGCGAAGGTGTAGCCGAGGATGATCGGCGCCAGCGCCTCGGGGAGGACGACGGTGGCGGCGATCCGGGCCCGGCTCGCACCCATCGCGCGGGCGGCCTCGATCACTCCCGGCGAGACGGTCACGAGGTTCTGCTCGATGATCCGGGCGATGCCGAACATCGCGGCGAGGATCAGCGAGAACACCACCGCCGGCATACCGATACCGGTGCCGACGACCAGTCGAGCGGCCGGCTGGACGGCGGCGATGAAGATGATGAACGGGATCGGCCGGAAGAAGTTGACCAGCACGTTGAGGACGACCGAGACGACGGCGTTCTCGTACAGCCCGCCCTTGCGGGTCAGGTAGAGGCCGAGCGCGAGCAGCAGACCCAGGGTGCCGCCGATCAGCATCGTCAGCGCCACCATGAGCAGCGTCTCGCCGGTTGCCTGCCAGATGTCCGGCCACAGCTCGCCGAGCCGGGTATCGGTGGGGAGAAGCATCACAGCTCCTTCGCGGGGACGAGGGCGGCCAGCTCGCGTACGGCCTCGTCGACCGAGGTCGCAGGACCGTCCAGGGCGAGGGTCAGGTTGCCGAAGGTGACACCCTGGATCTCCTCGATGCCGCCGAAGACGAGCTCGAAGGAGATCCCGCGCTCGAGGAGGACCGCGAAGATGTCGGTCTGGCGGGGACCGCCCTCGCGCAGCTCGAGCTTCACGAACCGGCCGGGGTGGCGCGACTTCATCGCCACCAGCGCGTCGGCGGCGGGCTCGTCGTCGACGACGGTGCCGACGAAGCGCCGGGTCACCGGCTGCTGGGGGCCTGCGAAGACGTCGTAGACGGCACCGGACTCGACCACGCGCCCGTTCTCCATGACCGCGACGTGGTCGGCGAGCTCGCGGACCACCTCCATCTCGTGAGTGATCGCCACGATCGTGGTGCCGAGCTCCTCGTTGACCCGCTTCAGGAGGCGCAGCACCTCGTGGGTGGTCTCCGGGTCGAGCGCGCTGGTGGCCTCGTCGGCGAGCAGCAGGGACGGGTTGGTGGTGAGCGCGCGGGCGATGCCGACACGCTGCTTCTGTCCGCCCGAGAGGTTGCGCGGGTAGGTGTGGGCCTTGTCGGGGAGCCCGACGAAGTGGAGCAGCTCGGAGATCCGGCGCTGCTGCTCGGCCTTGTCGATGCCGGCGATCTGCAGCGGGTAGGCCAGGTTGCCCCAGACCGTACGCGACTCGAAGAGGTTGAACTGCTGGAAGATCATCCCGATGCCCAGCCGGATCGGCCGCAGCTGCCGCTCGTGCAGGCCGACCAGCTCGGTGCCACCGACCTGGATGGAGCCCGAGGTGGCCGGCTCGAGGCCGTTGAGCAGCCGCACCAGGGTGGACTTGCCGGCCCCGGAGTAGCCGACGATCGCCTGTACGTCACCGGCGGCGATGTCGAGGTCGACGTCGACCACGGCATGGACCTCGTCGCGACCCTTCGCTGCCGGGTAGGTCTTGGTGACGTTGCGGAGCCGCACCAGCGGCTCCGCAACGGTGGCCGAGTGCGTCACTGACGCTCCTTGACCTGCTTCTCGGTGTCCTCGAGCGACTTCTGCAGGTCCTCGACCGGGATCTTCACCAGCTCGGCGGTGTTGCCGGAGGTCTCGTAGACCCCCTGCTGCACGTCCTCGTTGGTCTGGAAGATCTCGACGAGCTTCTTGTAGGTCGCGTTGTCCTTGTCCTCGGCGCGTACGGCGAAGATGTTGACGTAGGGGAGCGCCTTCGGGTCGGCGGGGTCGTCGGTCGCGAGCGCGTCCTCGAACTTCAGGCCGGCGTCCTCGACGAAGTCGTTGTTGATGATCGCCGCTGCCACGTCGGGGAGCGAGGAGGCGGTGATCGAGGCCTGGACCGCCCGGACCTTCACCTTGGACGCGACGGTGTCGACCTCCTTGACGGTGCTGAACGGGGTGCCACCGTCGGTCAGCTCGATCAGGCCCTTGGACTGCAGCAGCACCAGACCGCGGGCCTGGTTGGTCTCGTCGTCGGGGACGATCACGGTCTCGCCGGCCTTGATGTCGTCGAGCGAGGTGTACTTCGAGGAGTAGAGACCCAGGGGATAGGTCGCCGTCGAGCCGAGCGCCACCAGGTCGTCGTCGTTCTGGACGTTGTAGTCGGCCAGGAAGATGATGTGCTGGAACTGGTTGAGGTCGAGCTCGCCCTCTGACAGCGCCGGGTTGGGCTGGTTGTAGTCACCGAAGTTCTTGACCTCGAGGTCGATGCCCTCCTCGCGAGCGGCGTCCTGGAAGGTCTTCCAGTAGGGGTCGTCGGCTCCGACGACGCCGATGCTGACCTTGGTCAGCTCGCTGCTCTCGTCGTCGCGGGTGAGGAAGAAGGCGAGGCCGCCGATCACGATGGCGGCGACGACGACGATCCCGATGATCAGCGGGAGCTTGGACTTGGGAGCCTCGATGAGCGGGGTGGGCTCAGGCGTGCTGGAGGACACGGGTGGGAACCTCTTCTGGAAGTCGAAAGTGCTGGGACAACGCGGTTGTTGTCGACCAACACAGTAGACTTAACGAGGATCACATCCGCGCACACGGCCACACCCCGAGATCATGTCATCGACATGCCTCGAGGTGTGTTAGGCGCCGTTCACGCGAGGTCGCGTCGCCTCATCACGACCACCGCCGCGACCGCTGCGACCAGGACGTACGCGGCCACGGTGATCAGCGCCCGCTCGCCGGAGATCGCGTCGAGGACTCCCGGGGTGCCGTTCGGACCGCCGATGATCGCACCGGCCAACGAGCCTCCGGCGGTGCCTGGCAGGGCGTCGGTGACGGTCTCGATGCCCGGAAGCAGGCTGCCGACGCCGCGCAGCAGGTTCTCGACCACCAGCGACCAGACCAGGCCCAGTCCGACGGCGAGCGCCGGCCCCTTGGCGAGCACACCGACGAGGAACCCGAGCAGCGCCCACATCTCCAGCACCAGGAACCCGGAGCCGAACGACTGCGCCAGATCGCTCAGGGCCGGCATCGTGATCGACTCGCCCTCGGTCGCAGCGATCGCCACCGAGACGCCCGCGCACAGAGCCAGGGTCGCGGTCATCATCGCGAAGATGAAGACCGTCACCGCGGTCAGTGAGCCACCCACGGCGGCGAGCCGGCTCGGCCCCTGGGTGAAGACGGTCTTCCAGGTGCCCCAGCCGAACCCGTTGCCGGCCACCAGCGCTCCGACCACCATCGCCAGGGCACCACCGAACATCGGCAGGCCGCTGACGATGACGTCCGGGATCGCGCTCGGCATCAGCTCGGAGAGGAGCTGGGCGTTGCTGGCGCCGTCGCCCGCGAAGTTGTCGTCGCCGGTCTTGTAGGCGACGTAGTTGAAGACGTACCCGAAGGAGAGCGACAGCGCCAGCCAGGCACCGACGATCACCCAGATCGCCGACCACTTGCGCAGGCGGAGCAGCTCGGCGGTAGTGCTGTTCATCCAGCCTCTGACGTTCATGACACGAGCTCCTTGTTGCTGGTCATCTCGAAGAAGGCGTCCTCCAGGGAGCGCTCCGCGACGGTGACCTCGTGGACATCGATGGAGTGGGCGACCAGATGACGTACGACCTCGGGGGTCGCGGTGGCGGGCAGGTCGACCTCGAGCGTCTCGTTGCCGATCCGGCGTACGCCCTCGTCTCCGGCCATCCGCATCAGGGCAGCCAGGGCGGCGTCCTCGGGGGTGGCCCGGACCCGTAGGGTCGCGCCGCCGCGTAGATCGGCGACGGTCGACTCGCGCAGCAGGCGGCCGTTGTTGATGACACCGACGCGATCGCAGATCTCCTGAACCTCCGCGAGGATGTGGCTGGAGAGGATCACCGTCTGACCGGCCTCGGCGAGCGAGACGACCAGGGCCCGCATGTCGGCCATGCCGGCCGGGTCGAGCCCGTTGGTGGGCTCGTCGAGCACCAGCAGGTCCGGTGAGCCGAGCATCGCTGCGGCGACGCCGAGGCGCTGCTTCATCCCCAGCGAGTAGCCCTTGAAGGCGTCCTTCGCCCGGTCGGCGAGGTCGACCATCTCGAGCACCCGGTCGACCTCGGTGTTCGGCAGCCCCTGGTAGCGCGCCATCGTGCGCAGGTTGTCGCGGCCGTTCAGGTAGGGGTAGAAGCCGGGACCCTCGATCAGGGCGCCGATGCGGGCGGTGACCTCGGGTCGTCCGGCGTGACGGCCCAGGACGCTGGCCGATCCGGCGGTGGGCCGGATCAGGCCGAGCATCATCCGCAAGGTGGTCGTCTTGCCGGCCCCGTTGGGGCCGAGGAAGCCGTACACCTCGCCACGCATGACGGTCATGCTGACCCGGTCTACGGCGAGCCTGTCGCCGTACCGCTTGGTCAGCCCGTCGGTCTCAACCACGAGTTCGTTCATGCCTCTCACGCTCTCGTGACCGCCCCCGGGCTGGCATCGGCGTCGGCGATGCTCCCGGTTACGCAGATCTGCGTAGGCGGCTGGCCGGATTTGTCGTACGCCTCGCGCGGCCGCGCGAACTAGGGTCAGGTCCATGTCCCGGATCCGTCGCCACTGGCTGCCGTGGCTGGTCGTCGTGGTGGTGCTGGTCGGCTCGCTGGGCAGCAATGTCCGCACCGACAGCCGCGGGCCGGCCCTGATCGGGGCACTGCTCGCCCTCGTCGCCATCCTCCCGGTGCTCCTGCAGCGGCCTCGCGGCTGGATGCTCGCGGTCAGCGGGCTGTGTGCCGGGGCGTACTTCACCGCGGGCTACGCCGAGGGCCCGGTCTTCATGGCGGTGCCCGTGGTCACCTTCGCGGTGGCGCTCTCGCTGCCGCCGCGACGCTGGATCGGTTGGGCGGTCGTGGCTGCGGCGCTGGTCGCCACCGGGATGGTGCTGAATCCTGAGACCCCGCAGCTCGACGGCGGGCCTGGACGAGGGCCATGGGCGCAGGGGGGTGGCCCGGAGGGTGACCTCTCGCTGTGGCAGGCCTTCGGACAGGTGGCGCTCATCGCCGCCTGCGGTGCGATCGCGAGCGCGCTGCGATCGCGCAACGAGGCCCGGGCCCAACGGCAGCGACGGGTGGTCAGCGAGGAGCGCGTGCGGATGGCCGCCGATCTGCACGACGGCGTCGGTCACGGGCTCGCGGTGATCGCGATGCAGGCGGGTGCCGCGCTGCACGTCCTCGACCGCGATCCCGAGGCCGCCCGCCGCAACCTCGAGGCGATCCGTGCCGAGAGCAAGGAGTCGCTCGACCTGCTGCGTCGGCAGCTGGCCCGGCTGACCGACACCGAGACCGGCGTCGGCTCGGCCCCGCGGGCACCGGAGCACGGGCTCGCCGACCTGCCTGCGCTCGTCGAGCGAGTGCGCACCGGTGGACTGGAGGTCTCGCTGCGCCTCGAGGTGGACTCGGCGTCGGCGGAGGCCGAGCGGGCCGCGTACGCAGTGGTCCAGGAGGGGCTCACCAACGTGCTGCGACATGCCAGCGCGACGCGAGCCGAGGTGTCCGTGGTCGCCGTCTCCGAGGCCGAGATGGTCGTGACGGTCCACGACGACGGGCGGGGATCGGACATGCCAAGCAAAGAAAGGCGCTCTGGGATGGGAATTGTGGGAATGCGGTCGCGCGTCGAAGCCCTTGGGGGCACCCTAGAGGCGGGGCCGGAGGTACGGGGCTTCCGGCTGCGGGCTTCCCTCCCGCTTTCTGGGTCCTCGGCGGGTGGCGCGGAGGGGCTGGCATGAGCAACACCGATCACACGCTGATCAGGGTTGCTCTGGTCGATGACCAGCCCCTCGTTCGCATGGGCCTGGCGACGATGATCGGCGCCGAACCCGACTTGGAGGTCGTCGGCGAGGCCTCCGACGGCAGCGCGGCACTGCCGATGCTGCGTCGCACTCACCCCGACGTGGTCCTGTGCGACATCCGGATGCCGGTGCTCGACGGCCTCGGCCTGCTGGAGCAGGTCACCCGCGACCCCTCGTTGAAGGACGTACGGGTGGTGATGCTGACGACCTTCGAGCTCGACGAGTACGTCTTCGAGGCGCTGCGGCTGGGAGCGAGCGGGTTCCTGCTCAAGGACGCCGAGCCGGTCGCGCTGCTCGACGCGATCCGGGTCGTCGCCGACGGTGGCTCGCTGCTCGCCCCGACGGTGACCAGGCGGGTGATCGAGGAGTTCGGCTCCTCACGCCGGGCGGCGAACCCGCATCCGCGTCTGGGTGATCTGACCGAGCGTGAGCGGGAGATGGTCGCCTGGGTGGCCACCGGCCGCTCCAACGCCGAGATCGCCGCCGAGCTCGTGGTCAGTCCCGACACGGTCCGCACGCACGTCTCGCGTGCGATGGTGAAGCTGCATGCCCGTGACCGCGCCCAGCTGGTGGTCTTCGCGATCGAGTCGGGCCTGAAGATCTAGCCGGAAGTCGGATCCGGTCAGGCCGCCAGCGGGACGCTGCCCGGCATCACGACCGGGGCACAGCCGCAGGTGTCGCTGCAGGCGAGGTAGGTGTGCACCTCGTGGCCGCACCGCGGGCACGGCAGGAAGTGCGACATCGGGAAGCTGCGTACGTTGGTGTTCTCGGAGTGCTGAGCTGTGTCCCACATGACTTTCTCCTATCCGCGTTTTGTTCCTTCACCTACTCCACGAATGGCACCACGCGATTTCGACATCGTCGGACCGACAACTTGCAGCATCACCAAATTGGAGGGCCGCCGGCGTGGGAAGATGCGTAGGTGACGACGAAGCCCGACCAGGCACAGCGGCTGCGTGACCTCAAGCTGCTGCGCAAGGTCAAGGACCGCATCGACAGGGAGTACGCGCAGCCCCTGGACGTCGAGGCTCTCGCCGCCGGCGTGCACATGTCGGCCGGCCATCTGAGCAGGGAGTTCAAGAAGGCCTACGGTGAGCCGCCCTACTCCTATCTGATGACCCGCCGCGTCGAGCGCGCCATGACGCTGCTGCGGCGCGGTGACCTCAGCGTCACCGACATCTGCTTCGAGGTCGGGTTCTCCTCGCTGGGCACGTTCTCCACCCGGTTCAGCGAGCTCGTCGGGATGTCTCCGAGCATCTACCGGGAGAGGGCCGTTGCCGGTCAGGCCGGGATCCCTCCGTGCGTGTCCAAGCAGGTCACCCGTCCGATCAGACGGAGTTCGATCAGGAATGAAGAAGCGCCGAGGCCAGATCCTTACCTAGCCTGAGTGGCATGGACATCAACATCTGCCACAGCTACCTTCCGCACACCGACCCCGAGGCCTCGCTGAGGTTCTACCGCGACCTGCTGGGCTTCGAGGTGAGGAAGGACGTCGGGTACGAGGCGATGCGCTGGCTCACCATCGGACCGCCTTCGCAGCCCGCTGTGAGCGTCGTGCTCTACCCGCCTCTCGCCGACCCGAACATCACCGAGGACGAGGGCCGGGTCGTCATGGAGATGATGGCCAAGGGCACCTTCGCCAGCCTCATGCTCTCCTCCCCGGACATCGACGCCGCCTTCGAGAAGATCCAGGCCGGGATCGATGCCGCCGGCGGCGAGATCATGTCGGAGCCGACCGACCAGGACTGGGGGATGCGCGACTGCTCGTTCCGCGACCCGGCGGGCAACATGGTCCGTCTCCAGCAGATCAAGTGAGCCGGGAAAAATGTGCACGCCCGGGTTCAATCCTCCGGCTAGCCTGACCGCCATGAGCCATCCCAGCACGGCCGCACACGATGCCGACACGCACGATCTGATCCGCGTCCAGGGCGCCCGGCAGAACAACCTCAAGGACGTCTCGGTCGAGATCCCCAAGCGCCGGCTCTCCGTGTTCACCGGGGTGTCGGGCTCGGGGAAGTCGTCGCTGGTCTTCGGCACGATCGCGGCGGAGTCGCGGCGGCTGATCGACGAGACGTACTCGACCTTCATCCAGGGGTTCATGCCCAGCCTGCCGCGACCGGAGGTCGACGCGATGGAGGGGCTGACCACCGCCATCCTGGTCGACCAGGAGCGGCTCGGCGCCAACCCGCGCTCGACGCTCGGCACCGTCACCGACGCCTACGCGATGCTCCGCAGTCTGTTCAGCCGGCTCGGAGACCCCTACATCGGTGGTCCGACCGCGTTCTCCTTCAACATCCCCACCACCCGCGCGAGCGGCGTGATGACCGGCCCCAAGGGCGAGAAGACGATCGTCAAGGACGCGGTCTACCTCGGCGGCATGTGTGCCGAGTGCGAGGGCCGCGGGACGATCTCCGATCTCGACCTGGCGGTCATCATCGACGAGTCGAAGTCGCTGGTCGACGGGGCGATCCTGGTGCCCGGCTACACCGCCGACGGGTGGATGGTGGCCGCCTACAAGGTCGTCGTGCCGCCGGAGGTTCCGATCAAGGACCTCACCGAGGAGCAGCGCCATGACCTGCTCTACGCCGAGCCGCGCAAGATCAAGCTCGAGGGCATCAACGCGACCTACGAAGGCCTGATCCCGAAGATCCGCAAGTCGATGTTCAGCAAGGACGTCGAGGCGCTGCAGCCCCACATCAAGAAGTTCGTGGAAGCCGCGGCGGTCTTCAAGCCGTGCCCCGCCTGTGGCGGGACCCGGCTCAACGAGTCGGCCCTCTCCTCGAAGATCCGCGGCAAGTCGATCGCTGACGTGTGCGCGATGCAGGTCACCGATGCGGCGGAGTGGCTGCGAAGCATCGACGACCCGGGCGTGGCGCCGCTGGTGGCGGGGCTGCTGCACCTGTTCGACTCGTTCGTCGAGATCGGCCTGGGCTATCTCTCCCTCGACCGGCCCTCGGGCACCCTGAGCGGCGGTGAGGCGCAGCGTACGAAGATGGTCCGTCATCTCGGCTCCGCGCTCACCGACGTGACCTACGTCTTCGACGAGCCGACCGTCGGGCTGCACCCGCACGACATCCAGCGGATGAACAAGCTGCTCCTCGACCTGCGCGACAAGGGCAACACCGTGCTGGTCGTCGAGCACAAGCCGGAGACCATCGCGATCGCCGACCACGTCGTCGACCTCGGTCCCGGCGCCGGCAGCGACGGCGGCACGATCTGCTTCGAGGGCACCTACGAGGGGCTCGCCGCCGCCGACACGCTCACCGGGCGCCACCTCGGCCACCGGGCGTCGGTGAAGGAGACCGTCCGCACCCCGAAGGGGCACCTGGAGATCCGCGGGGCGACCTCGCACAACCTCCGCAACGTCGACGTGGACGTGCCGCTCGGTGTGCTCACGGTGGTCACCGGCGTGGCCGGGTCCGGGAAGTCGTCGCTGATCCACGGTTCCATTCCGGCCAGCGCTGACGTGGAGTTCGTCGACCAGAGCGCGATCAAGGGCTCGCGGCGCAGCAACCCGGCGACGTACACGGGTCTTCTCGAGCCGATCCGCAAGGCGTTCGCGAAGGCCAACGGGGTCAAGCCGGCGCTCTTCTCGGCCAACTCCGAGGGTGCCTGCCCGACCTGCAAGGGCAACGGCATGATCTACACCGAGCTCGGGTTCATGGAGACGGTCGCCTCGCCCTGTGAGGACTGCGGGGGCAAGCGGTTCCAGGCGCTGGTGCTCGAATACCGTCTCGGCGGGCTCAACATCGCCGAGGTGCTCGACCTCTCGGTCGCCAAGGCGCACACCTTCTTCTCCGAGGGGGAGTCGAAGGTGCCCGCGGCCGCTAAGATCCTCGAGCGGATGTCCGACGTCGGCCTCGGCTACCTCAAGCTCGGCCAGCCTCTCAACACCCTCTCCGGCGGCGAGCGGCAGCGGATCAAGCTGGCCATGCACCTGGGGGAGAAGGGTGGGACGTACGTCCTGGACGAGCCGACCACCGGTCTGCACCTCGCCGACGTCGACAACCTGCTGGCGCTGCTCGACAAGCTGGTCGACGCCGGCAAGTCGGTGATCGTGATCGAGCACCACCAGGCGGTCATGGCTCACGCCGACTGGATCATCGACCTCGGCCCGGGGGCCGGTCACGACGGCGGCCTGGTCGTCTTCGAAGGCACGCCCGCCGAGCTCGTCGCCAAGAAGTCGACGCTCACCGGCGAGCATCTGGCGGCGTACGTCGGGGCCTGAGCTCGAGCGGCCGGACGGGTCCAGGTGGCGGGAATCACGCCTGTTTGAGGGCATCTGGATGCGGTCGGCCGCGAGCGGCGCGCTTAGTGTGCGTTGGTTGCAGCATCAACGAAGGAGCCGCCGCGATGACCCTCTACGTTCCCGAGCACAGGCGTACGCCCGGGGAGTCCGAGCACACCGCTTGGACCCGTCCGGCCCAGCCGGCGGTGGAGATGACTCCGGTGCGGGAGCGGCCGGCGCCGGTATGGCCGCGCGGGCTGGTGGCCACCGCCATCGCCGCGGTCACCACCAGCCTGATGGCCGTGATCGCCAAGGCGGCCGGGGTCGACTTCGGCAGCAGCATGGGCGACGTACCGCTCTCGGCGTTCCCGATGCTCACCGTCTACTGCTCCCTGATCGGCATCATCATCGCCGAGGTGATGATCCGGGTGGCCACGATGCCCCGCTCGACCTTCCAGATCACCATGATCGTGCTCACCGGACTCTCGCTGGTCCCCGACGTGCTGCCGTTCTTCGAGTTCGACCTGGCCTTCGTCGGCGTCCTGTGCCTGACCCACATCGTCGCCGCCGCGATCGTGGTCCCCATGATCGCCGGGCGGATGGAGGAGCGCCGCGGCCTCGGGCTGCCCGCTCCTGCCCACCGCCGATAGCGGACGCCGACCGTCCTATTTCGGTGTCATGGTGGAGCCATGGCACTAGAGACCCGAACCTTCCAGGTCACCTTCGACGCGCACGACCCACGCGCGCTCTCCACGTTTTGGCGTGACGTCCTCGGCTACGTCCATCCGGGCCCACCGGGAGTCGACGTCCCCGAAGGCAGCGACCCGCTGGACGCGTGGGACGAGTTCCTCGCTCGAGTCGGGGTGCCGGAAGAGCAGCGCAACAACGCCTCGGCGATCGAGGACCCCACAGGCACCGGTCCGCGCGTCTTCTTCCAGCGCGTGCCGGAGTCGAAGACCGCCAAGAACCGCGTCCACCTCGACGTCCGGGCCGCTCCCGGGCTGCAGGGTGAGGAGCGGATGGCCGCCCTCGAGGCGGAGTGCGAGCGCGTCGTGGCACTGGGAGCCACCCGCGTCCGCCGCTTCGAGCCCGAACCGCCGATGAGCAACGGCTTCATCGTGATGCAGGATCCCGAGGGAAACGAGTGGTGCCTGGACTAACCGGCGCGGCGGGCGAGCAGGGTCGAGTCGTCGATCTGGACCGGGACGCCGTCGCGGATGGTCAAGCGCGGGCGCTGCTCGACGACGACCGGCTCGAACCCGGCAGGCAGTCCGGGGAGCAGGTCCGAGGCGAGGAACATCGCGTTGTGATGGCCATGGCGCGCGAAGACCTCGGAGGGCGCGTGGCCGACGACCAGGAGGTGGCCCCCGGGCGCTACCGCGGTGGCCAGGCGACCGGCGACCTCGACCATGCTCCCGTCCGGGGTGTGCAGGAAGTGGCACGTGACCAGGTCGAACTGCCGGCCCTCAGCGTCGAAGGTGCGGGCGTCGACCTGCCACCAGGACGTACGGTCCGCGACCCCGGCGTCCTCGGCATGCCGCCTCGCCCGGGCCAGACCGTTGGCCGAGAAGTCGGCGCCGGTGACCGTCCAGCCCTGCTGCGCGAGCCAGATGACGTCGCCGCCCTCGCCGCAGCCGACATCGAGCGCCGTGCCGGGTGTGAGCTCGGAGACCTCGGCGAGGAGCTGGGGGTTCGGGTTGCCGCTCCAGACCTTCTCCTCGCCGGAGTAGCGCTCCTCCCACGACTCCGGCTCGAACATCCTGCGGTCCTCGTCCTCGCTCATGGTGCTCAATCTAGCCGCCGCCCCAGTCAAAACCCTGTGCGTTCTGAGCATGCCGTGTGGTTGCCTTGCCGGCGATGATCACGCTGAGCGAACCACCTCGTCTGGTCCGTCCGACGACGGCCGTACGCACCTCCTATCTCACCGGCGAACAGGCCGACTGCCTCCTGCGGGGCACCGACACCGACTGGCTCGGGCCGGCGAGCACGGACTTCGACGCGTTCGTCGCTGACCGGGACCACGACAAGGAGCGCTGGGACGTGATGTCGACGATCTACTGGTACGTCTCCGCGGAGCACTATCTCGGCACCCTCGTCGTGCGCCACACGCTGACCCCCGAGCTCGCCGTCGACGGCGGTCACATCGGCTACCACGTCGTCGCGCCGTGGCGGCGCCAGGGCCACGCGACCCGCATGCTCGAGCTCGGTCTCGATAAGGCCCGCGAGCACAGTGTCTCGCGTGCCCTGCTCACCTGCGCCCCCTCCAACGAGCCGTCCCGGCGGGTGATCGAGAAGAACGGGGGCGTGCTCGACGAGCAGCTCGGCAACGAGCTCCGGTTCTGGATCGGGTAGGGATACTTCACCCATGCACGCTCTCGTACGCCGCCCCTCGCCCCGCCTCGCCGAGGGGCTCGTCACCCACATCGAGCGGAGCCCGGTCGACGTCGGCCTCGCCCAGGAGCAGTGGGAGGCGTACGTCTCCGCGATGCGCTCCGCCGGCTGGACCACCCACGAGGTCGATCCCGCCGACGACTGCCCGGACTCGGTCTTCGTCGAGGACACGATGGTCGTCTTCGCGGACCTGGCCGTGATCAGCCGGCCGGGTGCCCTGGAGCGGCGCCCGGAGATCGACGCGGCCGAGGACGCGGTCCGCGCGCGTGGCTACCGGATCGCCCACATCGAGGCTCCTGGAACTCTCGACGGCGGCGACGTGCTCAAGCACGGCGACACCGTGTGGGTGGGGGAGGGCGGGCGTACGAACTCCGAGGGGATCGCCCAGCTCCGGGCACTGCTCGGACCGCTCGGCGCCGAGGTCGTCGCCGTCCCCCTCACGAAGGTGCTCCATCTCAAGTCGGCCGTCACCGCGCTGCCCGACGGCACCGTCATCGGCCACGAGCCGCTGGTCGACGACCCGAGCGTGTGGGGAGCCCGGTTCCTGCCGGTCCCGGAGGAAGCGGGCTCCCACGTGGTCGTCCTCGACGACCGCACACTGCTGATGGCCGCCTCGGCACCGCTGAGCAGGGCGATGTTCGAGGAACGCGGCTACACGGTCGTACCGGTCGACATCTCCGAGTTCGAGAAGCTCGAAGGGTGCGTCACCTGCCTGTCCGTGCGGCTACGAGCCGCTCAGGGCTGAATCGGCATCGTCGCGCAGTTGGATCCGGTGGCGATGCCCTTGACCCGGTCGGTCACCCAGTTGACCGCATCGGTCTGGTCGACCAGCAGCGGCGTCACGTGGTTGGTGATCAGCCCGTCGCCGAGGTTGGGCAGGACGACCGCCTTGTAGGTCACCCGGGCGCCACGGCCGCACCAGTCGACGGCGAGCTGACGCGACTGCGCGTGCGGGACGATGTCGTCCTGAGTGCCGGTCGCCAGCCGCACCGGGACCCGCGGAGCCACATGACCGAGCTTCTGCGCGTCGATGATGCCCCGGACCACCGGCTCGCGCTCGATGATGTCGTCGAGGCTCTCGCCCGTCGTCGTCCAGCTGGTGCTGCGCCGGAACGGGTAGCCGATGATCCCGTCCGCGACGCATGCCGTCGAGAGATCCTCGAGCGCCGCCTTGCCGGTCGCGTTCAGGTTCTCTTCCAGGATCGGTCCGAGCTCCGGGTTGGACTGTGCCAGACCGTTGATCGTCCAGCCGAGAGCAGCCACCAGCGCCGACCCGTCGATACCCTCCGCGGTCGCGCGCAGGTCGGCCGGCGGCGCGCCCACGTAGGCGCCCACGAGGTTGACGTCGGGAGCGTACGTCGAGGCGAGCTCGGAGGCCGATCCGGTCGCGCCGCCGCCCTGGCTGTAGCCGTAGAGCGCGACGCGCGACCCGGTGGTCACCGATGCGTCCGGGACCTCACGCGCTGCACGCGCGGCGTCGAGGACGGCATGTCCGCCGTCGATGCGGTCGACGTAGGTGTGGAGACGGTCGGTGGCGCCCAGGCCGACATAGTCGGTGACCATCACCGCCACGCCACGCGCCAGCAGGCGGTAGATCCCGATGTCCTCGTAGCCCACCGAGACGGTCTTGCCGTTGAAGAGGATCGGACGCTCCAGGCCTAGCGAGGCCGAGCACTGGTCGCCCTGGCCCATGGTGCCGGGCGCGACCACGACGAGCGGCCGGTCGCCGGCACCGCTCCAGGCCGCGAACGGCTCGATGTAGGCGCCGGTCACCGCAGCCGGGGCGCCGTTGTTGTCGGTGGTCTTGTACATGACCCGGGTCGCGGTGCCGGGCAGCGAGCCGATGCCCGGGATCGAGAGCCCGACGCCGAGGGGGAGCGGCTCGGTGCGTACAAGCGCTCCGTCGGCGTCGGGAAGCGTCACCGGCGGGTTGTAGAACTCCGGGATCTCGACTCCGCGAGAGACGACGGCGGTGCTCTGGTCGGCGGCTACGGCCGGCGTGGCCAGGGCGGCGGGCATGATGGCGGCGACGGCCAGAGCCGTCACCAGGGTGCGTACGGCGTGCTTGCCGGGACGCTTCACGAACAGCCTCGATGCGTGCTGAGTCATGGGGGACTCTCCTCACGTAAGCGGGACCGCTTCGTCCCGAGTTACTGAAGAGTAATGTGAGCGCCGTCACGGTGACAAGGGTTTCAGTCCACACTTGTACACCGAGATTCGCGGAGCCTAGAAGACGACCGGCTGGCGCAGGATCGTCCGGAGCTTCGCGGGCTCGACCCGTCGCGGATCGCCCAGATAGATCTCGTGGTGCTTCCCGGTCATCCGCAGCCCATGCTGGGGGATGAACCGCTCATGCAGTTCCTCGAGCACCGGGCCCTCGTCGTCGTAGGACCCGATGTGCAGCGTCTGCACACAGGTGCCTTCCGCCAGCGTCTCCATGCGCACCTTGCCCAGGCTCGCCGGGCGGTCCTTGGCGCCGACCTTGGCGACCGCCTCGTCGAACATCTGTTCGGTGATCCAGTCGGGCGTCATGATCATCGCCGTCCAGCCCCACCGCGACTTGTCCCGTGCCCGGGTGAAGGCGTCCATGTCCTCGGCCCACCACAGCGCCTCCAGCGGCGGCACCACGTAGTCGCGGCCCTCGTTCTTGCTGGCGAACTTCAGCTTGTACGCCACCGGGTAGAGCGCCGCGAGCGCGTCGGCGTACTCCTGGGCGGTGTTGGGGTCACCGTGGCCGTCGACCATCAGGTAGGGGAGTGGCGGCACCTCGAGCACCCGGAACTCACCCTGACGTGCCCGATAGCTGTCGAGCGTCTTCTTCAGATCCACCTTCGTCGCCATGAGGCCATGATGTCGCGCCGTCGAGGCCGGCGGACGCGAAACTCGGGTGCCGTCGGGGGAGTCTGCGCCTACGCTCCGGACATGGCAACCGTGGCGGACGTCCGCTGGCTCGGCTCGAGCCTGGAGCGGTCCTACGAGGTCTTCGTACGCGGCCGGCTGAAGTTCCGGGTCGGCTCGATCGTCTATGTCGCCTTCTCCCTGGACGAGACCGAGATGGGGTTCGGCTTCCCCAAGGAGGAGCGTGCCGCGTTGGTCGCCAGCGCGCCCGACAAGTTTCACCTGCCCCGCGACTCGGAGATGCGGTTCAACTGGGTGGAGTCGTCCCTGGCCGCGCTCGACCCGGTCGAGGCGTGTGAGTTCGTCGTCGACGCCTGGCGCCTGTGCGTCCCGAAGAAGGTCTCCGCCGCCTACGACCTCACCCATCCTGACGGCCCCGGACCGGACCGTCCGGAGACCGGGCCGGCGAACGAGGGAGAGCGATGATCCTGGCCAAGGAGCGCGACCCGCGCCTGATCACCGTCCGCCGCGGTGGCACGCTCACCGACACCGACCACCAGCTGCTCGCGCTGTGGGCGGCGACCTGCGCAGAGCACGTCCTCCCGCTCTTCGAGGCGGAGTGCCCCGACGACCCGCGCCCACGGCGGGCCATCGACGCCGCACGCGCCTGGAGCCGCGGTGAGCTCAAGATGATGGAGACGCGCGCTCTCGGCGGTCACGCCATGGGAGCTGCCCGGCCCTTGCGCGGAGCCGCCCGCAACGCTGCCTACTCCGCGGGACAGGCCGGCGTGGTCGCCCATGTCGCGGCCCACGACCTGGGCGCGGCCGCGTACGCCATCAAGGCCGTACGCGACGCCGCCCCTCCCGGCGAGGCCATCGAGGCCGGACGCCGGGAGTGCCACTGGCAGCGCGAGCAGCTCCCAGACCCCATCCGCGACCTCGTCCTCGACGACCAGCGGATCCGCAACGAGATCTGCTGGTCGGTCTTCGACTGCTGAGGTCAGTCGGCGATGGGGTCGTCGACCGCGGAGATCGTGTACGGGGGAGTGCCGGCTCCGTCATCGATCTGGCTGTTCACGACCAGGACCCGGCCGCGGGTCACGGCGAGCGTCGTCGGGGTGGCGAACCCTTCGGCGGCGGAGGCGATCACCTGACCGTGCCGCAGCGCCTCGTCGAGCTCGGCGACGTACACGCCCTGGGCACCGCCCGGAGCCGCGTAGTTCAGCACGGCATAGAGGGTCGAGCCGCGCAGCTCGATGCCGTCGGGCCCGAAGCTGTGCCCTCCCATGTCGACCAGCTCACCCGACCGACCTGCCACGTCGATCCGGATCAGCGCCTCCAGACCTTGCGACGAGACGAGCAGCGTCTGGCCGTCCTCGGAGGCGTCGATGCCGTTGAGGTACATGAACTCCGGCGGGAATCCCGGCACCACCGTGCGTGCGTCGAACCACCGCTCCAGCGCGCCGACGTCGTCCCCGAGCGCCGCACGCCACACCACCGCGTTCGTCGAGTCGGTGACGTAGACCGCGTGCGGCGTGATGACGAGATCGTTGAGGTACGGCTCGCCGACCGGTCCGGACTCGGGGCGCAGCGTCGTCAGCAGGGAGCCGTCGGCGCTGTAGACGTCGAGCTGGGTCTTGCCGGCGACGTAGAGCCGGCCGTGCGAATCCGCATGCAGTCCCAGCGCCTGCGCACGGCCGGCGGCCGCGCCGGACGCGAACCGCTCGAACCGCGTGCTCGTCACATGGCCGCGCAGCACGTCACCGTTGCCGAAGCTGGAGACGTAGATGGTTCCGTTCGGGGTGACCTCGATGCCTTCGGGCTGGAACCCGGGTTCCTCGGAGACGACGTAGGTGTCGGGGAGGTGCGGATCGGAGGCGGCGGCGGGCAACGCGGTGATCGCCGAGATCGCGGTCAGCGCAACCGCCACGGCTGCTGCCGATAGACGTCGGTTCATGAAAGCTCCCTGTGGCTCGGTGCGGGCGATGCAGGGGCAGCCGAGACCTGCGACCTACCGTCGATGCTGGCCCGATCGGCACTCGGGCGCCACGCCAATTCGGCGGCAGGGACCGTCCAACTATCGTCGGCCACATGGATCAACCGCGCGAACGGCTCGAGGCGGAGCACCGGCAGACGCTCGCGCGCCTGGCGGACCTCACCGACGACTTCGACGCTGTCGTCGCGGCCTCACGCGACACCAACGCCGACGACGAGCACGATCCCGAGGGTGCCACGATCGCCTTCGAGCGGTCTCAGGTCCAAGCGCTCGTACGCCAGGCGCGAGAGCATCTCGCCGAGATCGACGCCGCGTTGGAGCGCGTGCGCGCGGGCACGTACGGGACCTGTGAGGACTGCGGCCGGCCGATCGGCGCGGGTCGGCTCGAGGCGCGCCCGGTCGCGCGTGCGTGCATCAGCTGTGCCGGGAAGCCGAGGGAACGGCTGCGCTAACGGCGATGCCGGCCGGGCTGGTCACGCATCCCGACGAGATCGTCGTGGATCCGGCGTGCGCGCCGTCTCTCCAGCCTCGCCACCAGGAAACCGGCTGCGGCCGCGAGCACCATCAGGACCAGGAGCACCACCACCGTGGCGCCCACCATGTCCAGGACGTAGCTCGTCATTGCTGTCAGGTACCCCATGTCGTATGCGTTCATGCGCGGGCTCTTCGATACGGTAGCCGGCATGTCTGGGGAATCCGACGACTCGATCCGCCTGTGCTGTCTCCTATGGGCGCGCGGGGGAGAGGCCGAGGCGCTCCACGCCTATGAGGACCGCGTCCTGAGGCTGATCTCGGAGCACGGTGGGGAAGTGGTGCACCGCGCGTTCGCCGACGACGCACCCGGGCAGCCCGACGAGATCCAGCTCATCCGGTTCCCGGACCAGGCCTCGCTGGACGCCTACATGAACGACGAGCGGCGTACGGCACTCAGCGCCGAGCGCGACGCAGCCGTCGCGCGCACCGAGGTGTTCCCGGTGCGGTTCTGAGGATCGGTCTGAGGATCGGTTACTGTCAGCCTCATCTGGTGCTCGAGCACCCCACCCGGAAGAGGTCTGTGATGGTCGTTGCTGGACTGGTGCTCGCCGCGCTGGCCGCCCTGCTGCACGTCTACATCTTCGTCATGGAGTCGTTGACGTGGACGAGCCCGAAGACGCAGGCGGTGTTCGGGATCGGCG
Source organism: Nocardioides sp. NPDC000445 (assembly GCF_040300245.1). Lineage (NCBI taxonomy): Bacteria > Bacillati > Actinomycetota > Actinomycetes > Propionibacteriales > Nocardioidaceae > Nocardioides > Nocardioides sp. NPDC000445. The sequence continues at coordinate 173,250 of NZ_JBEPDH010000004.1, read as the reverse complement.
CCGAAGAGGCCGAGGCGACCAAGGAGATGGCGTTCAACCAGGGCTTCTACAACCTGTTCCTCGCCATCGTCACCGCGGTCGGCATCGTCCTGTACCCGGTCTGCTCCGCAGCGGTCGGCGCCGCTCTGGTCTTCGCCGGAGCAGGCTCGATGGCAGCCGCCGCGGCGGTGCTGTTCATCTCCTCGCCCGACAAGCGCGGCGCGGCGCTCAAGCAGGGCGTGATCCCGCTGCTCGCCGTCGTCGCCCTGGCGATCAGCGTGGCTCTGAGCTAGCCAGGAACTCGAGCAGGAGCTGGTTGGTCTCCTCGGGGCGCTCCTGCTGGACCCAGTGCCCACACCGGGGGAGTACCACCGATCGGGTGAGGCCCGGCAGGGTCTGGTCGAAGCGTTCGATCTGGCGCCGGCCGGTGATCGCAGGCCCGTCGTACTCGCCGGCGACGAAGAGCGACGGCACCCTGATCGGCACGTCGCCGAAGGCCGCGAGATCCTCCCAGTCGCGGTCGATGTTGCGGTAGCGCGCGAGCGGACCGAAGAAGTCGGAGTCGGCGAACTCGCGGGCGTAGAAGTCGACATCGGCCTCGCTCAGCCACTCGGGCAACTCGGCGGGGTAGGTGAACTGGTCCGAGAGCCGGTCGCCGCGTCGCACCAAACCGAGCGCGCCGCGCGGATCCCCGCAGGCGGCGAGCACACCGTCGCCCGAGATCGAGTAGTAGATGCCGAGCAGCCAGCGGCGTACGTCGGGCAGGATCTCGTCCTCGACGACACCCGGGGTCTGGAAGTAGGAGATGTAGAAGTCTTCGTCGTCACCGCCGGCCTGTGCCATCGCCTCGGTGGGCCGGCGGCGTCCGGAGGGGCTGAACGGCACCGACAGGCCGGCTACGGCGGTGAAGACGTCCGGCCTCAGCTGAGCCGTCGTCCAGGCGATGGGAGCGCCCCAGTCGTGCCCGACGATGGTGGCCGTCTTCGCGCCCAGGGCGTGCACCAGGCCGACGTTGTCGCCGACATGGCGCAGCATCCGGTAGTCCTCGATGGCACTCGGCTTCGAGGACCCGCCGTAGCCGCGGACGTCGATCGCGACCGCCCGGTAGCCGGCGTCGGCGAGCGCGGCGATCTGGTGGCGCCACGAGTACCAGGACTCCGGAAACCCGTGCACCAGGATCACGAGCCGGCCGTCCGCCGGCCCTGACTCCACCCAGTGCAGGTCGATTCCGTTGACGTGTTCGGTGCGGTGAGTCACAGCGGTGTCGGCCACGGCCGGAGTCTGCCACCTTTCCCGATTTCCGCGATAGTACCCCCTATCGCAGAAATGTTCGAAAAGACTGTAATATCAGGGGATGTGAGCGTACCTGACGATGGTGTGATGTTCGGCGATGTCGTCGAGGAGTTCCTGACCGACCGGGCCACACTCACGCGCCGCGGGCTCAACGACAAGTCTCGCAACGCCTACCGGCAGGACATCGCCGCCTGGGCCCGGCAGCTGCACGTCGACGCGGGCGGCGAGCCTGACGCCGACGTGCTGGCGCTGGTCCCGATATCGGCGCTGACCGACCAGAACGTACGCATCGCCTACAGGTCGCTGCGGGAGAGCTCGGCCGCGGCCACCTGCCAGCGCCGCGTCGGGACGCTGAGGCTCTTCACCCACTGGCTGCAGCTCGAGGGACACCTGCTGGTGGACCCGACGCTGCGCATCGAGGCACCCGAGCGGCCCAGCCGGCTGCCGGCGGGCTGGAGCGTCGACGAGCTCCGCCGCCTGGCGCGGGTCGCGTCGACCCCGCGCGAAGGCACCGACCGGCGCCGCTGGCCGGCTCGGGACCGGGCGATCTTCGCGGTGCTGGTCACCACCGGCGTACGTGCCGCGGAGCTGTGCGGTCTCACCATCGGCTCCATCCGGCGCGAGCCCGACGGCGAGACGCTGGTGCGGGTCATCGGCAAGGGCGACAAGCAGCGCAACCTGCCGCTGCCACCCGAGGCCGTCGACGCGGTCGATCTCTACCTGGTCGAGCTGGAGGCCCGTTTCGGCGCTCGCGACGCAGCCGACAGTCTGTTCCTGCTGACCTCGGGCAAGCAGCTGCGTCCTGGGGCGCTCAACCATCTGGTCGAGACCTGGATCCGCCTGGCCGGCGTCCCGAAGCAGCCTGGCGAAGCCGCGCATGCGTTTCGGCACAGCGCCGCCAAGGGACTGATCCGTTCGGGCGTACCGGTGCCTGCGGTACAGGGGCTGCTCGGCCACGAGGACCTCAAGACCACCGGGATCTATGTCAAGGCGACCGCTGCAGACACCCGCGACGCCGTGCTGCTGTCACCGGCGCGCGAGGTGCTCCGGGAGACGGCTGTGCCGCCGCCTGACTGAGCGCGGTGCTCACTCGTGGGGCTTGACCGCGCGGGTTGCGATGTAGGCGGACAGGTGCTGCGCCGTGGCGTCTGCGTGGTGCGGCGCTTCGCTGAGGTGGGTCAGGACGAACCCGGCAGCCAGCTGTCCGCCGATCTGCTCGGTCAGCGAGTGGCTGTATTCGATCGGGCCGCTTCCGTAGGCGCGCATCCGGTCGTCCGGCGAGAGGTCGAGCGAGCTGAACGGGAGCCGATGACGCACCACGAGCTCCTGTCGGTCGAGCGCCACCTCGTCGAAGATGTAGACGTCCGGGTTCATGAAGCCGACCATGAGCGTCCCGCCGGGACGCAGCACCCGAAACGTTTCCTCCCAGACCGGCGTCAGGTCGGGACAGAACACGTTCGACACCGGGTTGACGATGACGTCGAAGCTGGCGTCGTCGAAGGCACTGAGGTCGCGCATGTCACCGAGGACGGTACGAAGGCCCAGCCCGTCACGAGCGGCCACCTCGTCATCGCGAGCCAGCTGCTTGGGCGAGTTGTCGAAGACGGTCACCGTGGCGCCTGCCGCGGCGAGGACCGGGCCCTGCTGGCCACCGCCGGAGGCAAGGCAGAGCACCCGAGAACCGGCCAGATCGGACGGGAACCAATCACGTGGAATCGGCTCGTGGCCGATCAGAACCACCGACCAGTCACCTTGACGTGCCTTCGCGATGACCTCGGGACCAACCGGCCGAGACCATTCGTTGTCGTTGTCGACCAGCTCGTCCCACGCGACGCGGTTGTGCGCGGTCGGGTCGAAGTCTTCTGTCACAGCAGCGAACCCTAGCCGCTCGGGCCCTGATTCAACGGTTGGATATTTCGCCGATAATGCACATTATGTCAAGTCATTCATTCCTGAGCCCTCTCCCGCGACCGCCCTCGTGTACCGGAACTCGATGACGTGGCGTCGCCGGACTGGTTGCCGCCATTGCCGCGGATGACGCTGGCGTCATGACATCCATCAACGAACTTCGCAAACAAGTGTCGCGGGTCATCGCGCCCGACGACCCAGACTACGAAACGGCTCGAGCCGTGTGGAACGGAATGATCGACCGTCGCCCGGCCGCTGTCGTACCGGCCGCGAACGTCAACGACGTCATCGCCGCGGTGAACTTCGCACGCGACGCCGGCCTGCCGCTGGCCGTACGCGGAGGCGGGCACAGCGCGCCCGGTTACGGGACGATCGATGACGGCGTGGTGATCGACCTGTCCCCCATGCGTTCCGTCGAGGTCGATACCGACGCTCGAACTGCTCGCGTAGGTGGCGGTGCCACCCTGGGCGATCTCAACGAAGCCACCCACGCGCACGGCCTCGCCACGCCGGGCGGGATCGTCTCGACGACCGGCGTCGGTGGCCTCACCCTCGGCGGCGGCATCGGCTACCTCACCCGTGGCTTCGGTCTCTCGATCGACAACCTTCGATCGGCCGACGTCGTCACCGCGGACGGGCAGCTCCGCCACGCGAGCGAGTCCGAGAACGCCGACCTGTTCTGGGCGCTCCGTGGAGGCAGCGGCAACTTCGGGGTGGTCACGAGCTTCGAGTTCGACCTGCATCCGGTGGACGAGGTCGTCGTCGGACTCTTCTTCTACGAGCTGGAGCACGCCGGGGACCTGCTGCGCTTCTTCCGCAGCTGGATCACCGACGCCGACGAGCGCTTCGGCGCCTTCCCGGCATTCCAGGTGGCTCCTCCCCTGCCGTTCCTTCCGGAGGACCGCCACGGCGACACATTCTGCGCGGCCGTCGTCCACTGGAGCGGTCCGGTCGAGGAGGGCGAGGCGGCGATGCAGCCGTTCCGCGACCTCGCGCCGCGCGTCGGCGAGATGGTGTCTCCCATGCCGTATCCGTGGCTCAACAGCGCGTTCGACGACCTGTTCCCCCGTGGCGTACGCAGCTACTGGAAGGGCAACTACGTCACCGAGCTGACCGACGAAGCGATCGAGGCGCACCTGGCCCACGGCCCGAAGGCGCCGAACGCGAGCTCGACGATGCACCTGTACCCGATCAACGGCGCAGCCTCCCGTGTCGGCGCGACGGACACCGCGTTCTCCTACCGCCACGCGACGTTCTCGACGGTCATCGTCTCCGCCTGGCCGGACGCCTCCGACGACGATGCCAACATCGCGTGGGTCCGCGACTACGCCGCCGCGCTCACGCCGCACTCCGAGGCGGGCGGGTACGTGAACTTCATGTCCGACGACGACCAGGGCCGCGTCACCGACACCTATGGCGACAACTACGCGCGACTCAGGAAAGTCAAGCAGGCCTACGACCCCGAGAACCTGTTCAGCCACAACCAGAACATCACGCCCTGACGACGCCGGTTCGCCGGCGCCAGGGCGTGGCGCGGGACCACGCGAGGCGGTACCGCGCCACGGAGTCGCTACGCGCTCACTTCTTGATGAAGTCGAGGATGTCCTGGATCAGCTCCTGCTGGTACGCGCCGAAGATCCCGTGCGGAGCGCCCGGGTAGACCTTGAGCGTGCCGTCCTTGACCAGCTCGATCGACTTCAGCGCCGCGTTGCCGATCGGCACGATCTGGTCGTCGTCGCCGTGCGCGATGAAGATCGGCACGTCGAGGGCCTTCAGGTCCTCGGTGAAGTCGGTCGCCGAGAAGGCCGCGACACACTCGTACGCCGCCTGGATCCCGGCGAGCATCCCCTGGCGCCAGAAGTCGTCGATCGCGCCCTGCGACGTCTCGACGCCGTCACGGTTGAAGCCGAAGAACGACGGCGCCAGCTCACGGTAGAAGTTCGAGCGGTCGGCGAGCACGCCGGCCCGGATGCCGTCGAAGACCTCGATCGGGAGCCCGTCGGGGTACGCCTCAGTCTGGAGCATGATCGGCGGGACCGCACCGATCGTGACGACCTTGGCGACGCGTCCGTTCCCGTGCTGAGCCGCGCAGCGGACGACCTCTCCCCCGCCGGTCGAGTGGCCGACGAGGACCGCGTCGTGCAGGTCGAGGTGCTCGACGAGCTCGGCGAGGTCGCGCGCGTAGGTGTCCATGTCGTTGCCCTGCCAGGGCTGGCCGGACTTCCCGTGGCCGCGGCGGTCGTGGGCGATCACCCGGTAGCCGGCGTCGGCCAGCGTCTTGCGCTCAAGCGACCAGGCGTCCGAGCTGAGGGGCCAGCCGTGGCTGAACACGATCGGCTGACCGGTCCCCCAGTCTGAGTAGTGGATGTCGGTGCCGTCGGACGTGGTGAAGAAGGGCATGGTGCTCCTGTTGGATCGGTTCAGCGAGGACTTCACCATCGTCGCCGTCCTCACCGCCCCGGGTCGCCTGCCGGATCGGCCGCGAATCCCTCGGAATCGGACGCGCGTCAGGCCAGGGCGAGTCGGTCGACGTAGGCGTTCGCCGACTCGCGCAGCTCTCGCCGCGACGTCGCCGTGGCCCCGGCCTGGATCAGAGCCTGCGAGAAGAGCAGGATCTCGTGCGCGAGCGTGCCCGCTCCGGTGCCGGTCCCGATGCGGGCCGCGATCCGCTCCTCCATCGCGTCGAGGGTCCGCCTGCAGATGCCGACCACCTCGGGATCGCGGTCGGCGAGCTCTGCCAGCGACCGCACCATGAGGCAGCCGAGCCGCCGCGGATCTGCGGTGCAGTCGTCCGCGATGCGCAGCAGGTAGCGGCGTACGGCCTCACGGGCACCGCCCTCCCCCGCCAGGGCGTCGGTCGTCAGGGTGATCCGGCCGCCGCAGTACGCCTCGAGGGCTGCGAGGAAGAGGCCGCGCTTGCTCCCGAACGCCGCGTAGATGCTGCCGTTGCCCGCGCCGGTGTGCTCGGCGAGGTCGTGCATGGAGGTTCGCTCGTAGCCATGCTCACGGAACACGTCGAGCGCTGCGTCACGTACTGCCGTGACTGAGATCTCCCGAGGTCTGGCCATCCCCCGAATGTACCGGTCTTCGTGACCACCGTTATGGAATACTCAATCCACAACTACGAGAGGATGTCGATGGCTGGTACGAGGCGACGGATCGGGTTCCTCCTGTTCGACGGCGTGAAGGCGCTGGACTATGTCGGTCCCGCCGAGGTCTTCGTGGAGGCCAACCAGGCGACGGAGGCCTACGAGGTCGTCCTGCTCTCGCCTTCGGGCGCCGCGGTGACCTCGTCGATCGGCGGCGGTATCGCCGTGAGTGCTGCCGCAGCCGACGCGCCACCGCTCGACACGCTCATCGTTCCGGGCAGCGAGCGTGCGCCATCAGTCTTCGTGACCGACGAGCTGCTCACCGCTGCGCAGACCCTGGCCGTCCGAGCCAGACGCGTCGTGTCGATCTGCAGCGGGGCGTTCGTCCTCGCCGAGCTCGGCCTGCTGGACGGGCGCAGCGCGACCACTCACTGGAAGTTCACCGACGACCTGGCACGCCGGTTCCCCCTCGTCGACGTGCAGCCGGACCGCATCTTCGTACGTGACCGCCACGTCGCGACCTCCGCCGGCGTCGCCGCCGGCATCGACCTTGCGCTGGCCCTGGTCGAGGACGACCTCGGCGTGGCAACCGCCCGGCGGGCCGCGCAGGGGCTCCTCGTCTACCTGCGGCGCTCGGGCGGACAGACGCAGTTCTCCGCTCCCCTGCGCGCTGTCGCGGTGCCCGAAAGCCCGGTGCGCGTCATCACCGAGCTCATCGCCCAGGACCCGTCGTACCGGCACAGCGTCATCTCACTGGCACGCCACGTCAACATCAGCCCGCGCCACCTCACGCGCCTCTTCCAGGACGAGGTCGGGATGAGCCCTGCCGAGTACGCAGCGAGCGTACGTTTCGATCTGGCGCGGAGCTGGCTGGAGGCGGGCCGCTCGGTGGCGCAGGCGGCGTCCGATGCCGGGTTCTCGAGCGCCGAGGCCCTCCGCCGCACCTTCGTCGCCCGCCTGGGCGTCTCACCCTCGGCCTACCGCCGCGGCACCCGCACCCAGATCGATGTCGCGACGTCAGGGCCGGCGACTCTCACCTTCGCGCAGGGCAAGGATCGTGCGGGCGTCGGCGGCCGTGGCGACCGCCAGCGCTGACGCCGCGATCTTCGGCCCGATGGTGCCCTCGCTGCGGGCGAGGCTCACGCAGTACGCCGCGATCGCGACGTTCAGCCCGGCACGAGCAGCCATCCACGGCAGTCTGCGGCGACCCGCCAGCAACCCGGGCACGAGCGCCAGGTCCGCGACACCGATCGCTCGCAGCGCGGTGGGGTGGTCGCCGAGCTTCAGCGCCCGGCCCACCCGCTCCGGCGCGAGGAGGATCGCTGCCCCGATCGGCAGCGTGGCGAGTCCTACGAAGGCGGCCGAGCGCCGCGCACTCTCATGATCCATGAGAACCATCTTGTCCGACGACTGGTGATCTCTCGCGCAGGATGTAGAGACGACGCGAACGTCTCCGTTCATGGGGTGAATGCGACCAGCCGAGGTCGCCACACCCGAGGAGAAGCAGATGTCGAACACGATGCAGCCCGGCGAGATCGACGAGGTCCTCAGTCGTCCGTTGAGCCAGGAGCTCCTGGCGCGTGACCTGACCCGACTGGCGTACGTCGCCAAGGACGGCACCCCCAGGAACGTCCCGATCGGGTTCACCTGGAACGGCTCAGAGGTCGTCATGTGCACCACGCCCAACTCCCCCAAGCTCATCTCGCTGCGCGACAACCCGGTGGTCGCGCTGACCATCGACACCGAGGCGCACCCGCCCAAGATCCTGCTCATCCGTGGCACGGTCGAGCTCGACCTCGTCGACGGAATCCCCTGGGAGTACCTCCAGATGAACGGCTCCTACGAGATGACGCCCGAGCAGCGGGTCGCCTGGGAGGCCGAGGTCCGCTCGCTGTACGACAGCATGGTCCGGATCGTCGTCACCCCGACCTGGGTGAAGCTGATCGACTTCGAGACCACGCTTCCCACTCAGGTCGAGGAACTGGTGCAGGAGCGCGCCGAGCGCGACGCCGCCCGATCCCGATAGGACTTCCCGCGAGCCGTTGCCCTCTGCTGGCTTGTCGTCCGTGATTCCATGACGACCATGGTGATCGGTTGGGCGTTCTTACTCTTCGGCCTGGTCTTTGCCGCTTTCGGGATCTCCTTCGTCGTCTTTGGCGTGATCCAGCGGCAGCGGCTCCAGACCTGGACGCCGGCGACGGCGACGATCCGCGAGTTCGAGACCCGCAGGGTGAGCAGCGGCCAGCGCGGCTCACGAACCAAGCTGATCGCGCATTACGAGTACCGAGGCCCCAACGGCGAGGAGTACGCAGGCGAGGGCGCCCTGGACAACCAGCGGTTCGCGGTCGACGGTTCAGCACTCCCCCTGGCGATCGTCATCGATCCACTGGACCCAAGTCGCTCGATGGTCGCATCCGAGGGCGCACCCATCGGATGCCTGGTCGCGATGGCGATCCCCTTCACCCTGTTTGGTGGCGTCTTCGCCATGATCGGCTGGGCGCTGACGGGCGCCACCGTCGTCTGAAGACGAGGTCACATCGATCAATTGAGTGTGTTTGGACTCGTTTGGGTGTTATCCATGTCGATCCATCCCGAATAGCCTGAACAGGCTATGGATGCCTGTCGATTCGATCTGAAACACTCCACAGCGTCCGGCAACTGCGCTGGGACACGTCATCTACGGGGGACATGAGCATGCGCATCCACAGCATCTTCACCGCGATCGCCGCAGCCGCTTCTGCGACGGTCCTGGCCGCTGCACCGGCCCTAGCGGGCGGCAGCCCGCACTTCATCAAGCACCTGACCAAGGTCACCGACGCGGATCTGACCTCCGTCACCGTCGCCTTCAAGGAGGCCGGCCTCGAGAGCGGTGCGGTCGAGACGATCACCGTCACCGCTCACCTCGACGCGACCTATCAGTGCGTCAACCGAGGTGGCCACAACCCGGACGACCCGAAGAAGACCGCGATCAGCGGTGACTACTCGAAGTCCGGAGAGTTCAAGGCCGCCAGGAACGGCAACGTGACCGGCTCCCTGACGGTGACCGCACCCGCGCCCAGCACGGTTCTCGACTGCCCCAACGGACAGAAGGCAGTGCACACGGTGTCGACGTGGTCGAACATCTCGGTCACCGACGAGGACACCCTGGCGACCATCACCGTCCCGGGCACGTTCTCCTTCGGCCAACCGGTCGACTGACGATCCGGTTCACGGCTCGCCTCAGCCCTTGTCGGGACCGTTCGCGCGCACCCGCTCGACGTTGACCAGCGACTGCTGGAGCTCCTCGAGCCACTCGCTCGAGTGCTGCTGGACGAGCTTCACGCACCAGCCGAGCGCATCGCTCCGACTCCGGGCGACGCCGCCGGAGACGAGCAGGTCTAGCACCGCGCGCTCGGGCTGACGCAGCCGGGTCATCACCGGCGCGGAGACGGTGGTGAACATGTGCCGCTCTCCCCCGATCTCCACGCCCCAGGAGACCTTCCGGTCGAACCGACGCTCGGCCTGCCGCGCGACGGCCATCCGGTCCTCACGGGTGCGCTCACGAAACTCGCTCGCCCGCCCTTCGTAGGCGGCGGCCTTCTCCTCGTCCGAAGCGCCCTCGGCTGTCTTCGGCTCCTTGATCCTTCCGACGACGGTGATCTCCTCGCGGTCGACCACGACATCGACGATCTCGTCGTACACACCATCGGGCAGTCGTCCGGTGAACCACCCGCGCAACTCAGTTGTAAGCATGTAATCATGCTTACTCGCGAGGCCGAAGAATTCAAGGGCGCCGGCAGCTGCCGTACGGTGCTCGAGACGCCCACCATGCCTTCCCGATCGTCACCGGAACGCCGTCTGTCGTCACTGACGCGCATGGCACCATGTGCCCGTGACCGACGAGACGCCTGCCACGGGACTGACCGAGCTCCACGCCCGCCGCTTCCTGACGACGGACGCGGCGCGATCCGACAAGGTCGCCCGGTGGCACGCCAAGGGGCGGCGCACGGCTCGGGAGAACATCGCCGATCTGGTCGATCCGGGCTCGTTCGTCGAGTACGGGAGGTTCATCACCGCGGCCCAGGAACGCCGCCGTGACCTGGCCGAGCTGGTCGTCGAGACGCCCGCCGACGGGATCGTCGGCGGGACCGCTACTGTCGCCGGGAAGCCGTGCGCGGTGCTCTCCTACGACTACCTGGTCATGGCCGGCACGCAAGGGATGCGCGGGCATCGCAAGTCCGACCGGCTGATCGAGGTCATCGGGCGGATGCGGCTGCCGGCGGTCTTCTTCACCGAGGGCGGCGGCGGTCGCCCCGGTGACACGGACATCCCGCTGGTCTCCGCGCTCGACGTCGGCTCGTTCGCGCTCTGGGGTGAGCTCGAGGGCGTCGTACCGCGGATCGCCGTCGTCTCCGGACGGTGCTTCGCCGGCAACGCGGTCCTGGCCGGCTGTGCCGACGTCCGCATCGCCACCCCGGACGCCAATCTCGGCATGGCCGGGCCGGCGATGGTCGCCGGCGGCGGGCTCGGCAGCTTCGCGCCCAAGGAGATCGGACCGGTCGAGGACCAGACCGCCAACGGCGTCATCGATCTGCTCGTCGAGGACGAGGCGGCAGCAGTCGAGGCGGTACGCAGCATCCTCTCCTACCTCGAGCCGGCCGCCGACGGCGGCGAGGCCGGCGACCAGGCCGATCTGCGAACGCTCCTCCCCCACAACGACCGCGAGGCCTTCGACGTACGTCCGGTCGTCGAGGCCCTCGCCGACATCGACTCGGTGACCTGGCTCCGCGAGGGGTTCTCACCCGAGCTCGTGACCGCGCTGGCACGGATCGACGGGATCGCGGTCGGCGTGATCGCCAACCAGTCGACCCACCTTGCCGGAGCGCTCACCAGCGAGGCGTCGGTCAAGGCCGCCGACTTCCTCGCGCTGTGCGAGCGCTGGGGCCTCCCGGTGGTCTCGCTGGTCGACACCCCGGGGTTCATGGTCGGCCCGGAGGCCGAACGCGGCGGCCTGGTCCGGCACGCGTCCCGCATGGTCGTCGCCGGCGCACAGCTGACGACCCCGCTGGTCGGAGTGATCCTGCGCCGCGGCTACGGGCTCGGCGCGCAGGCGATGCTCGGCGGCAGCACCCACCGCCCGCTGCTCACCGTCGCCTGGCCCGACGCCCACCTCGGCCCGATGGGCCTGGAGGGTGCGGTGCGCCTCTCCATGGCCGCCGAGCTCGCTGAGCTGCCCGAGGACGAGCGTGAGCAGCGGGTCGCCGCGCTCACCGAGGAGTACCGCAAGCAGGCCAGCGCGCTCAACGCCGCACGGATGTTCGAGATCGACGACGTCATCGATCCCGCCGAGACCCGCAGCGTCATCGCCGCGACGCTACGCCGGGCCTAGGAGACTCCGCCGTCGTTGTCCCAGATCTGCTGGCCGATCTGGCTCTGGTCGGGACCATTGAGACCGAGCAGCTGCGCAGGGCCGTAGGTGTTCCGGTCGTCGGCCGCCTGAGCCATGATCTTCTCGGCGCGCTCGGGGGCGGTGTCGTGAGGCACCACCAGCAGGCGCAGCCGGTCGCCGGTGGCCATCGACAGCACGACGAGGTGGGTGTCGTCGGAGGGGAACGAGCCGATCTTCACGATCCCGCGGGCGGCACGGATCTTGCGGACGCTCGGTTCTCCCGGGACCGAGTCCCAGTCGGGCCGGGAGAACAACAGCCGCGAGATCCGGCCGACGGGATGGGGGAAGTGGTCGATCAGGTCGGCGGCCTCGTCCTGCAGGTCGCGAGACTGCGGCCACCAGGCCCCGTCGAGCGGCCCGGAGCTGAAGCTGTTGTCGAGGCGGAGCCGGAGTCCGACACGAACGGCGGTCGGAAGCTCTTCTGTCGGTGACGTCGTCATGACGCCCACCTTTCGTGCTGCCCTGCGGACTCGACGAGTCCGGCCGGCAGTGTGGTTAGAACAAGTGTACGGCGCCGGCCTACGAGACCTCGCTTCCTAGATCTCCTTCAGCCGCGGCACCAGATCCACGAGCGAGGTGGTCCACGGCACCGGGTCGGCGTAGGGCGTCGGCATCAGCCCGACCAGCGTGACGCCCAGGGCGGCGTACTCCTCCATCGACTTCAAGAAGGCGTCCGGGTCCTCGACCGAGGGGCCCTGGAAGAGGATCGTCTTCTCGATCGCGTCGTAGTCGGTGCCGAGGTTGTCGCAGTGGCCGCGGAGCACCTCGAGCTTGTGCCGGACGGACTCGACCGCCTCGGGGCCGGGGCCGCCGAAGAGGTTGGTGCCCTGTCCGTACTTCGCGACCAGGCGCAGCGTCTTCTTCTCGCCTCCGCCGCCGATCAGGACCGGGACCGTTCCGTTGACCGGCTGCGGGAGCGAGATCGTCTCGGCGAGCTGGTAGTGCTTGCCCTGGTAGGCCCCGTCGTTCTCCGACCACATCTGGCGGCAGATCTCCAGGGTCTCCTCCAGGCGCTCGAACCGCTCGGCCGTCGACGGGTACGGCACGCCGAGCCCCTGGTGCTCACGCTCGTACCACGCCGCCCCGATGCCCAGCAGCGCACGGCCGCCGGAGAGCCGGTCGAGCGTGGTGACGATCTTGGCCAGCTGTCCGGGGTGGCGGTAGGTCACGCCGGTGACGAGCAGGCTGAGACGTACGTTGTCGGTGATCCCGGCCAGGTAGCCCAGCGTGGTGTAGCCCTCGAGCATCGGCTCGAAGGGGCCGCCGGCCTGCTCCATCTGGAACCAGTGGTCCATGACGGTGAGCAGGTCGACGCCGCCCTCGTCTGCGATCCGGGCCGTCTCGGTCAGCTTGTCGGCGAGCGTGGTCTCCCACTCGGGGTGGGTGAACGTGAAGTAGTGGAGTCCAAGATCCATACCTCAGACGCTATGTCTTCGAGCGCGCTCGAAGACAAGGGCGATTTCGTTCAAACCACTCCTTCTGGCCCGTTGTTCACCTACGGCCGCATGCGCCGCTCCTGACGCAGGTCATGCTTGTCGAGCTTGGCGTCGTAGGTGGCCAGCGGCTTCGCCTTCGACGCGTCGGCCTCGACCGCGGCGGTCGCCACGCCGGCCCACTCCAGGATCCGGGCGGTGGCGAGCTCGCGCTCGTCGGCGACCAGGCCGGCCACATTGGCACCGTGGTTCATCCCCGGCGCCGTGAAGACGTAGGAGTCCTTGGCGAAGATGCCCGGGCGGAAGCGCTCGGCACCCCACGGGTCGGCCTCGCCGTAGACGAAGAGCATCTGGTTGGCGTGCTTGCGCACCCAGGAGTCGACGTCACGCATCGCGGACGGGTCGAACCGCATGTCGATCTCGCGCGGGACGAAGCTGCGCGGCGGCTGGTAGCCGTATCGGATCAGCTCGTCCTCGATGTGCGGGAAGCCGATCGTCGGCGCACCGAGCTCGGTGCCGGCCTGGTAGTAGTAGGGCGTGTAGGGGCTCAGGCCCTGGTCGGTGTAGAAGCCGAAGCCCGAGTAGTAGTCGATCGAGTCCCAGATGGCCTGGTCGCTGGCGGTCGCGGCGTCGGCGGGGATGCTCGCGCACTGGGTGGTGCCGGCGTACTGCCAGAAGGCCCAGACGTAGTCGAGCACGACCATCTCGTACGCAGCGTCCAGGCTGCCCACGGTGTCGAAGGTGTAGCCCTCGGCTGCTGCCAGCTCGGCGTACTTCGCCTTGAGCGCCTCGCGGCGGACGAGCGCCTCGCGCTGGACGCCGTTGAGCCGGTCGCGGCAGTCCTCGGTGCCGACGGAGGCGAAGAACTCGTCGTAGGCGGAGTCCTCGCGGTTGACCACGTCGTTCGGCGCGACGTAGGCGACGATGCCGTCCATGTCACGGGGATAGAACCGCTCGAAGTAGGTCGCGGTCATGCCGCCCTTGGAGCCGCCGGTGGCGAGCCAGTTGGCGGAGTAGATCGGCTTCAGCGCCTTGAAGATGGCGTGCTGGTCGCTGGCGGCCTGCCAGATGTCGAGGTCGTCCCAGTCGGCCGGGTCGGGCCGCGACGGGGTGAAGAACCGGTATTCCATCGAGACCTGGTTGCCGTCGATGATGCGGGTGGGCTCGCTGCGGCCGGGGTTGGTCGAGACGTTGTAGCCGCTGGTCTGGAACACCGTGGGGCGGGCGGTGTCCTTGTGCAGCACGGTGAACCGCTGCTGGAAGGTGTCACCGTCGGGCCGGCGGTGGTCGACCGGCTGGGTGAAGTTCAGGACGAAGTAGCGGTAGCCCTGGACGGGCTTCTCCTGGATCAGGCTGACGCCTTCGATGGCGAGCAGGCGGTCGAGGATGTCGTCCTCGGCGGCTGCGACGGGGTTGGCGGGTGTGACGAGGAGCAGGGATGCCAGCCCCATCGCCACCAGAATCCGGCCGATCAATGCACGCATGTGGGGTCTCCTTCGGTGCGGGTCCTCGGCAACCTAGCCGGTCTCCGCGCCGGGCACCTCCGAATTCCGGAGGCGTTCTCGGGGAAGGAAGTCGCACCGCGGTGCGTTCGGCTCGACATGACGTTCGACGCGCACGAGCTTCTCGCCACGACCCGCCACGGGATCCTGGCCACGATCAAGTCCAACGGGCTGCCACAGCTCTCGCCGGTATGGCAGTTCTACGACCGCGAGCGCAGCGAGATCCTGATCTCCACTCGGGAGGGGCTGGTGAAGACCAAGAACCTCCGCCGCGACCCGCGGGCGGCGATCGAGGTCGACGGTCCCGGAGGGCGGTCCTGGGCGACGGCCGAGGGCACGGTCAGGCTGACCGGGCCCGGCGCCTCCCCCGGCAGCCCGGAGGTCGACGCGCTCGTCGACTACTACCGGCGTGGGGCCGGCGAGCACCCCGACTGGGACGAGTATCGCCACGTGATGGTCACGGACCGCCGGGTGCTCATCACCATCGCCGTGACGAAGGTCTACGGCGCCGACATCGGCTGATCCGGCCGACGGAGGGCCGGCCGAGCGCTGCTCGCTCGGCCGGTCGGTGACGGTTCCGCGGGGCCTACCTACGCGGATTGAACAACGTGCCGAACCCGGACGCACCGAGTCCGCACAGCATGATGACGGCTCCGACGATCACGTTGGAGGCGATCATTCCAGCGGTGGTGTCGACGCCGTTCATGAGCCACGGCGAGACGATCGCCCATGCACCCATGAGCGGGACGGTCCAGGCCAGACCGTGTGTGCGGCCGAACGCCGACGCGAACCCGAGCGCCAGCAGAGCGACAGCGAGGCCGATGATCAGGTTGCTGACCATCAGTGGTGATGCCGTGGTGTTGAAGCCCACGACCCACGGAGATATGGCCAGATAGAGACCGGCCATCATCGTGACACCGTCGACCACCTGAGCGGTGGCGGAGGAGCCGGTCAGATCGAACCGGTCTCGGAGCGCCGCGATGTCGGGATGTTCCTGAATGGACATGTGTTCAGACGACATTTGTTTTTCACCTCCTCAGCCCCATGCCAAAGGAAGAACGACTGTCCTCGCGATCAATTCTATGCCCGCCAAGCGGCAATTGACCCACCCGAAATCGCGGCCCCGGGCAGCCTCCAGCGGTGGCACCATGGTCGCCATGGACGTGACGTCGCTGCAGGCCTACTGCCTCACCAAACCAGGTGCCTGGCCGGACAACCCGTGGGATCACGAGCACCCGGTGATCAAGGTCGGGCCGGGTGAGCGCGGCAAGATCTTCGCCTTCCTCGGCGACGCGAGAGTGGGGCTGAAGTGCGGGCCGTCCCGGGAGATCGCGGACGAGTGGCTGCTGCGCTATCCCGACGATGTGACCGTCACCGGCTACGTCGGCCGCTCGGGCTGGAACGACCTCGCCTGGGGTGGCGCGATCCCGGACGAGGAGATCCTGGAGGCGGTCGACGAGTCGTACGCCACGGTCGTCTCGAAGCTCCCGAAGAAGCTCCGTCCGGAGGGCTGGGACGCCTGAGCGCGGCATGCCGGGCTTGAACGGGGCCGATCTGTGAGGAATGGTGGAGCGGGTACTCCGTACCCAACCATGGAAGATCTCGACATGCTTCAGCTGACCGAGAACGCCACCACCATCGTCCGCTCGATCTCCGAGCAGGCCCAGGGCGCCGGCCTCCGGCTCGCCTCCAACACAGAACCGGACGGCGCATTGAGCGCCGCTCTCGTCCCGACCGCCGAGGCGGAGGACCAGGTCATCGAGCAGGAGGGTGCGCGGGTCTTCCTCGACCAGGGCGCTGCCGCCGAGCTCGACGACAAGATCCTCGACGCCGGGATGGATGCCTCCGGCAACGTCCAGTTCGGGATCTCCCAGCAAGGCTGATCCCGCGCTACGCCGGGGTGTGCCGCAGCCGCGGTGCACCCCGGCGTACGTCGTTTTCGACCACATCCGCCTTATCGCACGCGTAGGGTCGCGGGCATGAGCTCCACTGGCGCACCTGCCTGGTTCCACCTCTTCCTCGACGTCCCACGGGAACGATGGGAGGAGGCGCTCGGATTCTGGTCCGCGGCGACCGGATGGGCGATCTCGCCGCCGAGGGGCGAGGACGGTCAGTTCGTCACGCTCGTACCGCAGACGGGCGATTCCTGGCTGAAGATGCAGGCCCTCGACGACGGCGAACCACGGATCCACGTCGACCTCGATGCCGCCGACCGTGAGGCAGCGGTGGAGCGGTCGGTGTCGCACGGCGCGACTCCGGCCTGGACGTACGACGGGGTTCCGGTGATGCGCTCCCCCGGCGGCATGCTCTTCTGCCACTCGCTCGGCGAGGAGTCCCAGCCGCGCTTCGCGCGCTCGGAGCCGGAGCGGGTGCTCGACCAGGTGTGCATCGACATCCCTCGCTCCCGCTGGGACGAGGAGGTCGCTTTCTGGGCCGCGGTCACCGGGCGGACTCCCGAGCCGGCCAAGGCCCCCGAGTTCGTACGCCTCGCCGACCCCGATCCGCATGGCGGGCTCCGGATCCTCCTGCAGCGGCTCGACGACGAGGACGGTGAGGTCGGGGCGCACCCCGACGTCGCGGTCGCCAACCGTGCCTCGGAGACCTGCCGTCACGAGGCGCTCGGCGCCGACACCCTCGGCGTCTTCGAGTGGTGGACGGTGATGCGCGCGCCGTACGGGCAGATCTACTGCCTCACAGATCGCGACCCGGTGACCGGTCGAGTGGCCTAACCTGGGGAGATGCGGCTCGCATCGTTCAACGTCGAGAACCTCTTCGCCCGGCCGAAGGCGATGGACGCCGACGAGGCCGATGCCACGACGCGGCGAGCGGTCCTGACCGCTCACGCCCGCGTCTCCACGCTTCTCGCCCAGCCCAGCTATCAGGGCGATGAGCAGGAGATCCTGGACAACCTCGAGAAACTGGGGCTTCTGAAGAGCGACGAGGGCGAGTTCGCGCGGCTGCGGAAGATGCGCGGCAAACTGCTCAAACGCCCGCGCTCGGGGCCGGTGGAGCTGGTCGCGAAGGGACGCAACGACTGGGTTGGGTTCGTCGAGCTCAAGACCATCGCCGTCGACGAGGTCGCGACCGAGAACACCGCGCGCGTCTTCGCCGAGCTGCGGGCCGAGGTCGCGGTGGTCGTCGAGGCCGACGACCGGCCGGGGCTGCACATGTTCTCCCAGACGCTGTTGCCCGAGGTCGGCGCCGAGGCGTACGAGCAGGTGATGGTCGTGGAGGGCAACGACGAGCGCGGCATCGACGTCGGCGTGATGGTCGGCGACGGCTATCGCCTGGCGCAGCTGCGTACCCACATCTTCGACCGCGACGAGGAGGGTGTGATCTTCTCCCGCGACTGCTGCGAGTATCACCTCGACGCTCCCAGCGGCGCACGGATCGTGGTCCTCGCCAACCACTTCAAGTCCAAGGGCTACTCGGAGAAGGGCGACCCGCTCGGCGCCAAGCGGCGCGGCCGGCAGGCGAAGCGGGTCGCGGAGATCTATCGGGGACTGCTCGAGGAGGGGATCGAGCACGTCTGTGTCGCCGGCGACCTCAACGACTCCCCCGCCGGCGGATCGTTGGAGCCACTGTTGTCCGTCTCTGGGCTCGTGGATGCCAGCGAGCACGCGAACTGGGACTGGAATCACCGGCGCGGAACGTACGGTTCCGGCAACGAGGACGCCAAGATCGACTACCTGCTCCTCTCCCCCGCGCTGCGCGCGAAGCAGACCGGGGGCGGCGTCTTCCGCAAGGGCGTGTGGCACGGGCCGCGGACCAAGGATCCCTGGGACCTGTTCCCGACGCTGACCGCGGAGCAGCACGCGGCCTCAGACCACGCCTGTCTCTACGCCGACTTCACCGACCTGTGATCTGAAAGCCTCCCGTACGCCGCTGGGATCTGCGTGAAATAGGGGCCATGTGCCTCGGACACGGACAGCAGCACGGGACTCTTCGGTCGATGAGCAGGCCGCTCACGCGGCGCACGGCGCTGGGCGCTGCGGGAGCGGGGCTCCTGCTGGCGTCGATGTCCTCGTCGTTCACGGGTGCGGCGGCCTCGGCGACCGCTCGGGCCGGCGTCGGGGCGAGCCGGCTGTCGCGGCTCTCGTCCGGGACGACGCTGGTCCATGCCGACCTTCACAACCACACGCTGATGTCGGACGGCGACGGCGACCCTGACCTCGCCTTCGACTCGATGCGGAGCGCCGGGCTCGACGTCGCGGCGCTCACCGACCATGCCACGGTCTCCGACCACATCCTCGGTGATGCGCTCGCGGGGCTGCTGCCGGCGGCGTACAAGCAGCTCGGCGGCATCACCCGCTCGGACTGGTCCCGGACCCGCGAGCTGGCCGATGCGGCCAACGCCGACGGGACCTTCACCGCGATCCGTGGCTTCGAGTGGTCCGAGCCGTTGTTGGGTCATATCAACGTGTGGGGAAGCGAGCACTTCACCGACATCGTCGACGTCGGCGCGATGCGGCCGTTCTTCGACTGGCTGATGCGCTCCCCCTCCACGCCGCTGATCGACGGCGGATCCGACGGGATCGCCGGGTTCAACCATCCCGGGCGCGAGCCGTTCCGGTTCCAGGAGTTCCGCTACGACGCGCGGGCGCGGGAGCGGATGGTGTCGCTGGAGATGTTCAACCGGGGCGACGACTATCTGTTCGAAGGCTTTGCCGACGGGAAGACCTCTCCCCTGTGCCAGTGCCTCAACGCCGGCTGGCGCACCGGGATCAGCGGGGTCACCGACGAGCACGGCACCGACTGGGGACACCCGGAGGGCAAGGGACGTACCGGGCTGTGGGTCGGCTCCCACGACCGCGCCGGCGTCTTCGAGGCGATGCGGGCGCGGCGGTTCTTCGCCACTCGCACCTCGGGACTACGGGTCGACGCCGTGGCGGCTCTGGACGGCGTCGAGCACCGGATGGGCTCGGTGGTTCCCGGCCGTGGCGGCGACATGCGGTTCACGCTCGACCTGGCTCGCGACGAGGAGTGGGTCGGCCGGGAGCTCCATCTGCAGGTGCTGCGTCCGGGTCCGTCGGTGCCCGTCGTGGCCGACGTCGTGGCGTTCCGCGTCGGCGACCCGGTCTCGGTCACGGTGCCGGTCTCCTTCGACGACGGCGACTGGGTGCTGCTGCGGGTCAGTGACCCGACGCAGGCCAACGCGACGCCGGGACCGGAGGGCCACCCCTGCAATGACCTGGGCATCGCCTACACCAGCCCGTGGTGGCTGCAACCCTGACGTGTTTCCTGAGAAGCCGGCCCGCAGCCTGAAGATGCGCTGAAGGCGGGCGTCCGGGCGGTGGTTGCAGGCCTCGGCTGTGGCACGCTGGCGATGTGAACGAGGTGTGGTACGTCGTCGGGCTGGTCGCGGTCTCCGTGGCCGTGCTGGCGCTCGGGGTGTGGTTCGTGCGGCGTGAGATCAGGGACGAGGTCTCGCCGGCGCCGTTGCTGTGGGCCGGCTACGCGGTCGTGGCGGCGTTCGTCGTCTTCGGCGTCCTGCGCACCTCCTGGGTGGTGCTCTCATGAGGACTCGCGCTGATCTGTTGGGCTGGATCGGCCTCGCCGGCCGCCTCTACCTCGGCTTCGTGTTCCTCGCCGCCGGCCTGGCCAAGCTGCCCGAGCCGGCGATCACCGAGCAGGCCGTGCGCGGCTACCAGCTGCTGCCGTGGCAGCTGGCTCCTGCGTACGCGATCGCGATGCCGATCGCTGAGATCGTCCTCGGTGCGCTGCTGATCCTCGGGCTGTTCACCCGGACTGCGGCGGTGGCGACGGCGCTCGGCCTGTGCTCGTTCCTCATCGGGATCACCTCGGCCTGGGCGCGCGGGCTCAACATCGACTGCGGCTGCTTCGGTGGCGGCGGCGCCTCGGCGGATCCCGCCTATCTCGCTGACACCCTCCGCGACCTGGGCTGGCTCGCGATCGCGGTCTATCTGATCGTCGTACGCCGCACCAAGCTCGCCCTCGACGACCTGCTGTTCCGGCGGGACACCCCGCCGGTCGACGACTACAGCGAGAGCTCGAAGAAGACCGAGTTGGGATCGAGCACGTAGCTGCCGAACGGCGGGCGCTCGGCGAAGCCGTTGCCCGCGTAGAGGCGCCGGGCGGGCTCGTAGAAGGCTTCGGTGCCGGTCTCCAGGAGAACGCGCGTCCCTCCCTGTGACCGGGCCTGCTCGACGAGGTGGCGCAGCATCGCGGTCGCGACGCCGCGGCCACGGGCGGCGGACGCGGTGCGCATCGACTTGAGCTCGTAGTCACCTTCGCCGAGCGACTTCAGCGCGCCGCAGCCGACGAGCTCGTCGCCCTCCCAGGCCGACCAGAACGCGATCTCGGGCACCTTCAGTGCCTCGAGGTCGAGCGCGTGCACCGACTCGGCCGGTGTCACGGCGTACATGTCCTCGAGGTGGTCCTCCAGGAGCCGGATCACCTCGGGCCGGGTCAGGTCGTCGAGCTCGAAACGCAGGGAAAGCACAGGCACGGCTGGAGGGTAGCCGAGCCCCTGCCTCGTCGTGGCTTTCGGGTGCGACGGGGCTGGTGCAGTATCGCGGCCGACGACCAAGGTGTGCGATAGTGCGCAGCCCCAACGCTGGCGGACGATGCTGGCGGCATCGCCATGCGGGGTCCGTCGAGGGAACCTTCAGGCTGCTCCCCTAGCATCTGGGCATGCCTTCTCGTGCGCTCCCGGCCGTTGCCGCCGCTGCCCTGCTCCTGACGCTCTCCGCCTGTGGTTCCGACGACGGGTCCGCTTCGGACCCCGCCGCGGAGAGCAAGGGCCCGAAGTCGAGCGAGTCCAGCGACTGGAAGTCGATCGTGAAGCCCGGTTCGACAGACTGCGACTACGTGGAGGACCCGATGGGCGCCTCCAAGGAGGTGGACCAGCCGGAGAAGACCGCCCAGTACACCGGCAAGGTCGCCGCCACCATCAACACCTCGGTCGGCCCGCTCGCGATCACCCTCGACGCCGACAAGGCGCCCTGCACGGTCAACTCGTTCCTCTCGCTGGCCTCGCAGGACTACTACGACGGCACCAGCTGCCACCGCCTCGGCGCCAACCCGGGCTTCGAGCTGCTGCAGTGCGGCGACCCGACCGGTCAGGGCACCGGCGGCCCGGGCTACACGATCCCCGACGAGTTCAAGGACAGCGACACCTTCCCCGCCGGCACCCTCGCGATGGCCAACACCGGCCAGCCCAACTCCGGCGGCAGCCAGTTCTTCATGGTCTTCGGCGACACCCAGCTCCCGCCCGCCTACACCGTCTTCGGCACCCTCGACGACGCCGCCATCAAGACCCTCCAGAAGGTCGGCGAGGCCGGCGTGGGCGAGGCCGGCCCCGACGGCACCGGCGCTCCCAAGACGCCTGTCGAGTTCGAGACGATCACCGTCGGCTGATCCAGCCCTGCCGAAGCGTCACGCACGTCGGCCGAGATGGCACATACCTGACACCTCGGCCGACCTCAGTGACGCCTCGACCGACGCCGCTGACGCCTCGGCTGGTCAGGCGCGGCGGCGAGGCGGGTCGCGGCGCAGGACCTTGGGGAGGTACGCGGCGCCGGCACTCTGGGCCGCGGCGGCATCGTTGGGGTTGGAGATGCCGCAGCGCTGCAGGGAGAGGCAGCCGCAGCCGATGCAGGAGTCGAGGTTGTCGCGGAGCCGCTCGAGGGCGTGGATCTGCTCCTCGAGGCGGCGGCGCCAGTGCCTGGACATCCGCGCCCAGTCGGCCTTCGTGGGGGTCCGGTCCCCCGGCAGGCAGTCGAGCTCTGCCTTGATCTCGTCCAGGGAGAGCCCGACGTTGGCGGCGGCCCGGATGAAGGCGAGGCGACGCAGGACGCTGCGCTCGAACGTACGCTGTCCCCCGGCCGATCGCTCGGCCCGGATCAGGCCCTGGCTCTCGTAGTAGCGCACCGCGGAGGCGGCATAGCCGCTGCGCCGGGTCACCTCGCCCATCGTGAGCAGGTCGTGGGTGTTCATCTCACTCTTTTCTGCCGCAGCCCTTGATCTCAAGTTCACTTTAGGTTGAATCCTAGGGGGCATGAACCGATCAGACAACGAAGTAGCCGTCATCACCGGCGGCTCCGCGGGGCTGGGACTCGCCCTCGCGACCTCCCTCATCGACAAGGGCTGGAGCGTCGTCACCGACGCCCGGAACGCCGACCGCCTCCATGCCGCCCTGCCGGACGGCGCTCGGGTGACGCCGCTGAGCGGCGACGTACGCGATCTCGACCATCAGGACGCGATCGCCGCCGCGGTCGCCCGGCACGGACGCCTCGACCTGCTCGTGCACAACGCGAGCGAGCTCGGCCCGATGCTTCCCCTGGCCGAGGTCCCGGAGAGCCTCTTCTCCCGCGTGCTCGAGACCAACCTGCTCGCCCCGCTCACCCTGACCCAGCGGCTCCTCCCCTATCTGATCGCCTCACGCGGCACCCTCGTGGGCATCTCCAGCGACGCGGCGGTCGAGCACTACCCGACCTGGGGAACGTACGCAGCGAGCAAGGCCGCGCTCGACCACCTGGTCCTCACCCTCGGCGAGGAGAACGGCATCCGTGCGTACGCCGTCGACCCCGGTGACATGCGCACCGCGATGCACCAGGCCGCCTTCCCCGGCGAGGACATCTCCGACCGACCGCTGCCGGAATCGGTCGTTCCGCACCTGCTCGCGCTGCTCTCCGGCGACCAGCCGTCCGGGCGCTACCGCGCCACCGAACTCGCATCTGTAGGAGCAACCCGATGACCATGCTCGCCGAACGACCGACCACCACGTTCCCCTTTCCCGACGAGACCACCGCCCCCGCGCCCGCGGAGTGGCGCGGCATGGAACGCGACGGGGTGCGCCTGCTCGTGGCGTCGCCGGGCGGCGTACGACATTCCCGGTTCCGCAACCTTGCCGATCACCTCTCCCCCGGCGACCTGGTCGTGGTCAACGACTCGGTGACCGAGGCGCGCCAGCTCGACGCCGACATGATCGGGCGCGGCCGGGTCGTACTCCACCTCGCGCAGCGTCTCGACACCGGCTGGGCCGTGGAGATCCGCTCCGCCCCGGACGCCTCCCGGTCCGTGCTGGACGCCGCCGAGGGCGACGTGATCGTGACCGCCGGTCTCCGGGTCACCCTGCGCGAGCCCTACCCCGACGGCCGAGCCTCCTCCCCCACCGGC
Organism: Nocardioides sp. NPDC000445; assembly: GCF_040300245.1. Lineage (NCBI taxonomy): Bacteria > Bacillati > Actinomycetota > Actinomycetes > Propionibacteriales > Nocardioidaceae > Nocardioides > Nocardioides sp. NPDC000445. The sequence goes on along the minus strand of NZ_JBEPDH010000004.1, from coordinate 149,477 downwards.
GAGGGCAACCGGCTGTGGCGTGCCCGGGTCACCGGGGACGTGACCGCCGAGCTCGAGCGGGCGGGCCGCCCGATCGCGTACGGCTATCTCGACCGGCGCTACCCGCTCTCCGCCTACCAGACCGTCTTCGGGCACCGCCCCGGAAGCGCGGAGATGCCCTCGGCGGCGCGACCGTTCACCCACCCGCTGGTCACCGACCTGGTTACCCGCGGCATCCAGATCGCGCCCATCACCCTGCACACCGGCGTCTCCTCCCAGGAGGCCGGCGAGGCCCCCGGGGCGGAGTGGTTCGAGGTCTCCGAGACCACCGCCCGGCTGGTGGAACAGACCAGGTACGCCGGTGGCCGCGTCATCGCGGCCGGCACCACCGTCACCCGAGCCCTCGAGTCGGCGGTCATCCCCGCGACGGGCGCGGTCCGGGCGGCGAGCGGCTGGACCGACCGGGTCATCACACCGGCCAACCCGCCGTACGTCGTCAACGGGCTCATCACCGGCTGGCACGACCCGCAGGCCAGCCATCTGCTGCTGGTCGAGGCCGTCGCCGGCCCCGAGCTCACCCAGGCGGCCTACGACGCCGCCGTCGCCGAGGGCTACCTGTGGCACGAGTTCGGCGACTCCGCGCTCCTGCTCCCCTGAGACGCCGAGGCGTCACGTACGTCGGCCGAAGCGTCAACCCCGTCGGCCGAGAGGGCACCTCGGTGCCATCTCGGCCGACGCGAGTGACGTCTCGGCGGGTTAGGACAGGGCGCCCTCGCCGTAGGTCACCGGGGTGCCGACGGCGACGGTACGGCCGACGGTGCACAGGCGGGTCTCGGACTTCTTGATCGCGTCCGGGAGGACCTTGCGGGCGGCATCGCCGGCCTCACCCTCGGGGAAGGTGATGTCGAAGGTGACCGAGAGGTCGACGAGGCGGTTGCCCTGCTCGTCACGGATCTTGGTGCCCGCGGCGAGCGCCTCGAAGGTCTCCATCGGGGACCGCTTGGCGGTGATGAAGTCGACGTCCAGGGCACTGCAGCCTGCCAAGGCAGCGAGGAGCAGCTCGACCGGGGTGAAGTCGGGGTCGTCGCCGTGGCCGATCACCACGGTGCCGCCGCGCGCGTTGGTCGCACGGAAGCGGTGCTCGCCGATCTTCTCCAGAGATACCGAGCGCTGGTCTGCCGCATCAGAAGTCATGGGGTAAGAGTGCCATCTGCCCGTTAGCCTGTGCGACGTGAGCACCCAGAGCCTGCCCCTGCGCCGAGACGAGGCCACCGCCCGTGCCGGTCTGCTGAACATCGAGGACTACGACGTACGTCTCGACCTGGCCTCCCACGAGGAGACCTTCCACTCGGTGACGACGATCCGGTTCACCTCGAAGGGCGGGCCGACGTTCGTCGACCTGAAGCCGGTCTCGGTCGAGCGGATCAGCCTCAACGGGGCCGCTGTCGACCCGGCCACGCTCGCCAAGGGGCGTCTCCCGATCAACACCGACGAGGGCCTGAACGAGCTCGTCGTCGAGGCCACCATGCCGTTCCGCAACGACGGCGAGGGGCTGCACCGCAGCGTCGACCCGGCCGACGGACGGGCCTACGTCTACGGGATGTGCTTCATGGACGCCGCCCCGACGATCTTCGCCTGCTTCGACCAGCCCGACCTGAAGGCGCCCTACACCTTCCACGTGACGGCGCCGCGCGACTGGACGGTGATCGGCAACGCTCCGGGCACCCAGACCGAGCCCGGGATCTGGGAGTTCGAGCGGAGCCAGCCGCTCTCGACGTACTTCGTCACGCTCGTCGCCGGCCCGTGGCACATGATCCACGACGAGCACGACGGGATCCCGCTGTCGCTGAGCTCGCGGCAGAGCATCGCCGCCGACCTCGACAAGGACGCCGAGGAGCTCTTCACGATCACCAAGCAGTGCTTCGACGAGTTCCACCGGCTCTTCGGCATCCGCTACCCGTTCGGCAACTACCACCAGGCGTTCGTGCCGGAGTTCAACGCCGGCGCGATGGAGAACCCGGGCTGCGTGACCTTCCGCGACCCGCTCGTCTTCACCTCGCGGGTCACCCGCGGCATGCGGATCCAGCGCGCCACCACGGTCGCCCACGAGATGGCCCACCAGTGGTTCGGCGACCTGGTCACGCCGCAATGGTGGGACGACCTGTGGCTCAACGAGTCCTTCGCCGAATACATGGGCAACCGGGTCACCGCCGAGGTGACGGAGTACGCCGACGCCTGGGCCGACATGTCCTACGCCCGCCGCCAATGGGGCCTGACCGCCGACCAGCGCGGCTCGACGCACTCGGTCGCCGGCAACGGTGCCGAGGACGCCGTCTCCGCGCTGCAGAACTTCGACGGGATCTCCTACTCCAAGGGCTCCGCGATCCTGCGCCAGCTCGCCGCGTCCCTGGGCGACGACGTCTTCTTCGCAGGTGCGATCGACCACTTCAACCGGCACCGGTTCGGCAACGCGACGATGCACGACCTGTTCGGCTCCTGGGATGCCGCCGCGGCCGAGGCGGGGGTCGAGTTCGACCTCGACACCTTCACCTCACAGTGGCTGCTCAAGGCCGGCCCGGACACGCTCTCGTGGGACCCGGCCAAGATGGTCGTCAACCGCAGCGCTCCGTCGCTGCACCCCGCCGATCGCTCCCACACCTTCCGCGCGGCGATCCTCAACGGCACCCAGTGGACCACCGAGGAGATCACGGTGAGCGGTGACCAGACGCCGCTCCAGGTGGCCGCCAACGCGGTCGTGCTCGATCCCTACGACGACACCTGGGCCGCGGCCATCCCCGACTGGGAGACGGTGCAGGCGCTCAAGGCGGCCCTCCCGGAGGTCACCGACGACGGTCTGCGCGCGGGCGTGTGGAACAACCTGCGCAGCGCCTGGTTCAACGCCGCGGTCGACCCGGCCGACGTCATCGACATCGCGGAGGCGTCGCTGCCGGTCGAGGACGTCGAGGACACCCCGAGGCGCACCATGCCGTGGCTCTTCGGCTCGGTGGTGCCGCTGGCGCCCGCCGGGGCGCGCGAGCGGCTCCACGAGGCCGCCCTCCGCAAGCTCGCCGAGGTCGCTCCCGGCTCCGAGCTGCAGCTGTCGTCCTACCGCGCGGCGATCCGCTCGGCGTCGTCCGAGTCGCTGCTGCGGGAATGGCTCGCCACTCCCCCGGCCGGGATCGAGACCGACCTCGACCTGCGCTGGCGCATCCTCGCCAAGCTCGCCGAGCAGGGCTTCGCCTCTCGTGAGGAGCTGCACGCCGCCTATGACGCCGAGCCCGCCAACGAGGCCCGCATCCATCTCAACGGCGCTCTGGTCAGCATCCCCGACGCGGAGGCGAAGGCGTACGGCTGGTCGGTGTTCACCGGCGAGACCGACCTGCCCAACTACGACATCCTGGCCGCCGGACGGGCGTTCTGGACCGGGCCGGCCGAGCTCACCGCGGGCTGCGTCGACCGCTACTTCGCCGAGCTTCCCGCCACCGCCGAGAAGCGCTCTGGCTGGAGCCTGGCCGAGGCCGCCGAGGCGTTCTTCCCGAGCGGCTCGGTGACCGAGGAGACCCTCGCTGCCGCGCGGGCGGTCATCGAGCTGGATCTCGACCCGGGCGTACGCCGCCGCGTGTCCGACGCGGCCGACAACCTGCAGCGGCAGCTGGCGATCAAGGTGACCTATCCCGCGTAGCCGAGGCTCCGGCGGTGAGTCGGGGGCAAGACTGTCCGTGCTCACCGATAGTTTTCGTTTCATGCGGATCCTGCACACCTCCGACTGGCACCTGGGCCGGTCCTTCCACCGGGAGGGCATGCTCGGGCACCAGGCGGCGTACGTCGACCATCTCCTCTCCGTGGTGGAGCAGGGATCCGTCGACGTGGTGTGCGTATCCGGCGATGTCTACGACCGGGCGCTTCCGCAGGTCGATGCGGTGCGGCTGGCCTCGGAGGCGCTCTCCCGGCTCGCGGCCTCGCGGGCGAAGGTCGTTATCACGAGTGGCAACCACGACTCGGCGCAGCGGCTCGGCTTCGGCTCCGAGCTGATCGACGCCGCCGGCATCTTCATCCGCACCGACCTGGCCGGAGTCGGCCGCCCGGTGATGCTCCCCGACGAGCACGGCGAGGTGGCCTTCTACGGTCTCCCCTACCTCGATCCCGACGCCGCCAGGGCGTCGTGGGGGCTGGAGTCGCGCTCCCACCAGGCGGCGCTCGGCGAGGCGATGAAGCGGGTCCGTGCCGACCTCGACCGCCGGGGTGGTCGCAGCGTGGTGATGGCCCACGCTTTCGTCACCGGCGCGGAGCCATCCGACTCCGAACGCGACATCTCCGTCGGTGGCGTGTCGATGGTGCCCGCCAGCCTCTTCGAGGACATCTCCTACGCCGCCCTCGGCCACCTCCACGGCCGCCACACGATCACCGACACGGTGCGCTACAGCGGCTCCCCGCTGGCCTACTCGTTCTCCGAGGCCAACCATCTCAAGGGGTCCTGGCTCATCGATCTCGACGAGTCCGGTTTCGTCGCCAGCGAGTTCGTGGAGGCGCCGGTCCCGCGCAAGCTGGCCAGGCTGCGAGGCACGCTCGAGGAGCTGCTGAGCGACCCCCGCCACGAGGTCCACGAGCAGTCGTGGCTGCAGGTCACCCTGACCGACCGGATCCGCCCGGCCCAGGCCATGGAGCGGCTGCGGAGACGGTTCCCGCACACCCTCGTGCTGGGCTTCGAGTCGACCGCGCCTGTCCTGGGTGCGCTCTCGCAGCCCGACCCGTCCCGGCCGCGGCGCGACATCGACCTGGTCACCGAGTTCGTGGCCGAGCTCCGCGGCGAGCCGGCGGCCAAGGCCGAGCTGGCTCTGCTGCAGACCGCCGTGGACGCCTGTTGCGAGGACCCCGAGGTCGACTCGCTCGACTCGCGCTCCGGCGTCGCCGAGGAAGAGGAGTGGCTCGAGGTGCTCTTCTGATGCGCCTTCACCACCTGGAGGTCGCCGCGTTCGGCCCGTTCACGGGCACGGTGAGCGTCGACTTCGACCAGCTCTCCGAGGCGGGGCTCTTCCTGCTCTCCGGCGCCACCGGCGCCGGGAAGACCAGCGTCCTGGACGCGGTCTGCTTCGCGCTCTACGGCGACGTCCCCGGTGACCGTTCGGTCGCGAAGCGGCTGCGCAGCGACCGGGCCCCGGCCGAGGTCGCCACGCGGGTCGTCCTGGAGGCGACGCTCGCCCAGCGACGCTTCCGGATCACTCGCTCCCCGTCGTGGGAGCGGCCCAAGCGGCGCGGCGCCGGCACGACGACCCAGCAGGCTTCCGTCGTGCTCATGGAGCAGGTCGGCGAGGAGTGGCACACCCTCACCACCCGCCTCGACGAGGCCGGCCACCTGGTCTCGGACCTCCTCGGCATGACGCTGACCCAGTTCGTGCAGGTCGCGATGCTTCCTCAGGGCCGCTTCCAGGCCTTCCTCCGCTCCAGCGCCGAGGAGCGCAAACGGCTGCTCGAGCGGCTCTTCCGCACCGAGCGTTTCGCCGATGTCGAGCGCTGGCTGCGGGAGCGCCGCGTCGAGCTCCGGCGGCGCTCCGAGGAGCTCAACGCCGGCGTGGCCGAGGTGGTCAGCCGGATCAGCGAGACCGCGGCCGTCACGCTCCCCGACGACTGGGACGTCCACGACCTCGGCCTCCCCGCCGGCGACGGCGCGATCGCCACCTGGGCCCGTGCGCTGGCCGAGGAGGCCACCGAGTCACAGGCCGTCACCTCCGGCGCCGCCATGGAGGCCCTGGCTGCGGAGTCGGAGACCCTCGCAGCGCTCGACGCCGCCCGGGCGATGGCCGAGAAGCAGCGCGGCCTCCGGGCAGCGGCCGCCGCCGAGAGCCGTCTCGTCGCCGCGGCCGAGGAGCAGGAGGAGCGCGTACGCCGCGTCGAGGCCGCCCAGCGGGCCGAGGCAGTGGCCGGGGTCAGCGAGCTCGCCGACCAGGCGCGGCGCGAGCACGCCCGAGCGACCTCGCTCGCCCCGAGCGACCTGACCCTGACCGATGCCAAGGCGGCGGTGGACCGGATCTCGGCCCGTCTCGCCCAGGCCCGTGCCCTGGTGCCGGTCCAGCAACGCCTGAGCGAGGTCACCCGCGAGCTCGCGGCCACCGGCACCCAGCAGGACCGGCTCCTCACCCAGACCCGCGAGCAGGCCCGGCTCGCCGAGGAGCTTCCGCAGCAGGCCGAGGCCCTCACCGCGGACCTGGCAGCGGCCACCGAGGCCGCTGCGGCGATCCCGGTGCTGCGTGCACAGGTCGCGGCGGTCACCGAGGTCGGCCGGCTGACCAGGGAGCTCGTCGACGCCCGCGCCAGGCACGAGGCGGCCAGGACGGCCGCCATGGAGGCGCGCACCCGCTATCTCGACGTACGCCAGGCCCGGCTGGACGGCATCGCGGCCGAGCTCGCCGGGGCGCTCGCGGTCGGCGCGGACTGCCCGGTGTGCGGCTCCCACGAGCACCCCCACAAGGCCTCCCCCGCCGACGGCGCCCCCGACGCGGCTGCCGAGAAGGCCGCTCAGTCGACCTACGACAACGCCAGCGCCGAGGAGCACGCCCGCGACCAGCACGTGCGCGACCTCACCACCCGTCTGCAGCTCGCCCAGGAGGCTGCTGGGGAGACCGACGAGCCGGCCGCGTCGATGGCCGAGCGCCTGGCCGGTCTGGAGCGCACCGCTGCCCGCGAGCCGAGCCTGCGCGCCGAGCTCACCGCCGTCGAAGAGGCCCGGGCCCGCTCGGCGACGCTCCGCGCCGAGCTCGAGACCCGCGCCGCCGAGCTCGACACCACCCTGCGTCACCTCACCGAGGAACGCGAGCGCCTCGAGGAGCAGCTGACCGACGTCCGCGGCGACCACCCGGATCTCGACGCCCTGCTCACCGCTCTCGAACGCGACCACCGCGCGGCGACCACGAGCCTCGAGCGCCTGGAAGCCGCCACCCGCGCCGCCGAGGCGCTCGCCGGGGCCGAGCGCACCCTCACCGCCACCGCGGTCCGGGCCGGCTTCGACACCCCCGAGAGCGCCCTCGCCGCGGCGCTACCACCGGAGCGGGTCGCGGCGCTGAACAGCCAGATCAAGACGTACGCCGACAGCCTGGCGGCCGCCCGGGCGACCCTCGACTCCCCCGGCGCCGCCGAGATCCTGGCCAACGAGGAGCCGGACCTGCCGGCGCTCGCCACCGCCCACCGCAAGGCCGCCGACGCCGCCGACTCAGCCCGTTCGGCGGCCGACACCGCCGCCAACCGGGCCGCCCGCCTCGACTCCCTGCAGCGCGACCTGACCGGCGCGCTCTCTGCCTGGGCGCCCGTACGCTCCGACCTCGAGGTCGCTGCCCGGATCGCCTCCTTCGCGGAGGGCAAGAGCAGTGACAACCAGCTCCAGATGAGTCTGTCGGCCTATGTCGTCGCCTACCGCCTCACCCAGGTCGTCGCCGCCGCCAACGAGCGGCTGGCGAAGATGAGCGACCAGCGCTACGCCCTGGAGCACTCCGCGGCCAAGGGCGCCGGCGACCGCCGCGGCGGTCTGGCGCTGATGGTCCGCGACGACTGGTCCGGCGAGTCGCGAGACCCCGCCACCCTGTCCGGCGGCGAGACCTTCGTGGTCTCGCTCGCCCTGGCCCTGGGCCTGGCCGACGTGATCATGAACGAGGCCGGCGGCCAGATGCTCGACACCCTGTTCGTCGACGAGGGCTTCGGCTCCCTCGACGCCGACACCCTCGATGACGTACTCGACGTCCTCGACACCCTCCGCGAGGGCGGTCGGATCATCGGCGTGGTCAGCCACGTCACCGAGATGCGCGAGCGGATCCCCACCCAGCTGGCCGTGGCCAAGGGCCGCGACGGCTCCACCCTCCACGTCGTCGGCGTCTGAGCGAAGAATTTACCCTCAGGACGAGAGTTATTACCCGCCAGTAGTTCCCCGGGAGTGACGTACGTCACTAGCCTGAGGCGGCTCCGCACCGCGGAAGCCGTCCCAGACCACCCGGAGGTTTCCGTGCCACGTCTCAGCACCCGTGTCGCCCAGGTCGCCGCGACCCTTCTCCTACCCGCGTCCCTGCTTTCCGCGACGACCTTGTTGGCCTCTCCAGCCCACGCCGACGGCCCCGGAAGCGGCGCACCGTGGATCGTCACCGTGGGTGACAGCTACGTCTCCGGCGAGGCCGGCCGCTGGGCCGGCAACAGCAACTCCGGCGAGTCGCTCGTCGATGCGGGCGGCAGCGCGACCTACTTCGACAACGCCGGCCACACCGCCGAGACGATCAACCGCTGCCACCGCAGCACGGCCGCCGAGGCGTACGTCGGCGGTGGCGTGAACGGGCTCAACCTGGCCTGCTCGGGCGCGAAGGTCGCCACGACCACGACCAGCGAGGGCTACTTCAAGCCCGGCATCGACTTCTACTCCAACGGCAGCAACCAGGGCCAGGCCCTCATGCTGCAGAGCTTCGCGGCGAGCCACAACGTCAAGGCGGTGACGATCGGCATCGGCGGCAACGACTTCAACTTCGCCGCCATCGTCACCCAGTGCGTACAGAACTTCCTGCTCTCGCCCTCCTGGGCCAAGGACTACTGCAAGGACGACGCGGTCGTCACCAGCGCCATGGCGGCCGGCAACGTCGCCGCGGTACGCGCCAGGATCGCCACCGCGTTCCAGAACGTGCGCACCGCCATGCGCAACGCGGGCTACGCGGACGGCGCCTGGACCCTGATCGTCCAGAACGTGCCCTCGCCGCTCGCGACCTCCTCGGTCTACCGCTACAGCGAGTCCGGCTACACCCGTCAGAACACCGGCGGCTGCGGCTTCTGGAACGCGGATGCCGACTACGCGTACAACACGATCCTGCCGACGATCAACAACGCGATCTCGGGTGCGGCGAGCGACTCCGGGCTGACCAACATCAAGAAGATCGACGTCACCGGCGCCTTCGCGGGCCGCCGGCTGTGCGAGAACACCGTGGGCCTTCTCGAGGAGAAGGGGCTGTCGAGCTGGCGGGCCTCTGGTGCGGTCGACCGCACCGAGTGGGTCAACCAGATCCGTACCGTCTCCACCGCGAGCGGCAACTACTACATCCAGGAGAGCCTGCACCCCAACTACTGGGGACAGCTCGCCCTGCGCAACTGCCTACGCCAGGCCTACAACGGCGGCGCGCCGAGGTCCGGCACGTGCACCCACGGCACCGGGCTCAACGCCAACGGCGAGCCGATCATGACCCTGAGCTGACCAAGACCTCGCCGAGTCGGCGCGTCATGACGCGCCGACTCGGCGATAACGTCACTCGGCGAAGGACTCCACCGGCGGGCAGGAGCAGACCAGGTTGCGGTCGCCGTAGGTGTTGTCGATGCGGGCCACCGGCGGCCAGTACTTGTCCGGGTCGATGCCGCGCGGGAAGACGGCCTCCTCGCGGGAGTACGCCCGGTCCCAGTCGCCGACGAGGGCACGAGAGGTGTGCGGGGCACCGCGCAGGACCGAGGTCTCAGCGGTCCACTCACCCGAGGCGACCCGGTCGATCTCGCCCTTGATCGCGATCATCGCGTCGATGAACCGGTCCAGCTCGCCGAGGTCCTCGGACTCGGTGGGCTCGACCATGAGCGTGCCGGCGACCGGGAAGGACATCGTCGGGGCGTGGAAGCCGTAGTCGATGAGCCGCTTGGCGACGTCGTCGACGGTGACACCGGTCTCCTTGGTGATCGGCCGCAGGTCGAGGATGCACTCGTGAGCGACCAGGCCGGTCTCGCCGCGGTAGAGCACCGGGAAGTGCTCGTTGAGGCGCGAGGCCACGTAGTTGGCCGACAGCACCGCGGCCGACGTCGCCCGGGTCAGACCCTCGGCGCCCATGAGCCGGACGTACGCCCACGAGATCGGCAGGATGCCGGCCGAGCCGTACGGAGCCGCCGAGATCGCGCCGATGCCCGAGCGCTTCGAGGTGTCCGGGTGCAGGGAGTGCGAGGGCAGGTAGGGCGCCAGGTGGGAGCGGACCGCGACCGGGCCGACGCCCGGACCGCCACCGCCGTGCGGGATGCAGAAGGTCTTGTGCAGGTTCAGGTGGGAGACGTCGCCACCGAACTCGCCGGGCTTGGCGTAGCCCAGGAGCGCGTTGAAGTTGGCGCCGTCGATGTAGACCTGACCGCCGGCCTCGTGCACCAGCGAGCACACCTCGGTGATGCCCTCCTCGTAGACCCCGTGGGTCGAGGGGTACGTCACCATGATCGCGGCGACGTTCTCGCCGTGGGCGTCCAGCTTCGCCCGCAGATCGTCGAGGTCGACGGTGCCGTCCTCGGACGACTTCACGACCTCCACCTTCATCCCGGCCATCACGGCCGAGGCGGCGTTGGTGCCGTGCGCGGAGGACGGCATCAGGCAGATCTTGCGGTGACCCTGGCCCTGCGCGTCCAGGTAGCCGCGGATCGCCATCAGGCCGGCGAACTCACCCTGCGAGCCGGCGTTCGGCTGGATGGAGACCTCGTCGTAGCCGGTGACCTCTGCCAGCCAGCCCTCCAGCTCACCGACCAGACGCGTGTAGCCGGCGGCGTCCTCGGCGGGCACGAACGGGTGCAGGTCGGCGAAGCCGGGCAGCGAGATCGGCTCCATCTCGGTGGTCGCGTTGAGCTTCATGGTGCACGAGCCGAGCGGGATCATGCCCTTGTCCAGCGCGTAGTCGCGCGCCGCCAGCTTGTGCAGGTAGCGCAGCATCTGGGTCTCGCTGTGGTGCGCGTTGAAGACCTCGTGGGTGAGGTAGTCGGTGGTGCGCAGCAGGCCGTCAGGCAGCGCGCTGGCCGTGGTGCGGTCGATCTCGTCCAGGTCCGCACCCGCGACGCCGAAGGCGTTGAGCACGGCCGACAGGGTCGAGCGAGTGGTCGCCTCCGAGGTCGAGATGCCGACGGTGTCGGCGTCCACGAGACGAAGATGTACGCCGAAACGGCGCGCCGCGGCCACGACATCTGCCGCCCGGCCGGGGACGGTGACACCCAGCGTGTCGAAGAACGTCTCCGAGACCAGGGGGAGCCCGGCCGACTTGAGCGCGGCGGCCAGGACGGCGGCGTAGCGGTGGGTCCGGGTCGCGATCGTCCGCAGCCCGTCGGGGCCGTGGTAGACGGCGTACATCGAAGCGCCGACGGCCAGCAGCACCTGCGCGGTGCAGATGTTGGAGGTCGCCTTCTCGCGGCGGATGTGCTGCTCGCGGGTCTGCAGTGCGAGACGGTACGCGGGCCGCCCCTCGGCATCGACGGAGACGCCGACGAGACGACCCGGCAGGTGCCGCTCGATCCCCTCGTGGACGGCCATGTAGCCGGCGTGCGGGCCGCCGTAGAAGAGCGGGATGCCGAAGCGCTGCGTCGAGCCGACGACGACGTCGGCGCCGAGGGTGCCGGGCGCCTCCAGGACGGTGAGCGCGAGCAGGTCGGCGGCGACGACGGCCAGCGCACCCCGCTCATGGGCGGCATCGATGACCGGCTTGAGGTCGGGGACGCCACCGGAGGCGCCGGGGTACTGCACCAGCACGCCGATCACGTCGCCCTCGGGCAGACCCTGCGAGAGGTCGGCCACGACGACCTCGAGGCCCATCGCCTCGGCGCGCACCTTCACGACCTCGATCGACTGCGGCAGGGCGTCGGCGTCGATGACGAACGGACCGGAGCCTTTGCGGTTGGCTCGGTGCACCAGCGCCAACGCCTCGGCGGCCGCGGTGCCCTCGTCCAGGAGCGAGGAGTTGGCCACCGGCAGGCCGGTCAGGTCGCCGACCATGGTCTGGAAGTTGATGAGCGCCTCGAGGCGGCCCTGGGAGATCTCGGGCTGGTAGGGCGTGTAGGCGGTGTACCAGCTCGGGTCCTCGAGCACGTTGCGACGGATCACCGGCGGCGTCACGGTGGCGTGGTAGCCGAGCCCGATCATCGCCTCGCCGGGCTTGTTGGAGGCTGCGATCTCCCGCGCCAGCGAGGCCACCTGCGCCTCGCTCAGCGCGGCCGGCAGGTCCAGCGACTCCACCGAGCGGATCCCGGCCGGGACGGCGGCGTCCATCATCGCTGCTACCGAGTCGTACCCGAGCCGCGCGAGCATGGTCGCCTCGTCGGCGGCCGAGAGTCCGACGTGGCGCGCCACGAACGGGGAGGCGGCGTCGAGCTCGGACAGAGTGGGCGTGTCGGACACAGTGGCTCCTGAGGGCATCTAAGACAACTCGTACGCCCTCCCCCTCTGTCACCGCACCTGCGCCGCTTCAGAGTTGCCTGGTCCGCACAGTCGTGGATGCCTGAGAGTTTCCGGGGAGGAATTGCCCCTTCGGCGCCCCTTCGAGAGGAGCTCTCCCGTGCGGGATGGTCAGCAACTCCAGCATAAACGACTAGACCCCGAGGCCCCGCCTCTGCGGGGACCTCGGGGTCTAGTGTTACGTGACGTTTACTACCCTGCGTTGCGCGCCGCGCGGCGGGCGGAGAGCTCGTCGGACATCGAGGCGACCTGCTCGCCGTCGTCGGTCGTACGCTCGCTGGGGAGCTCGGAGAGCGTGCCCTCGATCTCGCGCCAGACACCGCCGATGGCGATGCCGAAGACGCCCTGCCCGCCCTGGAGCAGGTCGATGACCTCGTCGTTGCTGGTGCACTCGTAGACCGAGGCGCCGTCGCTCATCAGGGTGACGCGGGTCAGGTCGTCGGTGCCCCGCTCACGCAGGTGCTGCACGGCAGCGCGGATCTGCTGCAGCGAGATGCCGGCGTCGAGGAGCCGCTTGATGACCTTGAGGATCAGGATGTCGCGGAAGGAGTAGAGCCGCTGAGTGCCGGAGCCGGTGGCGCCGCGCACACTCGGCTCGACGAGTCCGGTGCGTGCCCAGTAGTCGAGCTGGCGGTAGCTGATCCCCGCAGCGTTGCAGGCCGTCGGCCCGCGGTAACCGGTGTCGCTCGGCAGGGGCGAGACATCGTCGGTGAAGAGAAGGCCCTGCTCGTCAGCCTGCTCCGCCGCGCGTTGCGCGTCGTCGGCGCCGTGGCCGGGCTTCTGCTCGTGGTCGAACACGATGTCCTCCATCGTCTACTCCGTTGTGCGTAACTCCACTCGGGGAATGAACGGCTGCGGCGGGGGGACCACATCGTTGGAGTTACAACAGAGACAACTACAAGGTAAGCGCCGCAAGGGCCCTGGTCAAAGAACCCCCTCCGGCGTGTCGTCCGGGCTAACCCTCAAGTAGAGCCTGAGGCTTTCGGCACCTGACGGTCGCCACGAGGGCGGTCAGCACCAGGACGCCGGCCCCGGCGAGGAGAGATGCCTGCATCCCGGGAAGGGTGAGGATCCCGGACGCACCGGCCCCCAGACCACCGAAGACGGCGACCGCGATCGCGCCGCCCGTCTGCCGGAACGTGCTCAGCGCGCCGGTCGCGACACCCACGCGGGCGGGCTCGACCGCGTCGATCAGGTCGGCGGTGACGAGGGTGATCGCCAGCGCACCGCCGGTGGCGAGCGGGACGAGCAGCACCAGGACCAGCCAGACCGGCGTCGTCGTCGTCAGCGGGAGCAGGGCGAGCATTCCGACCGCGAGGATCAGCTGGCCGCCGACGATGAGCGGGCGCCGGCCCACGACGTACGCCAGGCGCGGCGCCACGACGTTGGCGCACGTGGTCATGGCCGCCGGGATGACGAACATCAGCCCCGCCTCGGCACCGCTCCAGCCCCGCACCTGCTGGTAGTAGAGGCCGAGCAGGAAGATCCCGCCGTAGAACCCGAAGTTGATCCCGAACCCGGAGACGAGCGCGACCGCGACCCTCCCCCGACCCACCAGCCCGAGCGGCAGCACCGGCGCCGCCGAGCGACGCTCCACCACGACGAAGGCAACGGCCGCCGAGACGGCTACCGCTGCCGCGAGCAGGGCGGGCGGGTGCCAGCCGGTGTGACCGGCCTCGATGACGGCGTACGTCAGCGCCGACAGCGCGAGCACGGCGAGCGCCTGGCCAGGGAGGTCGAGCGGTGCCCGCCGCCGTACCGCCCGGATCCGCAGACCGGCGAGCAGGGCGACGATGAGGATCCCGACCGGGACGTTGACCAGGAACACCCAGCGCCAGCCGGCGTACTCGCTCAGCAGGCCTCCGGCCACCGGCCCCAGCGCCATCGCCGCCGATCCGCCGATCGTCCACACGGCGATGGCCTGCCCTCGGGCCCGCGCGTCGTCGTACGCCACCCGGACCAGCGCCAGCGACGCCGGCATGACCAGCGCGGCGGCAGCACCCTGCAGCACCCGGGCCGCGATGAGCGCCGGCATCACCGGAGCGGCCGCGCAGGCCACGGAGGCGACGGTGAACAGCACCACCCCCAGGGCGTAGGCCCGGACCGGTCCGACCCGGTCGGTCACCGCGCCCGCCGAGAGCATCAGGGCGGCGAACATCAGCGTGTACGCATCCACGACCCACTGCAGACCAGCCATCCCGCCACCCAGGTCCCGGTGCAGGTAGGGCAGCGCGATGTTGACCGCGGAGACGTCGACGGTGATCACCGTGAAGCCCAGGAGCGCGGCGAGCAGAGCTCGAACGCTTCCGGCGGGCGCGGCTGCCGGACCTCTGCTCGGCACCTCTTGGGCTACTGCGGTCATCGTGCTCCTCCTCCAGGTCGTTGTCCCCGAAAGTCTGGTTGCGTCGCGCGCGCAGAGGCAGACCGCGCGATGCCGGGGTGTCACCAGGGGTGGGTGTGACACGGCCCCTCACGCGAGCCGGACCTGCGGCACACTGGTGGGGATGAGTGACATGGCTGCGACCGAGCTGGGGCGCTACCTGCGTGCCCGCCGGACACGGGTGACCCCGGAGGAGGCGGGCCTGCCCGCCGGCACCGGCGTGCGGCGTACGCCTGGGCTGCGGCGCGAGGAGCTTGCGGCGCTCGCCGGCGTCTCGGTGGACTACTACACCCGGCTCGAGCGCGGGCGGGAGACCAACCCGTCAGCGGCCGTCCTGGACTCGCTGGCTCGTACCCTGCGCTTGACCGGCGACGCCCATCAGCGCCTGCACGAGCTCGCCGAGGTCGCCTCGGGGCGCGTCAGCGTGCCCCAGGCGACGACCGACACCACCGTACGTCCCTCGGTGCTCGTCATGCTCGAGCAGCTCGGGCCGCTGCCGGCCTTCGTGTTCAGCAGGCACAACGACATCCTGGCCGCCAACCGGCCGGCCCGGCGGCTCTACCCGGGTCTGTGGGACGGGCCGCGGGAGCACCGGAACCTGACCCGCTACCTCTTCCTCGACCCGATCGGGCGGCACCTGCTCGACCCGTGGCACCAGACGGTCACCAGCTCGGTGGCCAACCTGCGGGCCGTCGGCGGCACCGACGTCGACTCACCCCGGCTCGCGGCACTGGTGGGCGAGCTGCTGCTCAAGTCGCCGGAGTTCGCCGCGATCTGGGAGCTCTACGACGTGTGTGAGCGCAGCGGCGGCACGAAGACCTTCGAGCATCCGCGGGTGGGCCGGATGACGCTCACCTACGAGGTGATGCAGCTGGCTCGCACCGGCGGTCAGCGCATGATCGTCTACCAGGCAGAGGCCGACACGGTCGACGAGAAGGCGATGCTCGCGCTCAGCGAGTGATCGTGCCGAGCGTCAGTGGGACTCGAAGTCCTCGGGGGTGATCTCGTCGAGGAACTCGCGGAACTTCTCGATCTCGTCCTCCTGCTCCGCCGGGACGGCGAGCCCCGCCTCGTCGAGGACCTCGTCGGAGACCACGATCTTGGTCCCCGTACGCAGCGCCAGCGCGATCGAGTCCGACGGTCGCGCGCTCACCTCGACGCCCGAGGCGAAGACCAGGTTGGCGTAGAAGACGCGGTCGGTGACCGAGGTGATCTGCACCTCGGTGAGCTCGTTGCCGGTCGCCTCCAGCACGTCCTTGAGCAGGTCGTGGGTCAGCGGCCGCGGCGGGACCACGCCCTGCTGGGCGAAGGCGATCGCGGTCGCCTCCACCGCGCCGATCCAGATGGGCAGGTATCGCTCACCCGCCACCTCGCGCAACAGCACGATCGGCTGGTTGGAGGGCATCTCCACTCGGACTCCGAGCACATCGACCTCGCGCATGTCATCCACCCTACCCGTCTCCGGGTCGCGACAGCAGCCCGGTTGACCGCCGACATCCACCGAGTCAGCGGTCGCGGAGTCCAGACTTCACCAAGGTGGCGTGCAGACGGACTGCCAGGGAGGCGATCTCGCTGCCGATCTCCTCGGCCCGGCCCTGCGCTCCGGCGTTCCCGGGGCGCCGCAGCGGGGCCACGATCTGCTCGATGAGACCGACCTCGCGGTCGGCGGCGGCCTTCATACCGCGCAGGTGACGAGGCTCGATGCCGAACTCGGCCAGCTCCTTGGCGGTGCGCGCGATCGCGAGGGCATCGGTGTCGTAGTGACCGCTGCGCAGCGGCACCACCAGCGCCATCTTCTCCAGCTCGGTCAGCAGCGCGTCGTCGACCTCGGCCACCTTGAGGAGCTCGCGTCGCGAGATCCGCATGTTGTCCGTACGCCGGAACGACTCCGCGCCCGGCGCGCCGCTCGGCGTCAGGGCCACCGTCGGGACCGTGGGCACGGTCGGCTCGATCGCCGGCGGCTCGAGGCCCCGGTCGATCGCATCCAGGTGCTCACCGATGACCTTGAGCGGCAGGTAGTGGTCGCGCTGCATCCTCAGGACGTAGCGCAGCCGCTCGACATCGCGGCGGGAGAACTTGCGGTAGCCCGCGGGCGTGCGCTCCGGCTTGATCAGTCCCTTGTCCTCGAGAAAGCGGATCTTGGGGATCGTCACCGTGGGAAAGTCCGGACGCAGCTGATCCAGGACCTGCCCGATGTTGAGCCGCTCCCCCGAGTCGCTAGCCGGCCGTTGAGGGTCAGGCATCGCGGCGGCGGCCATCGGCTACGCCCCTTCGTGCCCGGCGTAGAAGACGAGCCGGAACTTGCCGACCTGGACCTCGTCGCCGTCCTTGAGGACGACCTTCTCGATCCGGTCGCGGTTGACGTAGGTGCCGTTGAGGCTGCCGACGTCGGAGACCTCGAAGGTGTCGCCGGTGCGCGCGAACTCCGCGTGGCGACGCGAGACGGTGACGTCGTCGAGGAAGATGTCGCTGTCCGGGTGACGACCCGCGACCACGGTGTCCTGGTCGAGCAGGAAGCGGCTTCCGGCACCGGGACCACGCTGCACGACGAGCATGCCGTTGCCCCGCGGCAGGGCCTCGACGGTGGCCGCCTCGACCGGGCTCAACACCCGGTCAGAGGTGTCGGCGTCAGCCCCGAGCTGAATCGTCGAGGTCTGGTCGGTCCCGGTCAGGCTTACGCCACACTGCGAGCAGAACCGCGCTTCGTCGGGGTTCTGGCTGCCGCAAGCGGGGCACACGGACATTTTTGAGCTCCAGGTTCATCGAGGGCCGGGCACCTACCCTCAAGTGAACGTTGAGGGATGGTATCCGCAACCTATCAGGTCGGCCCAGGTGTTCGGTTGGGCTGCGCCAATTCTTAGCGCACGGCCTTAGGCGTCGAGCGATGCCTCGTACGCCGCGGCGTCGAGGAGGCTCTCCAGCTCGGCAGGATCGGACGGAGTGACCTCGAACAGCCAGCCCCCGCCGTAGGGGTCGTCGTTGACCAGCTCGGGCGTGGCGTCGAGCGATCCGTTGATCGCGACGACCTCGCCGGAGATCGGCGCGTAGATGTCGCTGACCGACTTGGTCGACTCGAGCTCGCCGCAGCTCTCGCCCGACTTGATCGTGTCGCCGACGGCCGGCATCGACACGTAGACGATGTCGCCGAGGGCGTCCTGGGCGTAGTTGGTGATGCCGATCCGTACGGAGCCCTCGGTCTCGCCAGGGTTGCGCAGCCACTCGTGCTCGCTGGTGTACTTCAGGTCCTCGGGGTACACGGCCATCTCCTCATCAGGCGTACTGGTCTGGCTGCGGAAGATCGTCCCGCGAGCTGTTGTCGAAACCCTACTGCGAGCCACCGACGAAACGGTCAGCGGGACACGGTGTGAATCGACTCGATGTCGATCTTCTCCTCCGACTCCACCTTGACCTCCGCGCCCTGCTCCTCGAGCTGGTCCTGCGGGCCCTGGTAGAAGTCGATCGCGCCGGCCAGCGTGTCGGGCGGGCCGATCACCTGGAGGCGGTAGGGCGGGCTGATCAGCTCGCCGCCCACGTTGAGACCCGCGCCGGGCTGGCTGACCTCGATCGAGGATGACGCGACCAGGCGTACGGCCTCGCCGTCGGCCCCCTCGATCTCCATCGCCTCGGCACCGCTCGTACGCAGCTCCTCGATCAGGTCGAGAAGCGCGGTCAGCCGCAGCGGGTCGGCGCCCGGGTCGATCTCGATCGTGATGCCCGGACCGCTGACCGGCACCGTCCCGGCGATCACCCGGAGCGTGTCGACCTGCTCCTCGGCGCGCTGCAGCGCGGTCTGCTGCTGGAGGGTCTGGTCCTCCAGCTCGTCGCGGGTCGCCTCGAGCTCCTCGATCTGCTCCTGGGCCTTCTGCGTCGTGCCGGCCAGGCCGGAGAGGATGTCGATCAGCTCCTGCTCGCGCAGACCGGCGTACGTCGAGTCCTCGGTGTTCGTCTGGACCTGCACCACGGCGGCATAGCCGAGTACGCAGAGCAGGGCCGCCACGGCCACCTGGCCGCGCCGGAAGTGGGTGAGCGCGTCGAAGAGCCGCGCCCGTCCGACCAGCGGCGCCGGCTCCTTCTCGGGCTCTTCAGACTCATCCGCCTCATCAGGCTCGTCGGCCTTCTCCGTGTTCGGCGGCACCACGGCCTCATCGGGCCCATCGGTCTGTTCGGCCGGCTCGTCGACCGCCGTGTCCTCGACCTCGTCGGGCTCGGTGACCTCAGCGGGCTCGTCGCTCTTCTCGGCGTCCTCGGCGGCCGACTCCTCGGCCGCAGCCGACTCGACTGGCTCAGCGGGCTCGTCAAGCTCGACGAAGTCGACGGGCTCGACCGGCTCGACGTCGTCCGCCTCCTCGGCCACCGGCTCCTCGGCCACCGGCTCCTCGGCCACCGGCTCCTCGGCCACCGGCTCTTCGGCCACCGGCTCCGCAGGCTTGTCGACAGTCTCGTCGGACGTTGAATCATCGGACGAAGATTCAGCGGACTCAGCCTCGGCGGGAGCCTCCCTCTCCGACGGCTCCTCGACCTCGGCGGCGTCGGTCGTCTCGACGGACTCCGCGGGCGCCTGCTCAGCAGGCGGCGTACCTTCGTCCGAGGCCTCAGGCGTGGCGCCGTCGTCGGTCACAGGCTCGGCGACGGTCTCCTCCGGAGGCGTGGCGGGCTTCTTCGCCGGCGCCTTCTTCGCCGGGGTCCGCTTGGCCGCGGTCCGCTTCACCGGTGGCCTCCTCTTCCGGTCAGGCATGGAAGATGTGCCTCCGGATGGCTGCGACGTTGGTGAAGATGCGGATGCCGAGGACGACGATGACGCCGGTCGACAGCTGGCCACCGACGCCGAGACGGTCACCGAGGTAGACGATGCCGGCGGCGATCACGACGTTGCTGATGAAGGAGACGACGAAGACCTTGTCGTCGAAGATGCCGTCCATGAACGCGCGCAGCGCACCGAACACGGCGTCCAGTGCGGCGACGACGGCGATCGGCAGGTAAGGCGCCAGGCCGACAGGCACCTCGGGCTGGAAGAACAGTCCCAGCACGATGCCGATCACTAGGCCGATGACGGCGATCATTCTTCGCGGTCCCCTTCGCTGTTCTCTTCAGAGTCTTCGTCGGTGTTGTCGGTGGGCTTCTGGGTGCCCTTGTCCTTGGACTTGGCCCCGAGGTGGGTCAACTCCAGCAGATCAGCCGGCGCCGCGGGAAGGGTCAGTCGGTCGATGTTCTCGACGTCGTAGGGCATCCCGTAGTCCTGCGTCGTGGTGTGGATCATCGCGCCGGAGACCGTCTCGGCGAAGCGTGCGGCCAGCGTACGCGTGTCGCCGATGGCCGACACCTCATAGGGCGGCGAGAGCGAGACGTCGTTCATCCGAAGGGTGGCGCCGGAGGTGATCACGCCGCTGCGCGGGGTGACCCGCTGGCCGTCGACGGCGACGGCCGTCGCGCCCGCCTGCCACAGTCCGTTGACGATCACGGCGAGATCGTAGTCGCGGACGGTGCCGCCCTCGCTGCCGTCGGCGGCGTTGTCGATGGTGATCCTGATCCCCGAACCGGTCACCGGAGCGAAACCGGTCTCCTCCGCGGTCGACGCGGCGGACGAGGACGCCGACTCGGCCCGCAGCCCGAGCGAGTTGAGCGCCGCTTCGCTCCGCTGGTTGTCCTCCCGGAGGGCGGAGATCTGACGGTGAAGATCAGCGATCCGGTCCTGACGCTGCTCGATGCGGTCGACCAGCACCTGCCTGCTGGTCTGTCGGATGTCCTCGTTGCGCGAGGTCTGCACTGCGGCGGTCGTGGCCAGCAGCGCGAAGAGCCCGACGACCACCATCGCCCACAGGCCGGGCCGGCGACGCCGCGTCGGCTCCTCCCCCGTGGGCTCGCGCCGCTCGGCGGCGGCCATGTAGTCAGAGTCGATCGCCTGGTCGGTGATGCGGTCGAGCAGTGGCTTGGTGACGTAGGCCCGCAGGTCCTCGGAACCGGGGATCTGGTCAGGCACGGGTCGCCCCGCCCTTCTCCAGCGGTGGCGTGGTGGCCATCAGGCGACGCACCTCCTGGGCGTAGAGGACCAGGCTCCACCACAGCAGCAGGATCCCCCACAGCGCGAAGGCCCAGCCGAAGGCCTGCGCCACCTGGATGGGCAGGCTCGGCTCCAGGCCGAGGTCGAGGGTCTCGGGGATGTCGTGGCTGAGGTAGAGCAACGGGAAGGAGGCCAGCATGCAGAAGGCGGCCACCTTGCCGAGAAGATGGACGGGCAGCGTACGCACCCCACGGCTGCGCAGCGCCGGGATCATCGCCAGCAGGCCGACGAACCGCAGCGGCACCAGCAGCGCGATCGGCCACGGGATGACGTCGATCTGCCAGAGCGCGAGCGTCGCGGCCAGGACGAAGACGGTGTTGGCCACCACATCGAGGAGTTCGCCCGAGCGGCGGCGGCCCAGCTGCTTGCGGTTGAGCCAGCTGTCGAGCAGGTCGGTGACCACCGCGAGACCGAACGCGGACAGCGCGATCGTGTCGTCCTCGGCGATCATCACCGCCCACAGCACCACCGGCGCGTAGACGAGCCGCAGGATGCTGAGCAGCTTGCCGAGCACGGGCTGGTTGCGGTCGGCGGTGCCCCGCGGTCGCCGCATGTCCCGGCCATGTTGCAGGCGGGGATCACCGGATCGACGGTTGGGCATCTGCGGGCTCTCCTCTGTCACCAGACGCGGCACGAGCCAACCCTAGTCGGTAGCCGTTGAGTCGTCGGCGTGGGCGGCGTCGCGGATCTCGCCGACCAGCTCCTCGATGACATCCTCCAGCGTCGCCAGGCCGATGGTGCCGCCGTCCTCACGGACGACCCGGGCCATGTGGGCGCCGCGGCGCTGCAGCGTCTCGAGCGTCTCGTGGAGCGCGTCGTCGGGAGTCACCGTCGCGAACGGGCGGATCCACTTGTTCTGGACGGGCTGCCGGCGGCGTACGTCATCGGGCTCGAGCACGTCCTTGATGTGCAGGTAGCCGACCAGGTCGCCGCTCTCGCCGGCGACCGGGAACCGGCTGTAACCGGTCGAGGCGCACACCGCCTCGATGTCGGCGCCCGAGGCACCGCGCGGAACGATCGTCCAGTCGGAGATCGGGATGGTGACCTTGGCGACGGTCTTCTCGGTGAAGCCGAGCGCGCCGGCCAGTCGGCCGTACTCGTCCTCCTCCAGGAGCCCTTCGCCGCGGGACTCCTCGACCATGGCGGCCACCTCCGCGCGGGTGAACGCGGAGCTCACCTCGTCCTTGGGCTCGATGCCGAGCGCGCGGACGCAGACGTTGGCGGCGTAGTTGAAGGCGACGATGATCGGGCGCAGCACGTAGACGACCGCGTAGATCGCCGGGCCGAGGACGAGAGCGGCCTTGTCGGGGCCCGCGAGTGCGATGTTCTTCGGCACCATCTCGCCGACCACCACGTGCAGGTAGGTGACCACGAGCATCGCGATCACGAACGCCACCGGGTGGTGGAACGCCTCGGGCAGACCGATCAGGTCGAACCCGGGCTCGAGCAGGTGGGCCAGCGCCGGCTCGGTGATCGCCAGCAGCAGCACCGAGCAGACCGTGATGCCCAGCTGGGCACCGGCCATCATCAGGCTGATGTTCTCCATCGCCCGCAGGGTGATCCTGGCCATCTGCGAGCCGGCCTGGGCGGCGGGCTCGATCTGGCTGCGCCGCGCCGAGACCAGGGCGAACTCCGAGCCGACGAAGAAGGCGTTGGCGAGCAGCAGCACCAGGCCGAGCACGAGCCCCATGGTTGTGCTCATCAGCCGATCACCTGCATCGAGATCCGGTCGATCCTGCGCCCGTCCATGACCTCCACGGTCAACTTCACGTACCTCGCGTAGACGTCCTCATCGTCGGAGTCGGGCGGCGGGTTTCCGGGCACGGTCAGCTCGGCGCTGGCACCGGGCTCGGGGATGCGGCCCAGCAGGCTCAGCATCAGACCGGCGACGGTGTCGTAGTCCTCGCTCTCGGGCAGCGCGACTCCGGTGATGTCCTCGACCTCGTCGGGACGCAGCAGGCCCGACAGCGACCAGCCGCCGTCCCGGCGCAGCCGGGCGCGGGCGCTGAGCGGGTCGTGCTCGTCTGCGATATCGCCCACGATCTCCTCGATCACGTCCTCGAGGGTGACGATGCCGGCCTGGTCGCCGTACTCGTCGAGCACCACGGCCAGCTGGAACCCTTCGGCGCGCAGCAGCGCCATCAGCGGGTCCAGGCGCAGCGAGTCGGGCACGACCACCGGCGGCACCATCAGGTGCTTGACCTTCGCCGTGGGCCGCTCGTGCACCGGCAGCGCGACGGCAGCCTTGACGTGCACCGTGCCGACCACGGCCTCGTTGTCGTCGAGCACCGGGAAGCGGGAGTTGCCCGTACGCCGGGTGAGCTCGATCAGCGCCTCGGCGCGGTCGTTGTGGTCGAGGCTGTGGACGCGTACGCGCGGGGTCATGATCTCCCCCGCCGTGCGGGTGCCGAACTCGACCGAGCGCTCCATCAGCTCTGCGGTGTCGGCGTCGAGGGTGCCCTCGTGTGCGCTGCGCTGGATCAGCGAGGAGAGCTCGGCCGAGCTTCGCGCCGAACGCAGCTCCTCCTGCGGCTCCATGCCCAGGCGACGCACGATGGCGTTGGCGGTGCCGTTGAGCACCTTGATCGGACCGCGCATGAGCCGGGTGAAGGCCCGCATCGGTCCCTGGGTGACCCGCGCCGTCTCCAGGGGCAGGGCCAGCGCGAGGTTCTTGGGGACCAGCTCACCGAAGAGCATCGTCACGATCGTGGAGAGGATCAGCGCGATGGCCACCGCGATCCCGGCCACCGCACCCTCGGGCAGGCCGGTGGCGAGCAGCGGCGCGTCGATCAGCTCGGCGATCGCCGGCTCCGACATCCAGCCGATGCCGAGGTTGGTCACGGTGATGCCGACCTGAGCGCCGGAGAGGTTGCTGGAGAGCTCCTTCATCGCGCGTAGCACGCCCTGGGCGCCCTTGTCGCCCTGCTCGGCGGCCATCTCCACCTGGGCGTGGTCGACCGTGACCAGGGAGAACTCGGCGGCCACGAAGACACCACAGGCGGCAACCAGCAGCAGCGCCAGGAAGATGAACAGAACCTCGGTCATCACGCCAACCTCGACGGGTGCGGCCGCGAATCACTCAGCGGGCATGGATATTGGCCGGGTTGCGGTCCGTCCATCGGGGTTCAGATCGTCCTTAGCTGTTGGAAGTGCGGTCAGCCTACATGGCTGTGGTTGCGCCTTCTGCGTTGCTGTACCGGGCTCTCCGGGACGTGTCGCGTTCCGGACACAGTTGTCCAGAACGGGGCTGTGAACCTTGACACACCTCGCCCGTTCGTCAACTCTTACGCGGAATTAGCCGACGATTCACGAGCCGAGGGAGTCCCCTTGACCATGTCCTCAGCCTCACGACGTACTTTCCTGGCCGGTGCTGCCGGCGCCGCCGGTGCCGCGGCGTCCGGTCTGCTCGGCGGTCCGGCCGCAGCCACCTCGCCCCGCCGCGTACGACTGGTGCGGGAGGAGCACCGGGCGGTCGTCATCGGGTCCGGGTTCGGTGGTGGCGTGGCCGCGCTGCGGCTGGCCGAGGCCGGCGTACCGGTGACGGTGCTCGAGCGCGGCCGTCGCTGGCCGACCGGGCCCGACGCGCAGACCTTCCCGACGGTGCGCTCGCTCGACAAGCGGGTGCTGTTCCACACCACCGCCCCCGAGGCGCTCAAGCCACTCCAGAAGCTGCTCGGCACTCCCCTGAACTTCGGGCCGTACGTCGGTCTGCTCGAGCCCGTCCTCGGCCAGAACATGCTGGCCATGTGCGCGGCCGGTGTCGGCGGTGGCTCGCTGGTCTACCAGGGCATGACGCTGCAGCCGTCCGCAGAGGTCTTCAACACCTGGTTCCCGAACGAGCTCGACTACGAGCTGATGGACCGGGTGCACTACCCACGCGTGGCCAAGATGCTCGGCGCCGCAACCGCGCCCGACGAGCTGATCGCCTCGGACAACTACCGGGTCTCGCGTACGTTCGGCGAGCGGGTCGAGGCCGCCGGCTATGACCTGCAGAAGATCCCGATGCCGATCGACTGGTCCTACGCGCTCGCGGAACTGCGCGGCGAGATGGCTCCCTCCTACACCAACGGAGACTGCGCCCTCGGTGTCAACAACGGCGGCAAGCACTCCGTCGACGTCACCTACATCGAGCAGGCCGAGGCCACCGGCCTGGTGCACGTCGCCACTCGCCACAACGTGACGAGCGTGGCCCGTGCCACCGACGGTCGCTGGGAGGTCCATGTCGACCGCACCAACGACGCCGGCGACGTCGTGGAGCAGAAGATCCTGACCACCCGCGCACTGGTGATGGCGGCCGGCTCGCTCAACACCAGCAAGCTCCTGGTCCGCGCCGCGGCGACCGACACCATCCCGGACCTTCCCGAGAAGCTCGGCCGGGGCTGGGGCACCAACGGCGACCGGATCTACATGTGGCGCCCCTTCGACGAGAACCTCACCGGTACGCAGGGTGGTCCCGTCGTCTACCAGAGCCAGGACTGGTCCGACCCGACCACGGCCAACACCGTCATCCAGGCATCGTTGCCACCGCTCCCCCTCGGCCTCGACCTGGGCGCCACGATGTTGGTCGGCTTCGGCGTCAGCGCCGATCGCGGCAGCTTCCGCTACAGCTCGCTGACCGACTCGGTGACCCTCCGCTTCCCCTTCGGCGGCGACTCGGCGAGCTATCGCGCCATCCACGAGCGGGTCTCGAAGATCAGCGGCGGCCTCGGTGCCCTGATCGACACCAACACCATCGTCAACAGCACCTGGCACCCGCTCGGCGGCGCCAACATGGGCACCGTCTGCGATCTCGACGGCCGGGTACAGGGCCAGGACGGCCTCTACGTCCTCGACGGAGCGCTCGTCCCCGGCACCACGGGAGCGTGCAACCCGTCGATGACCATCGCCGCCGTCGCCGAGCGAGCGATGGACAACATCGTCACCAAGGACGTCGGGACGGTCATCTGACGGGTGACGCCTGGAGCCATTTCGGGCCCACCAGGATCTTGCAATGCAAAATTCTGCAGATTTTGCCGAAAGGGGGTGACAACCCCTTAGGTGATGCGGCAACATTGTTCTTGCCCCGCTGGTGACCCGAGACGCCAGCGGGGCTCTTACGTTTTCGCCCGACGTCACGCCAGCTTCCGCACGACCTCGTCGAGGGTGGCCCGGAGCCTGACGCTGTAGAGGTCATTCTCCGGCAGGCGTGCGTCGCAGAAGGCGGCCAGGTCGGGTCCGGTGACCTCGAGGACCGGACGTCCGGCGGCGGCCTCGGTCTCGAACAGGTCGAGGATCTCGCGCAGGATCTCGACGATGTCCATGCCGTCGCCGGCGGTGAAGCGCCACATGTAGCTCTTCATCTCGCCATAGACGGTGCGGTAGTCCGCGGGCAGTGCGGCGGCGCGGGCTTCCATCCGCTTCCAGTCCTTCTTGTCACCTACGAGGCGGCTGAGGATGTTGTTCATGGTGGTGCTCCCTTTGGGTCGGTTCGGTGTGGTTCAGGCCCTGTTTGGGGCCGTGGAAGAAGCGTGCAGCCCTGACGTAGCGTCAAGGTCAAGCACCGATCCGAAGAAAGTTCTCGGAGGCCCACGAGCCTCAGGCCGCAAGCGTGTGGTCGCGAACCAGGTCACGCAGCCTGTGTTCTGCTGGCGACAGTCGCGGTGGTGGGTCTGGTGCCCAGGTGTCGGGTGGTGGGCTGATGTAGGTGTGCCCGGTGGGTGTGGTGGTGATGATGCTGCCGTCGGGTCCTGGTCTGGCCAGCCAGCCGAGGGCTTCCTTGGCCTGGTTGCACCTCTCGCACAGCCCTTGCAGGTTCTCGGATCTCGTTTCGCCGCCGTCGGCATGGCGTTCGACGTGGTCGATGTTCCGGATCGGGGCATCGCACCCGTTGGTGCGGCAGATCCCACCATCACGGGTCGTGATGAACTCGGCCAGCCCGTCGGGGGCTTTGCGTGAGCGGGACTCCATCGCCACCAACTGCCCGGCGGGGTCGGTGAACAACCGGCGCACGAACACCTCGGCGTCGGCGAGTGTCTCGCGGGCCCAGGCGGCCGGGACGGGCCCGTAGCCCTCGACCATGGCCGGCTGGTCGGCGTCGCCGGTGAGGGAGTCGGCGGTCATCACGATCTTGACCTCGATCCGCGGCTTGCCGCCAATCTCGGCGCGGCCGGTGATCCGGTCGACCAGGGTGTCGGCCATGACCTGACCCCTAGTGCGCTCATCACCTGAGGCCGCAGCAGCCTTGGCCGCTTCGTCGAGTGCGGCGAAGACGGCGACGCCGTCCTTGACCGGGAGCAGGGCGCCGAGCCAGGTCATCGTGTCCGGTGCCGGCCGCAGGCTGACGCGGCGGTCTTTGGCGGCGTTGGCGGCCCGGGCGACGACGGAGGCCTGGTCGAGGGTGATGGCGAGCTTCTTGGCGGCGTTCTCGAGCTGCCGCAACCCCATCACCGCAGCCTTGGCAGGTCCCCCGCCAGGGCCAGTGGCGCACAGTTCCTGGTCGATGACCTTGCGGTCCTCGAGGGAGAGGCAGGCGGTTTCGCGGGCCAGGATGGTGGCCTGCCATTGCGAGAACCGACCCGCCTTCATCAACGCGAACGTGTGCGGCATCTCCGCAGTCAGAACCTTGGCCAGCCCCAGCAGCTTGGCGCCCTTCTCGGGCGAGACCCGCCGCGCCAACGCAACCTGCGAAGCGACACCCTCACCGAGTTTGCGGGCGGGCACCCCGGCCGCGGCCTGGCGTGCCCGGACCGCTTCATCCAGGCGTACCGCCGCTTCGGCTTGGACGGCCTCGGCGGCGCACTTAATCTCTTCGAGACGCGCGATCCAGTCGACCAGCTCAGCCTCGGACGCACCCGCAGGCGGCCCAGCGAGGAGGCGGTCGATGGTCTCGTACATAGGCCTCATTATATGCGCGCGAGCACCATGGTGCGACTTATTTAAGCAGGTCAGACCGGTGTTACGCGGTCAGCGAACAAGGACCGTGAACTCCGCGCCACTCTCTCGCCGCCGCCCCGTTATAGGCGAAATCCTTCTCGATCGGGTGCCGAGTCAAGGACCGCGAAGCGGCCGGCGAAGCCGGCGCCCGAAGGGCGTCCTTGACGCGGCGCACGATCGAGAAACACTCAAAGCAAGGGTCGGCGGCGAACCCCTGAAACGAAACACAGTCCCATAAGCGAGCTCTCCCGCGGAAGAACCGTGTTGGTCTCGACACGCCTCCGCCTAGCGGCTCCGGCGGCTCGACCAGCGGAGCAAGCCGGCTCGACCAGCGGCCGAAACTTCAGCGCCCGACGGCGTACCCCTGCGCACCCCGAGCATTAGCAGCAGCAGAAAGCGTCCCGCTCTCCGGATCCCGAGTAACCGCAGAAAGCCGCCCGAGAGACCAGTCGCCACTCAGCTCAACAGCGTGCCCCCGGGCCCGCAGCCCCTCGATGACCGAAGCCCCGAGCCGGTCCTCGAGGACCGCACCCGCAGGAGTCCACGTACGCGGCCAGAAGGAACCAGGAAACGATGTCGAGTGGAGGGCGGGGGCGTCGATGGCCTCCTGAGGCGAATAGCCGCCGACGAGAGTGCGCAGCAGATAGAGCAGCTGCCACTGATCCTGCTGGTCACCGCCAGGTGAGCCGACAGCGGTGACGGCCCGCCCCTCGCGGAGGACGAGAGTCGGAGTGAGAGTCGTGCGCGGCCGGCGGCCCGGGGTGAGCGTGGACGGCAGGCCCGGCTCGAGCCAGGTCATCTGCAGCCGGGTGCCGAGACAGAAGCCGAGCTCGGGGATCGTGGGCGAGGACTGCAGCCACCCGCCCGAGGGGGTGACCGCGATCATGTTGCCCCAGCGGTCGGCGACGTCGATGTGGCAGGTGTCGCCGCGGGTCTCGCCATCGCGCGAGACGGTCGGCTCCCCGACCCCGGAAGCGGCAACGGCGGGGTCGTAGGTCTCGCGCAGCGGCGGGAAGGCCTTCGCGCCGAGCCCGGGCCTGACCTCGGCCGAGGCGACATCGGTGATGAGGGGCCGGCGGGTCGCTGCGTACTCCTGGGAGAGGAGGGTCTCGATCACGGCCGGATCGGAGCCGTCGCCATAGTGGGCGTCGCGGTCGGCGAAGGCGAGCTTGGTCGCCTCCAGGATCGTGTGCGCGCCGTCGGGGTTGCTGGGGTCGAGCAGCGCATCGTCGAGCGGCTCGAGCAGGTTGAGGGTCTGCAGCAGCACCGGCCCCTGCGTCCACGGCCCGGCCTTCGCGATGGTGTGGCCCCGGAACTCCGTCGTCACCGGTGTCTCGTACGCAGCCGAGAACCCGGCCATGTCGGCCGCCGTGATCACACCGGAATGATCGGTTCCGGAGGAGTGGCGGTGCGGGGTGCGTACGAACCGTTCGATCGCCTCGGCGACGAAGCCGCTCCCCCAGGCGGCACGCGCCGCGTCGATGCGCTCCTCGCGGGTCGCGGCGCCGTCACCGGCGGCTACGAGACGGTCGAGCACGGCGGCGTAGGCCTCGTTGCGGACCATCGTGTCCGGCTCCGGCAGCTCGCCGTCGACGAGCCAGTGGACGGCCGAGGTGGGCCAGTGATCGCGGAACAGGTCGGCCACGGCGGCGATCGTGGAGACCGCCCGACCGAGGATCGGGTGGCCGTTGCGGGCGTAGTCGATGGCGTAGGCGAGCACCTCGCCCAGCTCCCAGGTGCCGTGGTCGCGCAGCAGCATCAGCCACGCCTCGACCGCGCCCGGAACGGCGGCGGCCAGCGCGCCCGAGCCCGGGACCAGCTCGAGCCCCTCGGCCCGCATGTGCTCCACCGAAGCCCCCGCCGGCGCCGGCCCCTGGCCCATCAGGACCGTCGGCGCGCCGTCGGCAGCAGCGAAGATCCCGACCAGGTCGCCGCCCGGCCCGTTGAGGTGGGGTTCGACCACGTGGAGGACGAACCCACCCGCGACCACCGCGTCGAAGGCGTTGCCGCCGCGCTCGAGCACCGCCTGGGCGGCACCGCTGGCCAGCCAGTGGGTCGAGCCGACCATGCCGAACCTCCCCAGCAGGTCGGGACGGGTCTTGAACGCGGCCGGAGGAGTGTAGGAGGAAGGCACGCCCCTCAGGCTACGAGCGCGCGTCGCGCATCCCGTCGGCGGCCCAGAGCCGGGATAGGGTCGCCCCATGAGTGCGCCAGCGGTCCGGGGCCGCCTGCAATGGTCATTGGTCGTGCCGATCCTCGCTCTGGTGGTGCTGATCTTCGCGTGGCTCCGTCACGACCACTGGACGATCCTGGCCGTGGTCGCGGCGGTGCTGATCGGCGCAGTGCTGAGCGCGGTCCACCACGCCGAGGTGGTCGCCCACAAGGTCGGGGAGCCGTTCGGCTCGCTGATCCTCGCGATCGCGGTGACCGTGATCGAGGTCGGCCTGATCGTGATGCTGATGACCAGCGGCGGCGACAGCACCAGCACATACGCCCGTGACACCGTCTTCGCCGCGGTGATGATCACCCTCAACGGCATCGTCGGGCTCTCGCTCATGGTCGGCGCCCTCAAGCACGGGCTGGTCAGCTTCAACGCCGCCGGCACCGGGTCGGCGGTCGCCACCGTCATCGCCCTGGCCGGTCTCACCCTGGTGCTGCCGAGGTTCACGACGTCGGCGCAGGGCCCGCAGTACTCGACGTCGCAGCTCGTCTTCGCCGCCATCGCCTCGCTGGCGCTCTACGTCGCCTTCCTCTTCACCCAGACGGTCCGCCACCGCGACTTCTTCCTCCCCGTCACCAGCGACGAGCACGGCCGGATGACCGGCCTGGTCGACCTCGACAAGGACGGCCACGCCGACCCGCCCTCGGCGGGCGAGGCCGCCCTCAGCCTGGCCCTCCTCCTGGTCTCCCTCATCACCGTGGTCGGCCTGGCGAAGGTCCTCTCCCCCACGATCGAGAGCACCGTCAAGAGCCTCGGGTTCCCTTACGCGGTCGTGGGCGTCGTGATCGCCCTCCTCGTCCTCGCTCCCGAGTCGATCGCCGCGGTCCGCAACGCCTCTCGGGACCGGGTCCAGACGAGCCTCAACCTCGCCTACGGCTCAGCGATGGCGTCGATCGGACTCACCATCCCCGCCCTCGCCGTCGCGATGATCTGGCTCACCGGTCCCCTCGAGCTCGGCCTCGAGCCGACCCAGATCGTGCTGCTGGTCATCTCGGTCTTCGTCACCGGGCTCACCGTGGTCCAGGGCCGCGTCTACGCCCTGCAGGGTTTCGTCCACCTGGTGCTGCTGGCCGCGTTCCTGTTCCTCTCGATGCAGCCCTAGCCGGTCATCGCGCCGGAACCTCGTCGAGGCCGACCTCCAGCTTCGGGAACGAGTGGCCCTCGGCGTCCTTGAGCACGGTGTACTGCACCTCGACGTGCGGCTCGATGGCGCTGTGCTTGTCGTTGGGGGCGCCGATGATGAGCTGGAAACCGAGACCTCGCCAGGCGCCGATGGCGCGGCCGGTGAAGCGGGCGTCGGCCTTGATCAGCGCCTCGTCGAGGAAGACCGGCGCGTAGCGCGGGCGCTCCGCGCCGGCGTCACCGAGCTGGTAGCGCAGCGCCGCGCCAACGATGAAGGCGACCAGCTCCTGCGACTCGCCGCCGGACTTCTCGCCGATGTGGTCGTAGAGGGCGACGTGCTCACCGGTGTCGGCGGTGACCTTCTCGGCGCTGACCCGGACGTGGTTGCGTACGTCGATCAGGTCGGCGAAGTCGGGGGCCGTGCGGCGCATGCGGTCGATGAGCCGGGACATCCGGGTGTAGGCCTGCTCCCGGGTCTCGTTGGACGACGCCTTCTCGATCAGGTCGCGCACGGCGCGGAGCTCCTTGCGGAAGCGGCCACGCACCGCCGACTGGCCCTCCTGGGTGTCGATCCGGAGGCGGTGGCCGTCGTCGTTGAAGGGCAGCTCGGCGAGGATCTGGTTGATCGGGTCGATCCGGTCCCGGATCTCACGCACGGCCCGCGACAGCGTCGAGTCGAGGTTGGTCAGGTCGTTGCCCGACAGCTTGAGCAGCGAGTCGCGCCACTCGACCTCGAGCTCGTGCAGGCCACTGGTCTGCAGCTCGTCGAGGAGACGGTCGAAGTCGGCGTAGGAGGCATCGGGGTCGGTGTGGAGGTTGGGGTTGGGCCAACGCTCGAGGAACGCCTCGAACGTCTGCCGCAGCTGGACGCGGGCGGCCCCGATCGTCTCCTGTGCGGCGGCGCGGTCGGTCTCGAGGCTCTCGCCCGCCCGGGCGAAGACGGCATCGAGCTCGGCGAGCGCGTCCTCGCGCCGGCCGGCCTCCTCGCCGCCGGCCGCCTTGAAGAGCTGCTCGAGATAGTCGGCTTGGGCCGGCGCGACATCGGTGCCCGAGGCGGCCGCGTCCTCCAGCGCGTCCTTGGCCCGGTCGACCTGCTCGACGACGTCGCTCCACCGCACGTCGAGCTCCTTGACGGTGCTCTTGGCGGCCCCGATCCCCTCGCGCAGCGAGTCGACCTTGGCGCGGGCGCTCTTCAGCCGCGCCTGCAGCGTGGCGATCTCCGGGTTGTCGGCGGTGACCTCCTCGATCACCGCGGCCCACCGGTCCCGCTCGGCCTCGGCCCCGGCGGTTTCGACCTGGTCCCAGGTGAGCGCGGTGACCGCCTTGAAGGACGTACGCCGCAGGTCGAGGTCCTTGATGGCTCGCTCGGCCTCGGCGACCGCCATGCTCGCCGTCTCCGCGTCCTTGCGCGCCGTCTCGAGGAGCTCAGTGAGCTCGGTGACGCGCCGGGTGTTGGTGAAGCCGAGCACGTTGCCGGCCCCGTGACCACCGTGGGCCCCGCGGGTCCCCTGTGAGACCTGGCCGGTCACCGTCAGCGCCATCCGGTGCTGACCGAGCAGCGCGGGCGTCTGCACGCAGACGTAGCCGTGTCGCTCCGTCAGCCGCTGCTTGAGCCAGCCGGTGAACACACCCCGGCGGTAGTCGAGGCGTCCCGGAAGAGTGCCCTCGTCGAGAGGGTGCACGCCGTCCTTCATGCCGGTGCGGACGGCCTCGTAGCGGATCCGGGTGCGCTGCCGTACGGACTCGATCGCGGCCCGGAAAGCGCCCACATGAGCGGCGTCGACGAGCATCGTGGTGGCGAACCCGCCCAGGGCCAGGTTGAACGCCTCGCGCCAGGCCTCGTGCTCGGTGCGTACCTCGACGAGCTCACCGACGAACGGCATCTCCGCCGGGCTCAGCCCGGCCGCCTCCGCGAGCACCGCGCGGGCCGCGCGCAACGGCTCGGGGATGTTGCTCTTGGTCTTCTCGGCATCGGCGAGCTCGTTCTCGAGCCGACCGACCAGGCCGGTCGCGTCGGCCTCGGCCGAGCGGGCGGCGGCGTAGGCGTTGAGGGCGGTGGTGCGGGCATCGTCGTCGACCAGCGCCTCCTGCGCGGTCGCCTGGAGGGCCTCGAACTCGTCCGGAGTCGTGGCCACGGCACCGAGGACGGCGAGCTCCTTGTCGAGCGTCTCGCGGGCGCGGCGTACGTTGTCGACCCGGGTCTCGGCGGACCTGATCTCGCGGGTGGCCTCCTCGAGGCGCCGGCCCCCGGAGGCGGCGACGGTGACCGCGAGGCCGTCGCGCTCGGACTCGGCGGCGTCGATCAGCGCCTGCTTCTCGGCGACCGTCTTCTCCGCGGCGCTCTTGCGGGAGCTCAGGTCCGACTCCAGCTCGCTGAGCAGGTCGACCCGCTTGCCGGCCCGCCAGAGCCCGGCGGGGGTGGTCTCGTCACCGAAGGCGCCGATCCCGTCGATCACCTCCAGCCTGGCGGCGGCGTCCTCGATCGCCGCCCGGTGCTCGCGGATCGGCGTCAGCGCGCGCACCTGCTGCTGCGCGGTGACCATCCGGTCGCGGGTCGCGGAGAGCTCGTCGAAGTGGGCGACGACGCCGTCGGCGGTCGCGAGGGTCTCGGGCTCCTCGAGGACCATCTTCTTGTAGAGGTCGTCGACCGTGGTGATCTGCTGCCCCGCCTGGATCCTTCCCAGCAGGTTGACGGCCTTCTCGCCGTCGCCCGCGGCACCGATCCCGAGCGCGGAGTGGATCCGAGCGGTGAAGTCGCGGTCGGTGTCGATCGGAGTGAGCCCGACCTCGGCGACCGAGGTGCGCGTGAACCGGTGGGCCGCGACCGGCTCCAGATCGCGTACGTCGAAGCCCGCCTCGGCCACGGCACGGAGCTTAGTCACGTCGTCGAGGTTCTTGGCGGACGCGGGGACGTACCAGGCACGGACCGCGGTGAAGCGGGCCCCGGTCTGGTCCTCCCAGGTCATCGCAATCGCCGACCAGGTGTCGCGGCCGTCGCCGCGAAGCACCCGGATCTTGGTGCCGTCGGCGGTCTTCGCCTCGTCGATCTTGCCGCGCGCGTAGGAGAGGATGTTGCGCTGGTCCTGCCCGCGCGGACGGCCGACCACACCACCGTTGGAGGCACCGTTGAAGGGCGTGGTGTGGGGCATGATCAGCGCGATGTAGGCGTCCATCAGCGTCGACTTGCCCGACCCGGATCCTCCGGACAGCAGCGTCGCGGTCGGTGAGAAGCGCACCCGGTGGGCGCCGTCGTAGCCGCCCCAGTTGACCAGCTGCAGCTCGCGCGCGACCCACTGCCGGCCGTTCGAGCGGGCGGGGATGAGGCCGAAGAGGCTGTCGATCATGTTCATTCTTCGATCTCCTCGTCGTCATCCTCGCTGGTCGAGCCGCCAGAGCCGCTAGGCGGAGGCGTGTCGAGACCAACACGGTCCTCCTCGGCGCTCGATTCGACTGTGTTGGTCTCGACACGCTCGCTGGCGCGAGGGTCTGAACGAAGTGGCCCTCGACCGGCGGGCTGCTCCTTCAGCCACGCCTTGAGCTCGGCGAGCTTCTCGACGCTCAGCACGATCTCGACGAGCGGGGTGATCCGGTAGCGGTCCTCGGACTCCTCCTCGATCAGCCCCTCGCGGGCGAGCCGGTCGACGGCCCGGCGGATCTCGCGGCGGGCGGCGGCGTCGCCGCTGGCGACGTCGAAGTAGGTGAGCACGGTCTGCTCCAGCTCGTCGGCGTCCACCCGCGCGGAGTTCTCCCCCGCGCCCCGCTCGCGCTGGAAGACGGTGCGGAGATGGACCAGCACGAGCGTCTCGGCCCGGGAGTAGGCGTCGTCCTTGAGGAGCACCGGCACGTCGAGCTCCTCGGAGCGCACCTGTCGCTTGTAGGCGATGCCGCGGTCGTGGTCGACGACGAGCCGGATGAACAGGTCGTGGAGCCGGGACTCGATCACCGCCTGGTGGTCGAGCAACGTACGCCACTGCCGCGGGTTCTTCTCGGCCGTGATGAACCGGCGGCGCAGCAGCTGGACCAGCACTCGGCGGATGTCGGCGTCGAGGACACCGCGGTCGCCGACGAAGAGCTCGGTCGGGTCGTCCTCCATCGAGACGGGCTCGATGAAGCCTTCCGGCTCGCTGCCGTAGGCCACGGTCTCCGCCTCATCCTCAACCTCAACTTGAGGGTTAGCCTCAGCCTCGGCCGGTGTCACCGTCTCGCTCAACGCCCATCCCCTTCGTCATCTGCCGTCATCACTGCGCTGAGCCTCACTCCGCCGAACGCGAACCGTCGCCGCACCCCGTCGGCCCGGACCGCCTCGATCGTGGAGATCTCCCCCGTCTCGGCCATCCCGCGGCGATGCGCGATCTCGAGCAGTCCGAGCAGGTCGACCGGGCGCCGGATCTCCTCCGGCGCGGCCGCGAAGACCTCGGCCAGGTCGACCGGCTCGTCCGCCCCGTGGGCCGCGAGATAGTCGTCCAGGTGGGCCTCGATCGCCCGGTAGCCCGGCCCGCCCCAGGCCTTGGTGTCCTCGACGGCGCTCTCCACGTCGCCCCAGTCGGCGAGCGGCGCCGGTGGCTCGGGCGGTCGCAGCTCGCTGACCGACTGGCGCAGGTGACCGAGGTCGGCGACCGGCAGCCGGCGCAGCGGCTCGACGGACTCGGCCGGCCGTGAGGACGGCATCCACGCCTGGAAGCCGACCATCACATCGCGCAGCAGGTCGTCGACCTGCCGGTCGCGGGCCGGGTCGTGCGTACGCACCTGGGTGGTGATCACATGAGAGGCGGTCTGCTGGGCGGCCAGCACCTCGGCCACGCCCGTCTCGATCCTGCGCCCGACCGCAGCCAGCTCGGCCCGCTCGGTCGGACCCATCGCCTTCGTGAACTGGTGGCGCAGGACCGTGTGCAGGTTGGTGGCCAGGTCGTCGAGGCGGCGCGGGTCACCGATCATCCGCAGCGCACCGGCGAACGCCTTGCCTTCCGGCGTAGAGGCCATCACGTCCTTGCCGCGCTGCAGGTACTCGCGCAGGACCTCGCCCGCCGGGCGTACGTCCTGGCGCAGGTCGGTCACCACGTCACGCTGCATCGCCCGGATCGACTCGACCACCCGCGCGAAGTCGGCCGGAAGCTCACGGGTCAGATGGAGGATGTTCTCGGCCTGCTCCAGCAGGGTGTCGTCGTCGACGGTGTCGACGACGCCCGTGCGGTCCAGGCGGGCGATCTCGGCGCGCCGCTCGGCGATCTCCTCGGTCAGCCGCGCCACCCGGGTCAGCACGTCGGGGTCGGCATCCAGGGCGAGCCGCTCGACCGCCTCCAGCAGCGTCCTGACCCGCGACTCGGAGACCCGGGCCCGCGACCCGCTCGCCCGGCCCGCGATCTCGAGAGCGCCCACCGCATGCGCGGAGAGCCGGTAGACCTCGTCCTCGCCCTCGATCTGGCGCAGCAGCCACCCGGCGCGCACCCACTGGCGGCACAGCTCGCGCGCCGTGCCGACCGGCAGCATCACCTCGCCACCCTCGCCCTCGGCGTGGCCGGTCGCCCGGAGCCGGTCCAGCATGTCGCCGATCTCGGCGTGCGCGTCCACCACCGGCACGGCAGCCCGCTCGGAGGTGAAGGTCACCGAGAGCACCGCCACCACGAACGGCGCGAACCGGCCGTGCAGGAGGTCGAGCATCGGGTTCTTGAAGGCGGCCAGAGCCCCGGCGTACGCCGCCTCGACGCGAGTGTCACTCATCGGCAGATACCGTACGTGGCAGCACCGACAACACCACAACCTTCATCACACGCGCGGACGCGCCGAGAATTCGGTTGCCGCCTACCGCATAGTTATCCCATGCGGGTTCGTCCTTTTCCTGTCGTTGTGGCCGTGGTGGCCCTGATCGCACTCTCCGGCTGCGCCGGGAACTCAGAGAGCCCGGAGTCCGCCGCGAAGGGCGAGTCGGCCAGCGCCTCGCCGTCGGCGAAGCCTCTCGCCGCCACGATCGCCCCCGCCGACGGCGCCAAGGACGTACCCGTCGACAGCGTCGTGACGGTGACGGCGACCTCGGGTGAGTTCACGAGCGTGAAGGTCGCCAAGCCCGACGGACGCACGGTGCCCGGCTCGCTCTCCGAAGACAAGAAGACGTGGACCGCCAACGACCTGCTCGACCCCGCCCTGCGCTACACGGTCACCGCCACCGGTGAGACCGGCACCGTGAAGAGCAGCTTCACCACCCGCTCGCTCTCCCTGGCCCAGCAGACCTTCGCCACGATCGTCCCCGTCGACAAGTCCGAGGTCGGCGTCGGGATGCCGGTCGCGGTCTACTTCGACATCCCGGTCAAGGACCACGCCTCCTTCGAGAAGCGCATGCACGTCACCTCCACCCCAGCCCAGACCGGGTCCTGGTACTGGGTCTCCGACACCGAGGCTCGCTACCGTCCACAGAAGTACTGGAAGCCCGGCACCACCATCAAGGTCGACCTCGACATCAACGGCGCCTCCGCCGGCGGCGACGTCTACGGCCAGCACAGCCGCACCGCCACCTACAAGGTCGGTGACGCGCACGTCTTCAAGGTCAACGCGCGTACGCACCAGATGAAGGTCTTCAGCAACGGCAAGCTGCTGCGTACGATCCCGATCACCACCGGCAAGCCCGGCTTCACCACGCGCTCGGGGATCAAGGTCATCTCCGAGAAGCACCGCGTCAAGGAGATGCGCTCGGAGACGATCGGCATCTCCGACCAGAGCTCCAGCGACTACTACTCCCTCGACGACGTCGAGTACGCCATGCGGATCAGCAACTCCGGCGAGTTCATCCACGCCGCGCCGTGGTCGACCGGCTCCCAGGGCTACGCCAACGTCTCCCACGGCTGTACCGGCCTGTCGACCGCCAACGCCGCCTGGCTCTACGGCCTGGCCCGCATCGGCGACATCGTCGACACCACCGGCACCGACCGGAAGATGGAGTGGGACAACGGGTTCGGCGACTGGAACCTGTCCTGGGCCGAGTACCAGAAGGGCTCCGCACTCTAGCCCGCGGCGACCAGACCGTTGCGGCAGCCGAGCATCATCTGCCGGTGGTTCCAGGTCAGCACCGGCCGCAGCAGCATCGAGGCCAGTCCAAGGAGGCCGTCGACGACGACCTCCTGCTCGAACACCATCCGGCTCCCGCCCGGCGCCGGCGTGAGCGTCCACCGCGCGAACCCGTCCAAGTCGCCGCCGAGCCCGACCTCGAGCGTCGGCAGGTCGCGGCTGACCGCGTGCAGCACGATCTCCAGGTCGTACGGCAGGGTCGAGCGGCACACCAGCAGGGCATCGTCCTCGCCCAGCTTCGCCACCGCCCGCACCTGCGGCCACCACTCGGGATAGCGCTCCAGGTCGACCAGTACGTCTCGCACCGCCTCGGTCGACATCGGCAGCTCCCAGGTCTCTGCGAAGACATAGTGCGCGGACATGAGCCCAGTCTGCCGCGTACCGCCCCCGGGTCAGCCCAGGATCTTCGCGACCGCCTCACGGCCCTGCTGCGGTGACAGCGCGCCGAGCGCGGCCTCAGCGGCTTCGTCGCACAGCCCGGCGGACACGGACTCGAGCCGGGCACCGACGGCGGCCACGGCCGCGGGGGCCATCGACAGCGACGTGATACCCAGGCCGACGAGCACGGGCGCGAGCAGCGGGTCGGCGGCGGCCTCGCCGCAGATGCCGACGGGCTTGCCGGCCGTACGACCCGCCTCGGCCGTGATCGCGATGAGCTGCAGCACCGCCGACTGCCACGGGTCGGTGAGGTGGGCCAGGTCGGTGGCGAGCCGGTCGGCAGCCATCGCGTACTGGGTCAGGTCGTTGGTGCCGATGGAGAGGAAGTCGACCACCTCCAACATCCGGTGGGCCATCAGCGCAGCCGCCGGGACCTCCACCATGACGCCCGGCTTCAGGCCGCGGGCGCGGACCAGCGCGGCGAAGTCGGCGGCCTCCTGGACGGTGGCGACCATCGGCGCCATCACCCAGGTGTCCGCGCCGGCCCGCTCGGCGGCGATCGCGATGGCGTCGAGCTGGCGCTCCAGCAGGCCGGGGTTGTCCGCGGCGAGCCGCAGGCCGCGCACGCCCAGCGCCGGGTTCTCCTCGCCCTCGTGGGTCGCGAAGGCGATCGGCTTGTCCGAGCCGGCGTCCAGGGTACGTACGACGACGTGGCCACGGCCGGCGAAGGGCGCGAGCACCTCGGTGTAGACGTCGGCCTGCTCGGCCACCGTGGGCTCCTCGCGACGGTCGAGGAAGCAGAGCTCGGTGCGGAAGAGGCCCACGCCCTCGACCTGGCCGGCGGCCGCGTCACTCGCCGAGGAGCCGTCGGCGACGTTGGCGAGCAGCGCCACCGGGTGGCCGTCGGCGGTACGCCCTGGCCCGGACCAGGCGGCCACGGCCTGGCGCCGGGCGAGGTCGGCCTCGGCGCGCGCGGCGGCGTCGGGGCCGGGCTCCAGGTCGACGATCCCGGCCTGGCCGTCGACGAGCACCCGGGTGCCCGAGACGATGCCGGTCGCGCCGGCCACGCCGACCAGGCACGGGATGCCGAGCTGGCGGGCGATGATCGCGGTGTGGCTGGTGGGGCCGCCTCGCTCGGTGACCAGCGCGACCACGCGGGCCGGGTCGAGGGCAGCGGTGTCGGAGGGCGCCAGGTCGGCGGCCACCAGTACGCACCGCCCCTCGGGCACGTCCACGCCGGGCTCGGGCTCACCGGCGAGGTGCGCGAGGACCCGGCGCTCGATGTCGCGCAGGTCGGTGACCCGCTCGGCCATGAGTCCACCCATCCCGCTGAACAGCGTCGCGAACTGCTCCACCGCCGCTGCGACGGAGGCGACCGGTCCCTCCCCCGCGCGCAGGTGCTTCTCCACGGCGACCCGTAGCCCCTTGTCCCGGGCCAGGCCGGCGCTCGCGCTCAGCACGGAGGCGGCTGCACCGGAGGCTTTCTCGGCCCGGCGGGCGTACCCGTCGGCGACGGCCGTGGCGGCCGCCTCGTAGGCCGCGAGCGCGTCGTCGGGCTGGTCGAAGCCGCGCCGCTCGAAGGCCTCCAGCGCGGCGGGATCGACCTCGGTCCGCACCACGTGGACGGGCGCCAGCACGATGCCCGGGACCACCGGGGTGCCGGAGAGGACAGATGAGTGAGACGTGACCATGACCACAAATATCTGCCCTAACCCCTTGACGAGTCAACACATTCGGGCATAAAACAACACATGTGGGCATTCACAACCCCGAAACCCACCCGAAACCACACCGATCATGAAGGAGGCCGCGATGTACGCCGAGGAGCGGCAGATCGCGACGGCCCGTCTCGTCGCCGAACGCGGGCGGATATCCGTGGCCGACATCGCCGAGCGGTTCGAGGTCACCACCGAGACCGTGCGGCGAGACCTCTCCACCCTGGAGCGACGCGGTCTGGTCCGCCGAGTCCACGGTGGCGCCGTGCCGGTGGAGGCGATGGCCGTGCTCGAGTCCGCCCTCGGCGAGCGGGAGCAGACCTTCACCGCGCAGAAGGACCGCATCGCCCGGGCCGCGCTCGCGCTCCTCCCGCCTGAAGGCGGCACGATCGCGATCGACGCAGGCACGACGACCAGCAGGTTCGCCCACGCCCTGCCGCGCGACCACCAGCTCACCGTGGTGACCCACGCGGTCCCCGTCGCCGCCATGCTGGCCGGCAGCCCTCAGATCGAGCTCCACCTGCTCCCCGGCCGCGTCCGGCCGGCCACCCAGGCCGCGGTGGGCGCCGAGACCGTGGACGCGCTGAGCCGCCTGCGGGTCGACGTCACCTTCGTGGCCACCAACGGGCTGACGCTGGCCCACGGCCTCTCCACCCCCAACCACGAGGAGGCCGCGACCAAGCGCGCGCTGGTCAACGCCGCCCGCCGGGTCGTGTGCCTCACCGACTCCAGCAAGATCGGCGTCGAGACCACGCTCCGCTTCGCCGCGCTGGGCAACGTCGACGTGCTCGTCACCGACAGCGACATCGACGACGACGTCGCCGACGAGCTCCGCGAGAGCGGCCTCGAGGTGCTGATCGCATGATCGTCACCCTGACCGCCAACCCGAGCATCGACCACACCGTGATGCTCACCAGCCCGCTGCGCCGCGGCGAGGTGCTGCGCGCCCGGACCACGACCTCCCAGCCCGGCGGCAAGGGCGTGAACATCTCCGGAGCCGCGTACGCCGCAGGCGTCCCCACCCGCGCCGTGCTCCCCTGCCCCGACCTCGATCCCATGGTCACCGAGCTGCGCGCCTCCGGGCTCGACGTGGTCACCGTCGGTCCCGCCGGCCGGCCGAGGATCAACACCACGGTGACCGAACCCGACGGCACCACCACCAAGCTCAACGGACCGGGCGCCACCGCGACCCCGGCGCTGCTCGACGCCCTGGCGGCCCGGCTGGTGAAGGAGGCCGAGCAGGCGAGCTGGGTCGTCCTCGCCGGTTCGCTGCCGCCCGAGGCGCCGTCCGGTTGGTACGCCGAGGTCGTGAGCGCACTCCGGTCCACCGGCACCCGCATCGCCGTCGACACCAGCGAGGCACCTCTCGAGGCGCTCGCCGCCGGGCTCCCGGCCGGCGCACCCGACCTGCTCAAGCCCAACGCCGAGGAGCTGGCCTCGATCACCGGTTCCGGTTCCCTCGACGAGCCGGCCGCCGCAGCGGCGGCGGCCCGAACCCTGGTCGACCGCGGCGTCACCGCCGTGCTCGCGACCCTCGGGGGGAACGGCGCCGTCCTCGTCTCCGCGGAAGGCACCTGGCACGCCACCCCGCCGCCGACCGAGGTCGTCAGCACCGTCGGTGCCGGCGACAGCTCGCTGTTCGGCTATCTCCTCGCCGACCTGCGCGGACTCTCCGCCCCTGAACGTCTCGGGCTCGCCGTCGCGTACGGCAGTGCAGCCGCCGGCCTCCCCGGCACCACCCTCCCCACCCCACCCCAGGTCCGTGCCGACCTCGTGTCCGTACGCGACCTCGACCCCATCACCGGAGGACTCTGATGTCCGCACTCATCGCCCCCGAGCTCGTCGCCCTCGACGCCGATCTCGGCCCTGACAAGCACGACGTCATCCGTGCCCTGGCCCAGCGCGTGGCCGACTCCGGCCGGGCCACCGACCTCGACGCGCTCGTCGCCGACGCGCTGGCCCGCGAGGAGGTCTCCGCGACCGGTCTCCCCGGCGGCCTGGCGATCCCGCACTGCCGTACGTCCGGGGTCGACGAGCCCGTCGTCTCCTTCGCTCGGCTCTCCTCGCCGGTCGACTTCGGTGGCAAGGACGGCCCCGCCGACCTCGCGTTCCTGATCGGCGCGCCGGCAGGCGGAGACGCCACGCACCTGACCATCCTGACCAAGCTGGCCCGTGCGCTCGCCCGCCCCGAGTTCGGCAAGACCCTGCGGGAGACCGACTCGGCCGAGCAGGCCGCCCAGACCATCCTCGACGCGGTCGGCGACGCACCGGCCGCCTCGCAGAGCGCCACGCCGGAGCCCGAGCCGGCCCCGGCCGCGGCGGAGAAGCGCACCCTGGTCGCGGTGACCGCCTGCCCCACCGGGATCGCCCACACCTACATGGCGGCCGAGGCGCTCCAAGCCGCGGCCGCGCGGGCCGGCGTGGAGATCGCGGTCGAGACCCAGGGCTCCGCCGGGGCGACGCCGTTGCCCGCCGAGACGATCGCCCGCGCCGACGCCGCCATCTTCGCCGTCGACGTCGGCGTCCGCGACCGGAGCCGCTTCGCCGGCAAGCCGCTGGTCTCCTCCGGTGTGAAGCGTCCGATCGACGACGCCGACGCGATGATCGCCGAGGCGCTCGCCGCCGCCGCGGACCCGAACGCCGCCCGCGTGGAGTCCGGCAGAGGCGACTCCTCGGAGTCTGCCGGCGCCGCTTCGGAGAGCTGGGGTGGACGGACCCGCCGGGTCCTGATGACCGGTGTCTCCTACATGATCCCGTTCGTCGCCGCCGGCGGCCTGCTGATCGCGCTGAGCTTCCTGCTCGGCGGCTACGACATCACCGACGTCTACGGCGCGGTCATGGTCGACAACACCCTGACCAACCTCCCCGACGTACAGGCCCTCGGTCTCGAGCACGCCCTCTTCGACAGCGGCCTCGCCGTCTACCTCGGCGCGCTGTTCTTCGTCATCGGCAAGACCGCGTTCATGCTGTTCATCCCGGCGTTGGCGGGCTATATCGCGTACGCCATCGCCGATCGCCCCGGCATCGCCCCGGGCTTCATCATGGGTGCGCTGGCCGCCAACCTGTTCGGTGTGGCCAACGCCGACGGCGTCTCGGCGCCCGCGACCGGCTTCCTCGGCGCGATCGC
This sequence comes from Nocardioides sp. NPDC000445, assembly GCF_040300245.1. Taxonomy (NCBI): domain Bacteria; kingdom Bacillati; phylum Actinomycetota; class Actinomycetes; order Propionibacteriales; family Nocardioidaceae; genus Nocardioides; species Nocardioides sp. NPDC000445. The sequence continues at coordinate 106,339 of NZ_JBEPDH010000004.1, read as the reverse complement.
GGGCGGTGTCCTCGCCGGTGTGATCGCCCACTGGGTCAGCGGGTGGCGGGTTCCGAGCTGGGCGCGCGGTCTGATGCCCGTGCTGGTGATCCCGCTGGTGACCTCGATCCTGGCCGGTCTGGTGATGATCATCGTGCTCGGCAAGCCGATCAACTGGCTGATGGAGCAGCTCACCGACGGCCTCGCCGCCCTGGACGGCAGCAGCGCCGTCGCCCTCGGCGCCGTGCTCGGCCTGATGATGGCCTTCGACATGGGTGGCCCGCTCAACAAGGTCGCCTACAGCTTCGCCGCCACCGGCGTCGGCGCCGCCTCGCTCGCCGCCGACTCCCCCGAGCTGCGGATCATGGCCGCCGTCATGCTCGCCGGCATGGTCCCGCCGATCGCACTGGCGCTGGCCACCGTCGTACGCCCCCAGCTCTTCACCCCGGCAGAGCACGAGAACGGCAAGGCCGGCTGGCTGCTCGGCGCCTCGTTCATCACCGAGGGAGCGATCCCCTTCGCCGCGGGCGACCCGATGCGCGTCATCCCGGCCATCATGGTCGGCAGCGCGGTGACCGGCGGACTCTCCCAACTCTTCGACGTCGGCGTCCGCGCACCGCACGGCGGCATCTTCGTCCTCTTCGCCGTCACCAACGTGCTCGGCTACCTGATCGCTCTGGCCGCCGGCGTCATCGTCGGCGCCGGCATGGTGATCGCCCTCAAGTCCGTCGGTCGCGCTCCGGTCCCGGTTGCCGCGACCAGCTGAACCCTCAACCCACCACCGAAGGAGCATCATGCCCACCCAGACCGTCACCGTCGGCTCCGCCGTCGGCCTGCACGCCCGCCCCGCCGCGATCATCTCCGAGAAGGTCGATGAGCTCGGCGCCGAGATCACCCTCGCCGTCCCCGGCGGCGAGCCGGTCGATGCGGCCTCGTCGCTGCTGATCATGACCCTCGGCGCCGCCAACGGCGACAAGGTCGAGGTCACCGGCCCCGACCAGGCTGCCGTCGACACCATCGCTGCCCTGGTGGCGCAGGATCTCGACGCCTGAGCGAGGCACCCAGGTCGGCCGAGACGTCACCCCCGTCGCCCGAAGCGTCAGCGTGGTCGGTCGAGTTGGCACGCAGGTGCCAACTCGGCCGACGTACCTGACGCCTCGGCCGGGGGTTTGCCGGTCCGCGGCACCGATCACGGCAACCGGCCTCATCCGACGCGTGGGAACGGTACGTTGGAGGTGTGGTCGATCCTCCCTGGGACCTTCTGCTGACTGTGGCCTTCGTGCTCACGGGCACCGCGGGGATCTGGATTCTCGTGGTCTGCCCACCCTCGGGCGGGGAGACCGTCCTCCACCTCAACCACGCCGCGATGAGCGCGGCGATGATCCTGATGATCTGGGTGATCGTCTCGGACGCCGCGGTCTGGGCGCAGGTCGCGCTCTTCGCGGTGCTGACCCTGGCTCTGCTGCCGGCTCTGCGGGGCGCGAGCGACAGGGCCCGGCGGGCCGACGTGGTCGGACATCTCGCCCTCAACGCCGCGATGATCTGGATGCTCGCCGCGATGCCGCTGCTGATGGCTGACGTAGGTGGTCTCGAGGGTCATGCGGGCCACGGCGGCGCGGCGGCGATCGCCCCGGCCGGTCACCCGCCGGGCTGGGCGATCGCGATCAACTCGGGTTTCGTCGTGGTCTGCGTGGCCGGGGTGCTCTGGTGGCTGGTTCGGGCGACCTCGGTGCGCGAGCACCGCCTGCCGGCCCTCGGCCACGGGCTGATGGCTGCCGGGATGGGCACGATGCTCGTCCTGCTTCCCGCCTGAAGGCGGGGCGTACCAATTGGGTCAGACACCCGCGAGCGGTCGGCCGCTGTCGCGCCAGCCGAGCACGCCGCCCTCGAGGTTGTAGGCCCGACGGCCGATCGCGGCGGCCCGGGCGGCGAACCGTGCCGACCGGTCACCCGTCGGGCAGGCGAACACCACGCGGGACGCCTCGGAGAACGGCATCCCCGCCTCCAGGACCTGCTCGAGCAGGTCGTCGCGGAGGTTGATCGCCCCGGGGATGTGGCCGGCCTGGAACGCCAGGGCCGTGCGTACGTCCACGACGACCACGTGCTCGCCCGCGGCGGTCCACGCTTCGAGCTCCTCGGGGGCAGCCGAGGGCGCCTCATCGGCAGGAGCCGGTCCGGCAGCCCCGAACAGGTCAGGACGGCGGTGGCGGTAGTAGGAGAGGTACGGCTCCATCCGGTCGCACGCGATCACGACCGCCGTGATCGGGCCGCCGGGGCCGGACAGGAGCCGCTCCCGGGCAGCGGCATAGGCCGCCCCGGTGGTGGGGCCGGCGAGCACACCGTGCCGGGTGGCGAGCTCGAGGCTGGCGGAGATCGCGTCGGCCGAGTCGACGGCGGCGATCGCATCGTAGAAGCCGGGGTCGAAGAGACCGACCTCCCACATCTCCGCCGCCGAGCGGATGCCGGGGATGAAGTCACCTTCGGCGGCGACGACGCCGACCACGGCGGTCTCCGGGTTGCGCTCGCGCAGGTACGTCGCCGCCCCTCGAGTGGAGCCGGTGGTGCCGAGCCCGCCCACGAGCAGGTCGACCGGGCCGGCGTCGCGGTAGATCTCGCGACCGGTCTCCTCGTAGTGGGCTCGCAGGTTGTCCTCGTTGGTGTACTGCGAGGTGTGGTGGTAGCGGCCCGGCTCGCCCGCCATGAGGTCGCCGATCACCCCGAACACGTCGTTGGGCGCGGTCGGGTCCGGGCATTCCGAGAGTCCGGGCATCTCGGTCACCTCGGCGCCGAGCAGCGACAGCATCTCGCGGACCTCCCGCACCCGGACCCGGTTGGTGAAGGCCCGGAACCGGACGCCGTGCATCGAGGCGATGATCTGGAGCGCCTTCGCGGTGTTGCCGCTCGATGCCTCCAGGACGATCTGCTCGTCCTCGACGATCGATCCGATGTGGTCGCGCAGCAGCGCCCAGGCGACCCGGTCCTTGACGGAGCCGAACGGGTTCGCCGACTCCAGCTTCAGGAAGATCTCGGCCTCGGGCACACCGTGGGCTGCCGGATCGAGCCGCAGCAGCGGGGTGTCACCGATCATGTCGAGCACGCTGTCGTATCGCATGGTCAGCTCCCGTGGTGGTCGTCGGCGACGAAGGTGAACCGTCCGCCGTCCAGGACCGCCGCGACCTTGGGCGGCGGCGGGTGCCCGCCGGCGGCGGAGGCCGAGAGGTCCATCTGATAGGCGGCGGTGTTGACGAACGCGAGTACGTCGCCGCTGCTCGGTTCGGAATCCAGGAACACCTTGCGGCGGCTCACCAGATCCGACTCCAGGCACAGCCGGCCGGCGAGGAAGACTCCCTCCGCCGGCGGCTCACCATGCGCATCGACGAGCACCGGGTCCAGCAGGACCTCCTGGTCGGCGGGGGTGACCTGGTTGCGGGAGAGGTCGAGCACGACCAGGTCGTTCCCGGCGGCGCGCTTGCGGTAGAGCACCGAGGCCAGGGTGACACCGGCGTGGTCGACCAGGGCCTTGCCCGGTTCGATCCACAGCGTGAGCATGCACTCCCGCAGCACCTCGGCGACGGGGCGCCGCTCGATCTCTGCGGTCAGGAACCTCTCCAGGACGTCGGTGGCGGGGCGGTGGTTGCCGTACTTGTGCGCGACTGGTGCCCCGGCCACTGCGCCCGCTCGCCGGAGCCCGAGGTCGTGACCTGGCCACACCAGCTCCCCCGGTCCGGTGGCAACCGCCTGTGAATACCGCTGGAACGGCTCGGGGTCCTCGACGAAGCGCTGGCGGAACCCGCCGCCGATGTCGATCACCGACGGCCGCAGGCCCTTCCGGTGGGCGGCGGCCACGACCGCCATCGACTCGGTCAGCGCGTCCACCCGGGCGGCCGGGTCGGCCGTGTCGAGGTGGAACGCGACGCCGCGCAGGTCGAGGCCGGGGGCGCGGCGTACGGTCTCGAGGGCTGCGTCAGCATCGGCGAGGTCGATCCCGAAGCGGGACCGGGGCACCGCCGGCGAGGCGAACCCGGAGAGCCGCAGCAGGACCGGCACGGCGCTGCCGGCCGGCGCGGCAGCAGCGAGCCGGTCGAGCTCCCAGAGGTCGTCGGCGTTGGCGGTGACCCCCAGCGCGGCGACCCGGTCGATGAGTGCCGGCGACTTCGGACCCGTCACCTCGATCCGGTCCGGCGCGAACCCGGCGGCCAGGGCGCGGTCGAGCTCGGCCGCGGAGGCCACGTCCGCGCCGAGCCCGGCGGCGGAGGCCTCGGCGAGCAGTGCGGCCGAGGCGTTCACCTTGTGCGCGTAGAAGATGTCGTACGGCACGCCGTGACGCCCGAGAACGCTCGCAAGCGCCGTGGCGTTCTCGGCCATGACCTGGGGAAAGACCACGTGGAGCGGCGACCCGAACCGTTCGATCGCCTCGCCCACCGCAGCAGTGTCGTCGAGGAAGCGGGCGGCGACCGGATGCCGCGCGGCGGGAAGCGGGTAGCGAATGCTCACCCGTCGGCCACCGTGTAGCCGGAGTCGCGCAGGTCGGCGAAGACCCGGTCGCGCTGACCGGCGTCGGTGAACCTGGCCCGCACCCGCTTCCCGTGCAGATCCACCTCGATCAGCTCGGCCGCCTGGGCGTCGAGGACGGCGGTGATCGTCACCCGGCAGTGCCGGCAGGTCATGTCCGGGACCCCGAACTCCTGCTCCCCCGCCGCGAACCGTCCCTCCCCCGCGGCCGGTCCGGGCGCCTCGGCGATCCGCACCGACTCGACCGCCGACCGGAACGCGCCGGTGAGCGCCTCGGCGACGGCCGCGAGGGGCTGGACGCGCTGCCCGTCGACCTGATGAGCCCGTTGCCCGAGGCAGACGGGCCGCTCCCCTGCCGGCAGGAGGGCGTACTGTCGCGAGATCTGGTCGAGCTCGACGTGGTAGCGCTGGATGGCGGCACGCACCCCCAGGCCCTCGTCGCGGGCCCGGTCCATCACCGAGTGGGCGTCGGCGATGGTGCGGCGCTTCATCTCGGCGAGCAGCGCGACGGTCTCAGGGGTGTAGCGCAGCCGGCCGCCGGTCCCTTCCAGGCCCGCGGGGATCATGCCTCTGCGGTAGGTGGATGCCTGGAGCTCCCAGAACCAGGTCGAGGCCACCGTGCCGTAGAGCCCGGAGTCCAACATCGCCTCCGCGAACTCGACCGGGTCCTCGATCCCGACCTGTCCGGCGAGCATGCCGTGCTGGACGAGCGCGCGTCCGGCGGCCTCGGCCCCGACGCGGAAGATCTCGGCCGGCTCCTGGTCGGTGGTGGTGTCGGCCAGGACGTCGAGCGCGTCGTCACCGAGCGCGTCCGAACGCGCGGTCACGGGATCAGCGTCGGCGATCGCGTCACCGACCGCGATCACGGCCTCCCTGGCCGCGATCGGCAGCACCGGCCCGAGCGGGCCCGGTCCGACGTGGCCGCTGTTCGCGATCCCGCGGGAGTCGCGCCAGGTGATGCGGTGGGTGGCGCTGACCACCTGGTCGGGTCGGCACGGCCGCATGAAGGACTCGAGGTAGCGTCGCTGTCCGGTCGTCAGCGGTCCCCCGGGTTCCGGGCTGAGCTCCTCGACGCGGTAGTCCACCGACACCTCGGCCACCGCCGGGGCCGGGCCGGTCAGGAAGTCGGCACCTGCGACCTCGGCCAGGATGCGGGCGGCGGCGGCGCGGTCGTACCTGATCCCTTCGTTCTGCACGTGTCAGTCCCTTTCGGCAGCGGCGGCGAGGCCCTGCAGGAGTCGGTCGACGTCGTTCTCGTCGTTGTACAGGTGGAAGCTCACCCGGACCGCGTCCTCCCGCGGCCCGTCCAGACAGTGGTCGCCGGAGCGTACGTACACGCCGCGGCGTTCGAGGGCGAAGGCCACGTCGGCGCCGGCCTGGCCGTCGACGGCGAAGGCGGCGATGCCGCTGTGCGGTCTGCTCGCGTCGACCGGCGGCCCGAGGAGGGTGACGCCGCAGATTCGGGAGGCGCCGTCGGCGAACCGGGCGGCCAGGGTGGCCAGGTGGCCGCCGACGCGGTCGAGGCCGATGGTGTCGAGGAACGCGGTGGCGCTCGCGAGCCCCGCGGCGCCGGCCCCGTCGAGGCTGCCCTCCTCGGCGGCGTCGGTCAGCGGCGAGACGTGTCGTGCCGGCCCGCTGCGAGCAGCCGCGCGGTCGACCGCGATCCGATGATGCTGATCCCGGCGTACGTAGACCGTGCCCGTGGCGGGAGGCCCGAACATCTTGTGGCCCGAGACGACGGCGAGCTCGGCCCGGGACTCGGCCAGACGCAGGGGCAGCCTTCCGGCGCTCTGGGAGCAGTCGAGACAGACCGTCGCGGTCGGCGGGATCGCCAGGGCATCGAGGTCGGTCCGGGTGCCGTGGAGATTGTGGACGTCGGTGGCGACGACGACCGCGGTGCGGTCGCTCGCGGCACGGGCGAAGTCGTCGGGGTCGATGCGCCCCAGGCGGTCGCGGCGGTACGCCACCGCTCGGACGCCCTGGTGTCGCATCCGCTCGGCGAGCCGGAGCCACGGCCGCACCGTCGAGAGGTGGTCGCCGGGGCAGAAGAGGATGTCGCCCCCGTTCGCGAGCGCCGCGGGTCCCCAGCGGTCGGCGAGGAACGCCATCGCGCCGGTGGCGCCGCGGGTGAAGGCGACCTCGTCGGGGAACGAGGTGCCGAGGAACGCGGCGACGGTGGCGCGGGCCTCCTCGAAGCGGCGCAGCGCGTCCCGGGCCCACGGGTGTCCGCCCCTGCCGGGGTTGGCGGCCGGCCCGCGCAGCTCGGCGGTGAGCTGGGCGATGACCGGTTCGGGACAGGGGGTGCCGGACGCGGCGTCGAGGTAGACGAGATCAGGTTCGGCGATGAGGGCCGGAAAGTGCTGACGGGAGCCGAGGCCGGGCACGGACGACTCCTCGGCCGGTCAGGGTTCGCGAGCGATCGTGAATCCGGCCTTGGCGAGCGTGGATCTGACGACCCTCGGTTCGAGCGGTCCGTCGGCGGTGACGCGGGCGCTCGACACGGCTCCCGGGTTCAGGTCGACCACGACCCCCTCGACGCCCTCCAGGCCACCGAGAGCGCTCGTCACGGTCTCGACACAGCGGTGACAGGTCATTCCATCGATGCGCACTTCGAACTGAACCGACATGAAACTGCCCTTCAGTAGGACTTCGGTGGTCGCCCAAAAATATCACCGAACGAGCGGCCGCGAGGTCGGTTCGCGTACGACGCAGCGGAACCCGACGTGGGACGTCGTGTCCCGCACCCCGTGCCCCTGGCGCGCTGCCGGCCGGTAGCGGCGGCAGTATTGCGGCGAGCACAGGTGCGACCCGCCCTTGGTCACCATCCGATCGGTCTCCTTGACCTCGCCGGTTCCGGCGCCGGTGCCGGGGCGTTGGCTGCCGCCGCAGCAGGAGGGCGCAGCGACGCCGGCCTGCCGCGAGGGCGCACCCGAGCCAGCCCGGCCGTGAGGTGGGGCGATCAGGTCACGATGGTCGGGCGTCCACGGGGTGCGGGTCCATTCCCACACGTTGCCGACCATGTCGTAGAGGCCATGCCCGTTCGGCGGGTAGGAGGCGACCGGGCTGGTGCGGTCGTGGCCGCGCGGGTCCTCGCTGCGCCACGGCCACTGTCCCTGCCAGGTGTTCGCCATCAGGCGCCCGCCGGGGGCGAGCTCGTCACCCCACGCGTAGTCGGCGCCGACGAGGCCACCGCGGGCGGCGTGCTCCCACTCGGCCTCCGTCGGAAGCTCCTTGCCCGCCCAGCGGGCGTACGCCACGGCGTCCTCCCAGCCGACGTGCACGACCGGATGGTCCGGGATCTCGGTCCAGTCCGCCACCTGGCGTCCGGGCCGGCTTCCCACGTCGGCTGCGGGGCCGTCGGGGTGGCGCCACTGGGCACCGGGCTGCCAGCGCCACCACCGGGTCCAGTCGTGCAACGGGACCGGACCGGGGGCCTGGGTGAACACCTGCGATCCGGGCACCAGCAGCGCCGGGTCGGCACCCGGGAAGTCGGCGGGGTCGAGATCGCGCTCGGCGACGGTGACATGCCCGGTATCAGCCACGAAGGCCGCGAACTGCGCGTTCGTCACCGGGTGCGGATCCCACCACACATCACCCACGGCGACTTCGACCACCGGGCGCTCCTCGGGGTAGAAGCGGTCGCTGCCCACCAGGTCCAGGCCGCCGGTGACAAGCACCTGCCCGGTCCCGGCGGTCACCGAGGTCTCGACCTGATGGGAGCCCATCTCTCAACATCCTCCGGTGGAAGCGTGGGGTGACGGTTACCGCGCTCGGCCCCGTCTGCATCGTCGAGCGTAGGAACCGAGCGGTCCCCGGCACACCACCCGGGACGGGTGAGGCACAAGGCCCGGCCTCAGTCCAGCAGCGCGGCGAGATGGCCGGCGACGGTCGAGGGATCCAGGCCGAGGGCGCCCTGGCCGACCGTCATCTCGGTCACCATCCGACCTGGCTCCTCGGTCGCAGTCCAGGGTCTGCTGAACGCGAGCGACTGCTCCTCCAGCTCGGCGAGGAGACGGGTGTTGACCTGGTCCGGGTCGCCGGCGGCGTACAGCAGGAAGGTGTTGGTGTGCGGCACGGGTGGCTGGACGGTGATGGACGACGGCAGCGCGGCGGCCAACGCCCTCCCCCAGATCACGCACTGACCGATGTGCGGGAGCCGGTCCCGCAGGCCGACCAGCGCGGCGACCGCCTCGGCGGTCGACCGGTAGAGGGTGCCACCCATCCGGTGCCGCCACAGCCTGGCCTGCGCGACGAAGTCCTCATCGCCCAGCAGCGCCGCGCCGGCGAGCCCGCCGAGACCCTTGTAGAAGCTGGTGTAGACGGTGTCCGCGAGGCCGGCGATGTCCGCCAGCGGCTTGCCGAACCACTGCTGCGACTCCCAGATCCGGGCGCCGTCGAGATGGAACGCGATCCCGCGCTCACGGCACGCCTCGGCCAGCTCCGCGAGCTCGTCGAAGGTCGGCAGCAGGCAGCCCGCGTCGCGCAACGGGATCTCGACCAGACATGCGGCCAGCGGCCCCGGGATGGCGTCCAGGTGAGCCTTCGTCGGAGTCGTACGCCCGGTGGTGAGGTGTTCGATCAGGAGGTCCTGGAGGATCCTCGGCCCGTCGTCCTCGTGGACGAGCAGGTGGGAGAGGTCGGGCATCGCGACCCGCCGGTTGCCCGCGTTGTCGGCGTGGATCCGCAGCGCCACCTGCTGCGCCATCACCCCCGAGGGGAAGTACGCCGCCGGCTTCCCGAGCAGCTCGCCGACCTCCGCCTCCAGCCGCGCCACCGGCCCCCGCTCGGCATAGACGTCCCACTCCTCGATCCCCAGCTCCCGGCAGGCCTCGGCCAGCCCGTCGAAGACCTCCGCCGGGCTCGCGTACGCCGGGAACACGCTCTCGCGGCAGGCGATGATCGCCGTCCGCAGCCGCTGCTCCAGAGGCTGCTCCAGAGGCTGCTCCATCGCCTGCTCAGTCGCCGTCCCCACCGCCGTCGACCGCCTCTCCGCCACCTTCGGGGCCGTGCGGGATCCGGTCCTCGAGCTGGTAGGCGATCGTCTCCTCCAGCGGCACCGACGGCGGGAGCTTGCTGAAGTCTTCCGGTGGCTGGTTCGTCACCCCTCGAGTATCGCCCCAACTCGCCGCTCCGTGCTCGGAATTCCCGGCCCCATGGGTAGATCGACCCACTACCCACCGCAGGCGAATGCGCCGTACGACCGACGCGGCGCGGCGAGATACGGACCTAGCGTCATCAGCATGGACACCACACACATCGAGACCATCATCATCGGCGCCGGCCAGGCCGGCCTGGCGACCGGCTACCACCTGCGGCGCCGCGGCCGCCCGTTCGTGATCATCGACGCGAACGCACGGGTCGGCGACAACTGGCGGCGCCAGTGGGACTCGCTCCGGCTCTACTCCCCTGCCAAGTACGACTCCCTCCCGGGCATGGCGTTCCCGGCGAAGAGATGGTCGTTCCCCGGCAAGGACGACGTCGCCGACTACCTGGAGACGTACGCCCGCACCTTCGAGCTGCCCCTGCGGCTCGAGACCCGAGTCAGCGGACTCGAGCGGGACGGTGACGGCTTCCGGGTGACGACGGACCGGGGCACCTGGACCTGCGACAACGTCGTGGTGGCGACCGGCTCCTTCGGCCGTACGCCGAACGTCCCGGCCATCTCCGCACAGCTCGACCCGTCGATCCTGCAGCTCCACTCCAGCGAGTACCGCCGTCCCGGGCAGCTGCGCGAGGGCCCGGTGCTCGTCGTCGGCGCCAGCCACTCCGGCTGCGACATCGCCTTCGAGGTCGCCGAGTCGCGGCCGACGATCCTGGCCGGACGAGACTGCGGCGAGATCCCGCCGCGGCTGGAATCGCGGGTGATGCACCTGATCTTCCCCGTGCTGCTGTTCATGTGGCGGCACGTCATCACCCGGCGTACGCCGATCGGCCGCAAGGAGATGCCCGAGGTCCGGCGCCACGGCGGGCCGATGCTGCGGGTGAAGCGCACGGACCTCGCCGACCGCGGCGTCGAGCGGGTCACCTCGAGGGTCGAGGAGGTCCGCGACGGGCTGCCCGTGGTCGACGGCGCTCCGCGCGAGGTCGCCAACGTCGTGTGGGCCACCGGCTTCCGGCAGGCCTTCGACTGGATCCACCTCCCGGTCCTCGACGAGGACGGCTGGCCGCGGGAGATGCGCGGCGTGGTGGCGGAGGCCGAGGGCCTCTTCTTCTGCGGCCTCAGCTTCCAGTACGCCTTCAGCTCGATGCTCCTGGCGGGCGCGGGGCGCGACGCCGCCCTGGTCGCCGACCGGGTCACGACTCGGATGCGCCAGGCCGCACGCCACTCGCTGGCCGCTTGAGCCGAGTACGCTCTGCGGTGGAGGTGCCTGCCGTGGCCGACGTCCAGCTGGAGAGCGCTCGGTCCGCTCACGCGCGCGGCGACTGGGGCGCGGCGTACGCCGCTTGGTCGGCCGCTGACCCGGACCTGCTCTCCGCCGATGAGCTCGACGACTTCGCCGTCGCCGCCGAGCTGACCGGGCACCACGACGACACGGTCGCCGCGCTGCACCGGGCCTTCCGGATGAGCCAGGAGGTCGCCGACCTCGACCGCTCGCTCCGCTGCGCGTTCCGGATCACGATGACCGCCTACGTCCACGGCGAGAGCGCCCTCGCCCGCGGCTGGACGTCGCGGGCGGAGAGCCTGGTCGTCGACGTCGACGACGGTGTCGGGCTCGGCTGGGTGGACTTCCTGCGGATGTTCCGTGCGATCGACGCCGGTGACTTCGCCACGGCCGGCAGCTGCGCCGACAGGGTGACCGAACGCGGCCGACGCCACGCTGAACCCGACCTCACCGCACTGGGGCTCTGCGCCCAAGGCCGGATGGCGCTCTACTCCGGCCGGGTCGCCGAAGGCCTGGCCCTGCTCGACGAGTCCATGATCCGGGTCATCGCGGGCGAGGCTTCCCCGGTCGTGGCCGGGCACGTCTACTGCACCGCGATCGAGGGCTGCCAGGAGATCAGCGACTTCGGCCGGGTGGCGGAGTGGACCGCGGCGCTCGAGCGCTGGTGTGCCGCCCAGCCCGGGCTGCTGACGTTCACCGGCCAGTGCGCGGTTCACCGTGGCCAGCTGCTGCGGCTGCACGGCGAGTGGCAGCAGGCCCTGGAGGAGTTCGAGCACGCGACCCGCCGCTATCAGGAGGTGCACGCACCGGACGCGGCCGGGCTGGCGGCGTACGAGGCCGGCGAGGTGCTCCGGCTGCTCGGCGAGTACGCCGAGGCGGACGCCGCCTACGAGCGCGCGGCCGACCGGGGGTTCGACCCACAACCCGGCCTCGCGCTGCTCTGGTCGGCTCGCGGCCAGGGCGCGGCGGCGCTCGCCGCCATCGAGCGGCTGCTGGTGGAGACCGGAGGTCCCGTGCAGCGATGCCGGCTCCTGCCTGCGGCCGTCGAGGTGCTGCTCGGTGCCGGCGAGACCGACCGGGCCCGACAGGTCGCGGACGAGCTCGACGGGCTCGCCGGACACTTCGGCTGCGTCTGGCTCGAGGCCGCCGCCGCGCACTCGCACGGCGCGGTCGAGCTGGCCGCGGGAGATCCCGCCGGTGCCCTCCCCTACCTGCGCAAGGCCCAGCAGCTGTGGGCGCGTGCCGAGGCGACCTACGAGCGGAGCCAGGCACGGCTGCTGACCGGGCGCGCACTCGCCGGCGTCGGCGACACCGAGTCGTCCCGGCGTGAGCTCGAGGCGGCGCGTACCGTCTTTCGCCAGATCGGCGCCCGGCCCGCCGCCGACGAGGCCGACGGTCTGCTCGCCCCCGCGTCCCTGCCCGCCGGCCTCACCGCCCGCGAGGCCGAGGTCCTCCGCCTGGTCGCCTCCGGGCGCAGCAACGCCCAGATCGCCGCCGACCTGGTGCTCAGCGAGAAGACCGTCGCCCGTCATCTCTCCAACATCTTCACCAAGCTCGACGTCCGTTCGCGCACCGCCGCCACGGCCTTCGCGTTCGAGCACGGCGTGGTCTGACCACAGCGTCTCCGACAGCCGATCCGGACCGATCTCACCCGGACCGGATGAGGACGCCACGACCTGCCTCGTCAACGATGGCGGTGCGTAGGAAGGGAGGACGACGAGAACGGTGGTTCAGCCATGACACGACTCAGCGACACAGCTGCCGAAGCGCTCTACGGCAACCGGTTCCTGACCGAGGCAGCCCCCTCGACCACGTTCCCCGAGACCGGAATGCACCCGGTCGACGCGATGCGCCTGATCGGCGAGGACCTGGTCATGGAAGGTGACCCGCAACGCAACCTCGCGACGTTCGTGACCACGTGGATGGAGCCGGAAGCGCAGCGGATCATCGCCGAGAACCTGCACCGCAACTTCATCGACCACGCGGAGTACCCGATCTCCGCCGAGATCGAACAGCGCTGCGTACGGATGCTCGCCGACCTCTACCACGCCCCCGGCGAGACGACCGGCTGTCGCACCCAGGGCTCGTCCGAGGCGATCATGCTCGGCGCCCTGTCGCTGAAGTGGAAGTGGAAGCAGCGCCGGCAGGCCGCGAACGCCTCGGTCGACCGGCCCAACCTGGTGTTCGGCGGCGACGTCCACGTCGTGTGGGAGAAGTTCTGCCGGTACTTCGACGTCGAGCCGCGGATCATCCCGCTCGAGGAGACGAGGTACACGATCGGCCCCGATGACGTCGCGCCCCAACTCGACGAGAACACCATCGGCGTCGTCGCCGTCCTGGGCACGACGTTCACCGGGCACATGGACGACATCGTCGGGATCAACCAGCTGCTGCTCGACGCCAAGTCCGACAAGGGCCTGGACATCCCGCTGCACGTGGACGCGGCCAGCGGCGGCTTCGTCTGGCCCTTCCTCTACCCCGACTCCCCCTGGGACTTCCGCCTTGAGCAGGTCCGCTCGATCAACGTCTCCGGACACAAGTACGGCCTGGTCTACCCCGGGATCGGCTGGCTGGTGTTCCGCGAGAAGTCCGACCTCGCCGAGGACCTGGTGTTCTACGAGAACTACCTCGGCAAGACCGACGCGACCTTCACCCTGAACTTCTCGACGGGTGCGGCGATGGTCCTGGCGCAGTACTACAACTTCGTCCGGCTGGGCCGCGACGGCTACACGTACGTGATGGAGCAGATGCAGCAGAACGCCAGGGCGCTGGCGAAGAACCTGCGCGACAGCGGCCGGTTCGAGGTGATCGGCGACGACCTCGAGCAGCTCCCCCTGGTGGCGTTCCGGCTCAACGGCGACCGCACGACGTACGACGAGTCCGACATCGCCTGGCAGCTCTCGGCCGAGCGCGGCTGGATGGTCCCGGCGTACACGCTGCCGCCCAACGCGGAGAACGTGAAGATCATGCGCGCGCTGGTCAAGGAGACGATGAGTCGCGAGCAGGTCGAGCGGCTCACCCGCGACCTCGCCGACGCCTGCGCGACGTTGGACGAGAAGGGCGGCACCCATCCGTCCGAGCGGGCGCAGGTCAAGCGAGGGACCGGGTACTGAAGATTGCCCTGCCGACCAACGACCGCGTCACCATCCTGTTCGAAGGAGCCTGATGTCCGCAGACCACGTACCTGCCGGGTCCGCCGACGGCGACTACATCCGCACTCCGAGCGGCGTCCTCGTCCCTGCTGAGATCGACGCCTTCCACCGGCACCTCCACCACGTGGCCCCCTCCGGCCTGGTCGACCAGACCGGACAGACCTCGGGGATGCGGCGGCTCGAGGCGGTCAGCGGCAAGACCGTCGGCGCGAAGAACCTGTGGATGGGCCAGACCCATGTCCCCGCCTCGACCGCCTCGGCCAACCACCACCACGGTGCCTCCGAGACCGCGATCTACGTCGTCTCCGGCAACCCGGTCTTCGTCTTCCTCGACACCGAGGGAGACGAGCCCGTCGAGACCCGCGTGGAGACCGGCCCCGGCGATTATGTCTTCGTGCCGCCGTGGGTCCCTCACCGCGAGGAGAACCCCGACACCGACACCGAGGCCGTCGTCGTGATCGCACGCACCACCCAGGAGGCGATCGTCGTCAATCTGGACGGCCTCGACTGGTCCGAGGTCCGGCTCAGCGGCGGCTCCTGAGCCTGCAAGCGTCGTCAGCGCTGTGGGGAGTCCGATCGGGCGCGGTCGAGGAAGTCCGAGAGTGGCCCCGGCATCTCAGCGCTGCGGTCCCCCCAGTCATAGACAACACAGGTCTTGGCGATCAGATCGTGGAAAGAACGGTGTTCACGCTGCACCACGATCAGGAGCAGGCCGATCCCGAAGAACACCACACTGAGGGGGAACACCAGCGTCCTGACGAACATGGTCCGCACCCCTGGTGCAGTGCCGTCGGCGCGTACGACGCGTAGTCCGGCCAGTCCCTTCCCGATCGTCCGGCCGGTGATGGCGAGGCTGATGAAGACATAGGAGAAGGCCCAGATCGCGAAGGCAGCGATCCCGAGCAGGGTCGAGCCGTCGTCGGTGAGCGACCTGGACGTGAACATGCCGAGCAGGAAGCTGAACCCGGCGACGCCCAGCGTGTAGAGGCCGGCGATGAGAAGGCCGTCGATGAGAGCGGCAGCTGCCCTGCTGATCGCTCCCGCATAGTGTCCGGACACCGAGCGGCGCACCCGGCGGATCCTCGCGCTGCCGTTCCTGAGGTCGGGCGTTCCTCCTCGGGCCGCAACCAGGCTGGGCGGCCCGTCCCGTCGCTCGTCCTCGCTCCGTCGCATCAGCCGGTCCACGATCCGGTCGATGACGACGTCGAGCCCCACCAGCTGTCGCCGGGCGACGTCGAGAGCGGATCCGGCCATCGAGTAAGTGCTCTCCGCCACGATGTCGGGGATGCCGGAGCGGCGTACGAGGGCCTCGACGTCGACGTTCCCCAGCAGGGCGTCCAGATCGACGTCGGCGAGGAGCTTGTTCAGGTCGACGCGCGCGAGCAACGCATCCATATCGACCCGCGCCAGGACCGCGTCGAGGTCCACCCGGCTGAGCAGCGCGTTGAGATCGACGTGTTCCAGGACGATATCGGGATCGACCGTGACGACGACCCTTTCGGTCACCGCGCCGGCGACCCGGCCGAGGAGCCTCTTGCCGTTCTGCCGACCCTCGGTCATGACGTCGCCGGCTCGGACACGCGGAGCACCACGGCGATCAGCCGGCCCGGAGCCGACGCACGGCCGGGGCGTCGTCTCGTCGTGCGCGCAAGATCCCCATCGCAGGTGCCGCCTCTTCCAGTCGTGGATCGCTGGAAGCCTAGAGCCGTCTGATCTGTCTCTCATCACCCACGTCGGGTGATTCAGCGGTCTCAAAGTGGCCGGTCGCGACGCGTGCGGGCCGGGTTCTGCTGGCTAGCTGCGTCAGTCCGGCGCACGGGCAGGCGAAGGCGAGAACTCCTGCAGCTCCTCGCGGCCACCCCTGACGATGAGGCAGGAGGACTCCGGCACCTCCCGCCACGCCCCGCGCAAGTCCCCCAACGGCTCGGACACGACGAGGCGTGCGTCATCGGAAAGCTGATGCAGTACTGGGTTGTCGGGGTACTGGAGACGGAGTGTGGCAACGTCGGTGTTGTGGAACAGCGATCGGGACCTACCCTCGCTGGAGTATCGGAATGCCCACGTGGTTTCCCCGTCGGTGGTCGCCACCGACATCTGGATCGGGTATTCGACTCCGTGGCGTCGCCCCGTCTCCTCGATGAGGCCAACTGCCTGAGCCACCGCTTCCGGCGGGTTCTCCTGGAGTCCGAAGGTCAGGGCGAGGAAGAAGAACAGCTCCGAGTCCGTCGATCCCTCGATGTCGGGGAACAGCCCGGGCTCGACGGCCCGCGCTTCAGCAACGGGAAGTCGGCGATGGCCCCGTTGTGCATCCACAGCCAGCGGCCGTGGCGGAAAGGGTGGCAGTTGGTCTGCTGGACCGCAGTGCCGGTCGTCGCTCGGATGTGCGCGAAGACCCGGCCGGCGGCAGCGTGGGCCGAGAGCTCTCGGAGGTTGCGGTCGTTCCAGGCGGGCTCGATGCTGTGATAGGTCCCTGGGGTGTCCTGGGCGCCGTACCAGCCGACACCGAAGCCGTCGCCGTTGACCGTCTCCACCCCCAGCCGTGAGTGCTTGCTCTGCACCACGAGCGAGTTCTCCGGCTTGAACAGAAGGTCCTCCAGGAGCACCGGCGAACCTGAGTATGCGAGCCAACGACACATGTCGATCTCCCCTCTCCGCCCCCGACACACATCGGAGCGCGACTGCTCCAGTACAACGGCGAAGGCAGGCCCAGCGGATCACCCGTTTCGGATAGCAGCGGACCCGAACCGGCCAAGTGGCGTGGTGCGGTCTGGTGTAGATGCATTTCGATCTCGTGAGCCCAGAATGGGCCCATCACCCCACCAACGGGCAATGCGTGAACCTCGCGGACAGACACAAAAACGCCCCTGACCTGCGTGAGCAGGTCAGGGGCGATCTGTCGGGCTGACAGGATTTGAACCTGCGGCCCCTTGACCCCCAGTCAAGTGCGCTACCAAGCTGCGCCACAGCCCGAAACTGCGAGTGGATTTCTCCGCTCGAAGCGCTCCGAACATTACCGCACGGCTTCACCCGCTCACCAATCGGTATCCCCCTCCGGCGGGTCGTCGGCGGAGGCGAGAGCTTCGGCGGCTTCGTCGATGATGGCGCGCATGGCTTCCTCGGCGGCTGCCGGGTCGCCGTTGCGTACCGCGATCGCCACCTTCTCGTGCAGCTCGATGGCGGTGGGGTTGGGCTTGTCGGGCATCAGGTGGTGGTGGGTACGTCCGGCGAGGAGTTCGGCGACGAGGTCCCCGAAGGCGGCGAGCATGTCGTTGCCGCAGGCGTTGAGCAGGACGCGGTGGAAGGTCGTGTCGGCCTCGAGATAGGCCTCCAGGTCGCCGGCGGCGGCATGGACGACCATGTCTGCCACGGATCGGGCCAGCTCGCCGTGGTGCTCAGGCTCGGCCCGCTCGGCGGCGAGCCGGGCCGCGATCGGCTCGAACCCGAGCCGCAGCTCGGAGAGCGACAGCAGCTGCTCGCGCCGGCCCTCGCCGTCGAGGCGCCAGCGGATGACCAGTGGGTCGAAGACGTTCCACTCCTGCCGCGGGAGGACGGTGATGCCGACGCGTCGCCGGGTGGTGACCATGCCCATCGCCTGGAGAACACGCACCGCCTCGCGCGCGACCGGGCGGGAGACGTCGTACGTCGCCTGGATCCCCTCCAGCGTGAGAACGGCCCCTGGCGGCAACTCGGCGGAGACGATCCTGCGCCCGAGCGCGTCTCGGACGCTCTGGTGCAGTCGATGTACTGCCTCACCGGTGGAAGTCGTCACAGCGGCATCGTCGCACAATCCAAGCGCGGCGTAATCAGAATCCGTTATGACACCCCGCCTTGCCAAACGGATGCCTTTTGATGCACCCTGTGACGCGTGACACAGAACCCTCTCCTCGTCGTCATGGGAGTCTCCGGCTCCGGCAAGTCGACCGTCGGCGCTGCGATCGCCCAGCGCCTGCGGGTCCCCTTCGCCGACGCCGACGACTTCCACCCGCCGGAGAACATCGCGAAGATGGCCTCCGGTCGTGCGCTGAACGATCACGACCGGCAGCCCTGGCTGGAGACGCTCGGCGGCTGGCTCGCCGAGCACGAGCAGACCGGCGCGGTGCTGAGCTGCTCGGCGCTCAAGCGCAGCTACCGCGATCTGCTCCACAGCCGCGCCCGCGGACTCCGGCTGCTCCACCTCAGCGGCACCCCTGAGGTGGTCGAGGCACGCCTCGCCGCCCGCGCGGGGCACTTCATGCCGCCGTCGCTGCTGCGCTCGCAGTTCGCGACCCTCGAGCCCCTTGCTCCCGACGAGCAGGGCACGACCATCGACATCGACCAGGACATCGACGCGATCGTCGACCGCTTCCTCACCGCCGAGAACCTGACCCCCACCCTGATCTCCAAGGAATCCGCATGATCATCCTCGCTGCGCCAGAGCCGGTCGCACCGGTCGCCTCCGGCGGCGTACTCCTCGCCGCCGCGCTGGCCTCGATCGCCCTGATCGTCGTCCTCATCACCTACGTCAAGCTGCACCCGTTCCTCGCGCTCCTGCTCGGCGGCATCACTGTCGGGGTGCTGGCGGGACGCAACGTCGTGGACGTGATCACCTCCTTCGGCGAAGGCTTCGGCGCGACCGCGACCAGCGTCGGCCTGCTGATCGCGCTCGGTGCGATGTTCGCCAAGCTCCTCTCCGACTCCGGCGGTGCCGACCAGATCGTCGACACGATCGTGGGCAGGTCCTCGGTTCGTACGCTGCCGTGGGCGATGGCGCTCGTCGGCGCGATCATCGGTCTGCCGATGTTCTTCGAGATCGGCCTGGTGCTGCTGATGCCGGTCATCTACCTGGTCGCCCGTCGCGCGCAGGTCTCGCTGATCACCGTCGGGATCCCCACCCTCGCGGGCCTCTCGGCGATGCACGGCCTGGTGCCGCCGCACCCGGGTCCGCTCGCCGCGATCGGCGCGCTCCAGGCCGACCTCGGCACGACGCTCGCGCTCGGCGTACTGGTCGCCATCCCGGTCATCATCGTCAGCGGGCCGCTGTTCGGCCGGCTCGCGGGCCGCTGGGTCGTCGTCGAAGCACCGCACACCTACGACGCCACTCCGGTGGGTGGCCCGGGAGCCGCCACAGCCACCGACATCCGCCGGCCCTCCTTCGCCGTCACCCTGTTCAGCGTCCTGCTGCCGCTCGTGCTGATGCTCGCCAAGGCGATCGTCGACATCGTCATCAACGACCCCGAGAACCAGGTTCAGCAGATCTTCGACGTGATCGGCTACCCGCTCGTCGCGCTGACCATCGCGGTCATCGTCGCCATGTTCACGCTCGGTCGCGGGTCCGGGATGGATCGCCGCCAGATCGCCAAAACGGTGGAGATGTCGCTGCCGCCGATCGCGGGCATCGTGCTCATCGTCGCCGCGGGTGGCGGGTTCAAGCAGTCGCTGATCGACACCGGCATCGGCACCCAGCTCGCCGACTGGGCCCAGGGCTCCGGCGTGTCCGCGATCGTGCTCGCCTGGGTGCTCGCGGTCCTCATCCGCCTCGCCACCGGCTCGGCGACCGTCGCCACCATCACCGCCTCGTCGCTGGTGGTCGACCTGGTCGCCAACATGCCCGCCGCCGAGGTCTCGCTCGTCGTGCTCGCCGTCGGCGCCGGCTCGGTGTTCTTCTCCCACGTCAACGACGCCGGGTTCTGGCTGGTCAAGGAGTACTTCGGCCTCGACGTCGTGCAGACGATCAAGTCGTGGTCGCTGATGGAGACGGTGCTCTCCGTGTCCGGTCTGGTGTTCGTGCTGGCACTGAGCATGGTGATCTGACACCCGCCCTCGCGAAACTGTCGGTGCTGTCCGACACAATCACTCCTGACACATGGATCACACCCACCACAGGAGCTCACCGTGTCGGATACCCCGCTTGAATCCAACACAGCCCCATCCAACACAGCCCCGTCGGACCCTGCCCCCAGCAAGCTCGACCCGATCTCCCGCAAGGGCACCCCGGCCCATCGCACGAAGTCGAAGCGGGAGGGCGCCGGGCGGCGCCAGGGGATGCCGGTGCAGGCGATCAGCCTCTCCGTGCCGGCATCCCTGGCGGCGCAGTGGAAGACCTACAGCCAGGAGGTCCCGCGTTCGCTGGTCGACGTCATGCTCGACGCCGTCGCGGCGACCCGGCCCCGGCTGCCGGTCCTGCTGCGCGCCCACCAGGCAGCGCTGCGCGAGAAGACCAGGCCCGTCTCCGACGGCACCTTCATGCGCACGGTCCCACAGCCGAAACGGCTCGAGGACCCGTACGTCACGATGCCCCTCCGTCTCCTGGCGACGAACGTCGACGTGCTGGACGCCATGGTCCACGAGATGGCCGCGGAGTCCCGCTCGCAGCTGGTCGTCGTCGCGCTGACGGCGTGGCTGGCCGACCGGCGGGCCGAGGAGCAGGTCTACGCCGAGCAGCTCGAGCTCGAGGTGCCCGAGGACCCGTTCGACCGTCCCTGAGCGCGGCCGGGACCGGGCCAGTGCCCCGTCTCGGCTGCGCCGTGCCTCAGAGCACCTTGGTGCCGTACATCTCCCCCAGCGGGTCGGCGAGGAGCTCGAGACGCTCGCCGTCAGGCCCCGTGAAGTAGAGCGACGACTTGGACTCGACGATGTAGTCGACGCCCGCGTCGTCGAGCTTGGCGCGCAGGTAGTCCCACTTCTCAGGGGTCACCGAGATCGCGATGTGGTGCAGCCCGCCGAGCACCTCGGCGTACGGGCCCAGATCGAGCCCGGGGAGCGTGAAGAAGGCCAGCAGGTTGCCCGCCCCGACGTCGAAGAAGAAGTGGTCGGAGCCGGCGTAGTCGCGGTTCTCGAAGATCTCGGTCAGCGGGAACTCCAGGAGCCCCTGGTAGAAGTCGATCGACCTGCGTACGTCCGAGGAGAGCAGCGCGGCGTGGTGGATCCCGCGAGCCGTGCTGGCCGGTCGGGCGCCCTCCTCACGGAGGTACTCCTTCTTGATCCGCTCACGGTCCTTCGTGATGAAGTCCATGTCGATGCTCATCGTGCTCTCCTCATGCCATGACGTCTCGGATCCAGTCTAGTTTCTGCGTCAACTGTTACCTGAGGCGGGCGGTGGTGCTGAAAGCACGAGCTACGACTCGGTAAGGTATGCCTCATGGATGAGGTCAAGTGGCTCAGTAACGACGAACAGGTCGCGTGGCGTGCCTGGCTCGCCGTCAACGCACAGCTCACTTCGCGGATGAACCGCGACCTCCAAGCCAAGAACGGCCTCTCCCTCGCCGACTACGACGTCCTGGTCAACCTGACCGACGTCCCCGACCGCTCGCTGCGGATGTACGAGCTCGGCGACAAGCTGCAGTGGGAGAAGAGCCGGCTCTCGCGCCAGGTGATGCGGATGGCCGCGCGCGGCCTCGTCGAGCGCCGCGAGTGCCTCGACGACCGGCGTGGCGCCTTCGTCGACCTCACCCCGGCCGGACTCGAGGCCATCAAGGCCGCTGCCCCTGAGCACGTGAAGCTGATCCGCCAGGTCATGTTCGACGCCTTCACGCCGGAGGAGGTCGCCGCCCTGACCAAGCTCTACCAGGGCGTGCTCGAGCGCCTCGAGGTCGCGCCCGCCCGCGCCGCCGCCGACGGCTCCGCCGCCTAGCCCGCCGGCCCACGACATAGAACGGGGCCCGCAGGTCACCGATGGTGACCTGCGGGCCTCGTCGTTGCGCTACTAGCGCTTCACCCCGAACGCCGAGACGACCTTCTGGGTCACCGTGTTACCGGCGTCGTCGCGGGCGGTCGCCCGCAGCGAGACCAGGTCGGCGCCGCGCGCAGGGATGCGCAGGCGCGTCTCCCAACGGTCGCCGTCCTTGCTCAGCTTCACCGCGGTCCAGGTCGAGCCGCCGTCGTAGCTGACCTCCAGCGTCGCCGCCTTCACCGCGCCGGCGCGCTCGGCACCGGGCACCGTGTAGGGCAGCACCGCGAACGGGACCTCGGCACCCGCACGCACCGTGCCGTCCAGCGCGGTGTCCACGTCGTAGTCGAGCTGGAGCAGCGGCAGCGGCGTACCTGCCTCACCGGAGGGGACCGAGTCGGCCTGGTCGGCCACGAACGTCCAGGACGTACGAGTACTGGTCGAGTAGCGGTGGGCGTCCCCGGCCGCGTCGGTGTCGATCTCGAACCGGTACGTCTGCGGGCCCTCGGCGACGGGGACCGCGGTCTGGACCGCCTGCCCGATGCTCTCCCGCACCAGGGTGTCTCCGTGGAAGAGGCGGGCGGTCACCGGGGTCTCGCCCCAGGGGAACCCACCGGTGATCCCGGCCGGGCCGCTGGCGTTGGCGACGTTGACCTGGAACCACTCACCGTTGTGTCGCGGACCCCAGTAGCCCTCGCCCGTGCGAGGCGCGGTCACCGGAGCGAACCAGTTGCGCACCGTGGTGCTGCGCGGCTCGTACGACTGGCGCATGCCCCGCTGCTCCCAGGTGCTCTCGTGAGCCACGTTCTCGTACCAGGTGACGCGGTCGTAGGTGGAGACGTAGTCGGTCCGGACGGTCGCCGTGGGCTGCAGCGCCCGGACGCTGAGGCACGGCGGCCACTGGTAGTCGCGGCAGTCGGCGCGGTCGTCGACGGCGAGCCGCTCCTCGGTGTCGTGGTAGCGACTCTCCACGGTAGCGAGCTGCCGCGTGGTCGGCGCCAGCGCCAGCTCGGCCGGGATCTCACCGCGCCAGCTCTTGGAGACGTCGTAGAGGTAGGACGGGAACTCGACGGCCTCGCCCTCCAGGGTCAGCCTGCCCTTCGCGGCGGCCGCGACGAGCTTCTCGCCCTGAGCCGACCGCACCGAGACGACGGGCATGTCCTCCTGGGTGACGAAGTCGACGAGCGGGCCCGGACGGTCGTTGACGAGGATGAGCAGCGCCGCGCCGGCTGCCTGGGCGGCGGCCTCCCGCTCCTCGGCGGTGACGGCGTCGTCCCTGGTCACGAGCACAGCGCGACCCTTGGCGTCGACGTTCTCGTAGTCGGCGGAGGTGCCCTTGCCGGCCACGACGGCCCGCAGCGACACCCGGCCGTCGAGCCTGGCCGATCCGAGCTGGTAGACCGGGTCGAACGCGAGCGCCCGCGAGCTCCGCGCCGTCACGTCGAGTGCCGGCTCGGTGGCCCGCCAGCGTACGGCGAAGTCGAACTCCGCGCTGTCGACCGTGCCGGTGGGCTCGGCGTAGAACGAGTCCACATCGACCCGAATCGCATAGGTGGCGCCGAAGGTCGCGTAGCGCCCGCCGATGCCGGAGTCGTTGAAGAACTGGAACCGGCGGTAGGCGACCTCGCTGTCCTTGGGCGTCTTCAGGGTGAGCTCGTCGGCCCTGCGGGCGTCGAGCACGAGCGACTGGTCCTTGTCGGTGACGACGACCTGCGGGTCGCCGACCAGCGCGACACCGGTCGAGCCGGGACCCTTCGAGCCGGCGACGTCGAGGAACGCCGTGGCCGAGTAGATGCCCGGCTGGAGGCGCTGAGTCGGCACCTTCCCGGTGGCGGGGTCGATCGGCAGGCTGCTGACGAACTGGTCGCCGTAGCGGTAGAAGGTGACGTAGCCGGTGGCGGGGTCGCCGGACCGGTCGAGCGCGGTGATGTCGAGGCCGTAGCGCTCCTCCTCCTTGACCAGCGCGGTCGCGGTGCGCACGGTGATCTCGCCGGAGGCGTCGGTCGCGACGACGGCGCCGCTGTACTTGCCGGCGAGGGTCGCGTCGTCGGCGTCGGCCGTGATGGTGACCTCGGCGCTGCCGCCGGCCGGCACGACCAACTCGGAGGCGGAGAGCGAGACCAGGTCGCTCGCGTTGCCGTCCGGACCGGTGACGTCGGTGCTCAGCGCGAGCGTGACGTCGGCGTCGGTGGAGTTGGTGTAGGTCACCGTGCCGCTGGCGGGCTCGTCGCCGTCGTGCGGCCAGCCGTAGAAGCCGAGGAACCCGGCGCCGGACCCGTCCACCCCGTCGAGAGCGGCGGGCACATCGAGGCGGCCGGTGCCGACCTCGTACGCCGGCGCGTCGATGTCCGCGGCAGAGGAGACCAGGGCCTTCTTGAGCTGCTCACCGGTGAGCTCGGGGTGCGCGCCCTTGAGGATCGCGGCGGCTCCCGCGACGTGCGGGGTGGCCATCGAGGTGCCGTCCATCGATCGGTACCAGCCGGTGCCGGACGACTGCTGAGAGCGGGCGGCGAGGATGCCGACGCCGGGCGCGGTCAGGTCGGGCTTGATCGCGTGGTCGCCGACCCGCGGGCCGTAGCTGGAGAATTCGGCGCGTACGTCACCGTCGTCCACCGCGCCCACCGTGAGAGCGGCATCCGCGGTGCCGGGGCTGCCGATCGATCCCTCGGCATAGCTGTTGCCGGCCGCGACGACGAACAGGGCACCGGTCTCCTCGCTCAGCGCGTTGAGCGCCTGCGCCATCGGGTCGGTGCCGTCGTTGAGGCTGGAGTCACCGAGGCTCATCGAGACGATGTCGGCGTTCGCCGCGCCCCACTCCATGCCGGCGATGATCCAGGAGTCCTGGCCGTAGCCGGCGTTGTCGAGCACCTTGCCGACCAGCAGGTCGGCGCCGGGGGCGACGCCCTTGTAGAGCCCCTCGCTGGCCGCGCCGGTGCCCAGGACCGTGGAGGCGACGTGGGTGCCGTGCCCGTGCCGGTCGTCGTCGACCGCCTGGCCTGGCACGAACGACTCCGCCTTGTCGACCTGGTCGGCCACGTCGGGGTGGGTGGCGTCGATGCCGGTGTCGAGGACCGCGACCCTCGCGCCTGTGCCGTCGAAGCCCGCGGCCCACGCCTCGGGCGCGCCGATCTGCGCGGTGCTCCGGTCCAGGGTGGTCTCGGCCTTGCCGTCGAGCCAGATCTTCTCGACGCCGCCGCCGAGCCTCCCGGCCGCCCCTGCGGAGCGCGTGGCGGCGCCGTCCTTCGCCACGGCCGCCCAGAACTCGGGGGCCTTCTTCTTGCTGACGGCGACGGCGTCCGCGTCGATGCTGGGCAGGTCGAGCGTACGCTCGGCGCCCGGCAGCTTCGCCGCCTTGGCACGGGTCGGGGCCTGCTCCAGGATCAGCGGAGTGGCGTCGACGGTCTCGTCGTCGTAGCTCATCTCGAGGAGCCCGGTGACGTCGAACAGCCGGCGGTCGAGCGTGCCCGCGGCCAGGTAGCGCTTGGCAGCGGTGGGGATGGCGTAGAGGTGGTCGCCCACCTGCTGGGTCTCGATCGCACCGGCGGCGGCGTCGAACCCGAGGGTCAGGACTCCGTCGTCGGTCGCGGTCACGTCGATGACGTCGCCGGTCACGAGGGTGATCGTGGTCCGTCCGTCGTCGAGTGCGGGCGTACGGGGCGCCGTGCCGGTGCTGCCGGCGCCGGTCCGGGGGCCCTCAGGCGTGGGGTCGGTGCCTGGGGTCGCATGCGCGCTGGTGGCCATGGTCGCGACCAGGGCGGTCGCCGCAGCAGCTGCCGCGACGGCCTTGGTGACGGCCGGCAGGCCGGATGTGGTTGGGGGTCTCATGGAGATGGACCCTGTCAATGGGGCGCGACAGGCGACAAGAGCGATGTCGTGGCGGTTTTACGGCATGGCGAGACTCCGTCAGCGCCGGAACATCCGGGTTGTGTCGCAGAAGTGCCATGCTCGGCATCGTGCTCGGTCTGACCCCTGATGAGACCCTCGCCTACGGCGAGCTCATCACCATGCCCTCCGCCACCGCCGGCGAGTTCGCGGCCGCCCTCAGCGCCTTCGGGACATCACCGGGAGAGGCGCATCTGCTGCTGCGCCGCCTCGAGGAGCACGGCCTGGCCGCTCGGATCACCGGCGACGAGCGGCGCTTCGCCGCTGCTCCGCCCGCGATCGCGCTCGGCGCGCTGCTCGCCCGACAGCAGGACGAGGTGCGGCAGGCGGAGATCGAGCTCAGCCGCCTCGACGAGGCCTACCGGGTCGCGGCCGCCGGCCGCGGGCCCACGGACGTGGTCGACGTCATCCACGGAGAGGACGCCGTCCGGCACCGGTTCGAGCAGGTCCAGCTCGGCGCGCGCGAACGCGTCGACGCGTTCGTACGCCCGCCGGTGATCGTGACCTCCAGCCAGGAGAACTCGGCCGAGAACAAGGCCGTCGCGCGGGGCGTGCACTACCGGGTCGTGGTCGAGCGCAGCATGCTCGAGAGCCAGGACGTGACCGTCGACGAGGCGATCGAGGCGACCGACGCGGGCGAGGAGATCCGCTTCGCCGACCACGTGCCGCTCAAGCTCATCATCGTCGACAGGCGGCTCGCCCTGATGCCGCTGACGTCCTCGGGCGACGTCGTCGGCGCGCTGCTCGTCCGCGAGAGCACGCTGCTCGACGCCCTGATCGCGCTCTACGAGAACGTGTGGGACCAGTCGACGCCGATGCTGGTGGGGACCGCCGGCCTCACCGGAGACGTCGCGCAGCAGGTCGACGACGAGGACGCGCAGGTCCTCGGGCTGCTGCTCGCCGGTCTCACCGACCAGGCCGTCGCCAAACAGCTCGGTACGTCGCTGCGTACCGTGCAGCGCAGGGTGCGAGCGCTGCTCGACCTCGCCGGCGTGGAGACCCGGATGCAGCTCGGCTGGCACGCCGCGAACCACGGCTGGGTGCAGGTAGGGGCGGACGGTCAGCTGACG
Source organism: Nocardioides sp. NPDC000445 (assembly GCF_040300245.1). Classification (NCBI taxonomy): domain Bacteria; kingdom Bacillati; phylum Actinomycetota; class Actinomycetes; order Propionibacteriales; family Nocardioidaceae; genus Nocardioides; species Nocardioides sp. NPDC000445. Next base: position 79,716 of record NZ_JBEPDH010000004.1, on the reverse strand, counting down.
CCCGCCCCACCTGGGGACTAGCGCTTGCGCTTCTCCCGAACCCGCTGCTGGAGCACGATCGGGGTGCCGACGAAGCCGAACTCCTCGCGCAGACGGCGCTCGATGAAGCGCTCGTAGGAGGCCTCGAGCTTGCCGCTGGTGAACAGCACGAACGTCGGCGGCGCGGTGGAGGGCTGGGTGCCGAAGAGGATCTTCGGCTGCTTGCCGGACCGGACCGGGTGCGGGTGCTCGGCGACGAGGCGGCCGAGGAACGAGTTGAGCGCGCCGGTGCCGATCCGCGTCTCCCAGCCCTCGAGGGCCTTGTCGAGAGCCGGGACCAGGCGGTCCACGTGCCAGCCGGTGCGGGCGGTGATGTTGATCCGCGGGGCCCACTGCACCTGGACGAGATCACGCTCGATCTCGCGGTCGAGCTGCCAGCGACGGTCCTCGTCGACGAGGTCCCACTTGTTGAAGGCGATCACCAGCGCCCGGCCGGCCTCGCGGACGGTCTGCAGGATGCGGATGTCCTGCTCGGAGATCTTCTCGCCGCCGTCGAGGACGAGCACGGCGACCTCGGCGCGGTCGATGGCGGTGGTGGTGCGCAGGGAAGCGTAGTACTCGTGGCCCGAGGCCTCCTTGACCCGCTTGCGGATCCCGGCGGTGTCGATGAAGCGCCACTCTCGGCCGCCGAGCTCGATCAGCTCGTCGACCGGGTCGACGGTGGTGCCGGCGACGTTGTCGACGACCGCCCGCTCCTCCTGGGCCAGCTTGTTCAGCAGGCTCGACTTGCCCACGTTGGGCTTGCCGACCAGCGCAACCCGGCGCGGGCCACCGATCTCGGTGCCCTCAGGAAGCGGCGGCGGGTCGGGGAGCACCGCGAGGATCGCGTCGAGCATGTCGCCCGAGCCGCGGCCGTGCAGCGCGGAGACCGGCCAGGGCTCACCGAGCCCGAGGTTCCACAGCGCGGCGGCCTCGGCCTCGGTGCGCATGTCGTCGACCTTGTTGGCGGCCAGGACGACCGGCTTGCCGGACTTGCGCAGGATGCGTACGACTGCCTCGTCGGCGTCGGTGATGCCGACGGTCGCGTCGACCACGAAGAGGACGGCGTCGGCCAGCGAGACCGCGATCTCGGCCTGAGCGGCGATCCGCTCGGCCAGGCCCTGGGCGTCGGGGTCCCAGCCGCCGGTGTCGACCAGCGTGAACGCCTTGCCGTTCCAGTCGGCGTCGTAGGAGACGCGGTCGCGGGTCACTCCGGGTACGTCCTGGACGACGGCCTCGCGACGACCGATGATCCGGTTGACCAGGGTCGACTTCCCGACGTTCGGGCGGCCGACGACCGCCAGCACCGGCAGCGGGCCGGCCGGGGTCTCGTCGGTCTCGGTGGTGTCTCGTACCTCTTCGTACGAAACGTCGGGGTCAGTCATTGTTCTCCTCGCTAGGTAGCGGACCGGGCAGTTCGCGACCGGTCAACGCCAGGGCATGGTCCTGTTGGACCTGCATGTGCTTCTGGAGCAAACCCGAGACATGCCCGACTTGTTCCCTGGTACGCGGCCAGCCTACGCGCTCGACGTGGAAAGGCTCGCCATAGACGATGTCGATCCGAGCACCTTTGTGCGGCAGCGACGAGACGCCGCCACCCGGATCGCGGCTGCCGAGCATCGTCACCGGCACCACGGGAGCACCCGAGGCGAGGGCGAGATAGGCGGCACCGCGGTTGAAGTGGGACAGGTCGCCCGCACCGCGGGTGCCTTCGGGATAGATGCCCATCGCGTTGCCCTCACGCAGCACCCGCAGCGCCATCTTCACCGCCGCCGGGTCGCTGCCGAACCGGTAGAGCGGGATCTGACCGGCCCAGCGCAGGAACGGGCCGAGGAACCAGTGCTCGAACATCTCGAGCTTGGTCAGCGCGTGCACCGGACGCGGAGTGAAGATCGCCAACAGCGGACCGTCGATGATCCCGATGTGGTTGGAGGCGAAGACGACCGGCCCGGTCGCCGGGATGTTGGCGGTCTCGTGCAGCCGTACGTCGAACCGCCGCCGGATCAGCCACCGGGCGTAGACGTTGATGTGGTAGAGCGCCCACCGGCTCGGATGCGGGACCCCGTCGGTGCGGGGAAGCTCGGTGCGGGGTGTGCCCGCGGGCGGGCTCGCGCTCACTCCCCCGCCTTCTGAGCGAGGTCGACGACGAGGTCGATGACCTCCTCCAGCGTGTAGGGCGTGGTGTCGAGGTGGGTGGCGCCCTCCGGCACCACCGCACCGCCCTTGGTGGAGTCGATCTTGTCGCGGTTCTCCAGCGACGCGCGGACGGCCTCCGCGTCGGTGCCACCCTCCTCGGCCGCGCGGCGCGCGGCGCGTGCGGCCGGGTCGGCGGTGACGTACAGCTTCAGGTCGGCCTGGGGCCAGACCGCGGTGCCGATGTCGCGGCCCTCGACCACGATGCCGGAGCCGGCGGCGAGCGCATCCCGGATCTCCTGCTGCTGGAGCGCGATCAGGCGGGCACGGACCTCAGGGACGGTGGCGACCGGGGAGACCGCCGCGTTGACCTTGTCGCTGCGGATCTCGACCGACACGTCGGCCCCGTCCAGGGCGATCGTCGGAGCGAGCGGGTCGGTGCCGGAGGTGATCACCGGCTTGCCAGCCGCCGCGGCGATCGCGTCCGCGTCGTGCACGTCGATGTCGTTGCTGAGCATCCACCAGGTCATCGCCCGGTACATCGCGCCGGTGTCGAGGAAGCGCATGCCCAGGCGGTCGGCGACGCCGCGCGAGGTGCTCGACTTCCCGGAGCCGGAGGTGCCGTCGACGGCGATGACGATACGGGCGGGTTCAGTGGTGGGATTGCTGCTGCTCACGGGCGGGAGCCTACCGGTGAGCGACCCAACCTCGGGACTCCAGAACCGCCTGCATCCGGTCGGCCGCGTCGTCGGCCACGATCAGCTCCATGACACCGACCGGGCGACCGGGGTCGTGGTCGATGCGTACGTCCTCGATGTTGACGCCGCTCTCCCCCGCGTCGGCGAAGAGACGGGCCAGGTTGCCGGGCTCGTCGGGCACCGTGACGTAGATGGTCGCCTGCGCGGTCTGCGGCCGGCCGTGCTTGCCGGGGATGGCTCTGGTCCCGGCCTGCCCCTCCTTGAGAAGTACGTCCAGGGCGGCCGCGTCACCGTTGCCCACCGCCGCGATCATCTCGTCGAGCTGAGCGCGCACCTCGGTGAGCAGGTCGGTCACCGCGCGGGCGTTCCCGGCCACGATCTGGCCGTAGAGACCGGGATCGCCGGCGGCAACACGGGTCACGTCGCGTACGCCCTGGCCGCTGAGGCCGAGGTGTCCCTCGGGCGCCACCGCCAGGCGGCCGGCCACCAGCGCGGCCATCAGGTGCGGGACGTGGGAGGTGCGGGCGACGGCCTGGTCGTGGTCCTCCGGGCTGAGGGTCAGCGGAACGGCGCCGCACAGCGCGGCGAGCTCTCCGACGAGCGCGGTCGCCTCGGGGTTCGCCTCCGCGTGCGGCGTGACCGCCCAGGGCCGCCCCTCGAACAGCGTCGCGGTCGCGGCCAGCGGCCCGGAGCGCTCGCTGCCTGCCATCGGGTGCCCGCCGACGTAGCGTCGTACGTCGCCCGGGCTGTGCTCACGGACGTAGGCCAGCGGCGAGGCCTTCACGCTGCCGACGTCCGTCACGACGGCGTCGGGGCTGTCGGCGAGCGCTCGGGCGATCACCTCGCCGAGGTGCGCCGGCGGGACCGCGACGACGATCAGCTGCGGCGTGTCGCCGGGCTTGCGGCGGCGGCCGGCGCCGAGGCCGGTCGCGGTGCGCACGTGGCTGGCGACCGAGTCGCTCAGCAGCACGTCGAGTCCGGCGGAGGCGCAGGCGAGCGCGACCGAGGTGCCGAGCAGGCCGACACCGACGATCTCGACCGGGCCGGTCAGAGTCGACAGCCCTCCCCCTGCGTGCCCGGTCTGTGTCATGCCTCCAAGGCTAAACGGTCGGTGCCGCCGGACCCGCCTCGTCTCAGCGCCTGTGGTGCGCTATCGCGGCCGGCGACCAGGGTGTGCGATAGCGCTTCGCGATCACGAAGGCTGGTAGCTGCCGATGGACCAGGAGTTGCCCTCGGGATCGGTCACGGTGCCGCCGCGGCCGCCGTAGTCCTGGTCGACCATCGGCCGGTCCACGGTGGCGCCAGCCGCGACCGCCTTGTCGAAGACGGCGTCGGGGTCGTCGGTGACCAGGTAGGCGGAGGAGACACCGGTGTTCTTGATGCCGCCGTCCTCGCGTACCTGTCCGAACATCAGCCCGCCTCCCCCGGGCCAGAGCCACTCCGCGTGGTGCACGATGCCGCCCTCACGGTAGGTGGCGTGCTCGACGAAGCCGATTGCGCTCAGCCACGTCATCATCTTCTCGGCGTCCTGGAACGCCATCGACTGCCAGTACTTGATCTTCGCTACGTCGGTCTTCTGCTCAGTGCTCATGCATCCGAGTCAACCGCCGACGTACCGGCCAGGTCTTGAACGAATGGGAACTCCTCGCGCAGCCAGGTCGTCGGCGTACACCCGCCGAACTCCTGCCACTCCCGCGTCAGGTGCGCCTGGTCGGCATAGCCACAGACGGTCGCCGCCCGAGCCAGTGGCATCCGGCCGACCAGTCCACGGGAGCGGTCGAAGCGAGCCAGCCGCTGGAACTGCTTCGGCGCCACCCCGGTCTCCGCACGCACCAGGTCACTGATCCGCCGGCGGCTGTAGCCGACGTCGTCGGCCACCTCCTGCACTCCCGCTCCCCCGGTCAGCAGCGCCAGCGCGCGGCCCACCTCCGCCCTCGGCCCGGGCTCGCCGTACCGCGCCAGCGCCTCGACCAGGCCGGTCACGACCAACCGGGCCCACTCCCGCGGATCCGCCTCGGCCAGCCGCTCCGGAAGATGACGTACGCCGCCAGGTGCCGCGACCTCGTCGAGGGCGAGGAGCTCACCGCGCCACGCCGCCGCCGGCATCCCGAACAGCGCCCGCACCCCGGTGGTGGTCAACCCCAGCTGCACGCCGCGCTGGTGGCCGTGGTGATGGATCGCCGCCGGCCGGGTGTGCAACCCGGAGACCATCGACCACGCCGTCACCGGCTCCGTCCCACTCCCCCACGAGGTCACCAACGGCTCGTCGACCGGGAGCACGAAAGTGATCTCGGTCGACGGCATCCCCCGATGCACCCCCGGCGCCCCGAAGTCGACATCGTAGGTGACCAGTGAGGTGACATAGGGCCGCAGCACCTCCGGCACGGTCATATCTCGATGGTGCCACGGTCGGGGCGGGTTGCCCATGCACTATCGCGCGAGACACGGCAGGTGTGCGATAGCGCTATGCGGTGCTGGTTGCCGAGGCGTCACCCGCGTCGACCGAGTGGGCAGTTGACTGCCCACTCGGCCGACGTACGTGACGTCTCGGCGGCAGACCTCACCAGGAAAGCTCACCCGACCGGGAGATGTGAGCCTCCTTCATCGCCGCCACCAACCCGGTGACCGAGAGCCGGCGCTCGACCCCGGCCGCGACGTCGCGTACCTGCACGTCCCCTGCCTCAGCCTCGTTCGCCCCGATGACCCCGATGAGCGGTTCACGTCGACGACGAGACTCGCGGATCCGAGCACCGAGCGAGCCGTCGGCGTCCAGACGCGGACGGAGCCCCTCGGCGACGAGCGCGTCGACGAGTCCGCGGGCACCGGCGTCCTGATCTGCGGAGACGGGGAGGACGGCGATCTGGACAGGCGCCAGCCACAGCGGGAGACGGCCCTGGTAGCGCTCGAGCACCGCCGCGGTGACGCGCTCCATGGATCCGACGGTGCCGCGGTGGACCATCACGACCCGCTGCTGGGAACCGTCGGCGGCGTCGTAGGTGAGGTCGAAGCGCTCGGGCTGGTTGAAGTCGACCTGGACGGTGGCGATGGTCTCATCGTGGCCCGCGGGGTCGATGACCTGCAGATCGAGCTTGGGACCGTAGAAGGCGGCCTCGCCCGGCGCCACGACGACCTCGACGCCGGCCTCGGCCGCCGCTTTCCTCAGCGCCTCCTCGGCACCGTCCCACTGCTCGACGGAGCCGAGGTAGGACGGGGAGGCGTCGCGGAGGGAGAGGCGGACGTAGTCGACCCGCAGACCAAGGATCTCCTGGGCCTTCAGCGCCGAGCGCAGCGCCTTACCCGCCTCCTCGGCCACCTGGTCGGGGCGGCAGAAGACGTGGGTGTCGTCGAGGTTGATCTGGCGTACCCGGCTCAGCCCCGAGAGCACCCCGGAGCGTTCGGCGCGGAACATCGGGGCGAGCTCGTGCAGCCGGATCGGGAGCTCACGGTAGGAGTGCTGGCGGGCCCTGTAGACCAGCGCATGGTGCGGGCAGTTGGCGGGACGGAGGACGAGGTCGTCCTCGTCCGAACCCGATCCCATCGACATCGGCGGGAACATGTCCTCGGCGAACTTCGCCCAGTGACCCGAGCGCTCGAAGAGCCCACGCTTCCCGAGCACCGGGGTCTTGACCGGTACGCAGCCGTCGGCCCGGGCCAGGTCGGCGGCGAGCCGCTCCAGCTCGGCGAAGATGACGGCCCCGTCGGGCAGCCAGAGCGGCAGCCCGGATCCGGCCAGCGGGTCGGCGGCGAAGATGGCGAGGTCGCGGTTGAGGTCGCGATGATCGAGATTCATGGTGTGCTCCTGGATCGAGGTCCCGGAGCACGGCCACCAGAGACGAGAACCGCCCCGGAGCGATGCTCCGGGGCGGTCTGCGAAAAGTGGACAGCAGGTCAGCGCCGGAGTGGGTCCGGCGTCGTCGTGCTCATCGCGCGCTGCTGCATGCCGATCACCTTAACGGCTCGAGCCCCACGTACGCACCAGGGTTTCTGCGGCCTCAGAGCTCGGTGGTGTCGAGGAGCTCGCCGAGCTCCTCTCGGGACAGATCGCGCATCTCACCGGGCTTCATGGTGCCGAGCCGGACGGGGCCGATCCGGGTGCGGGTCAGCCGCGTCACCGGGTGGCCGAGGTGGTCGAGGAGGCGGCGCACGATGCGGTTGCGTCCTTCGTGGATGACCAGCTCGATGATCGACTTGTCCTTGCGGGTCTCCATGATCCGGGCCTTGGTGACGGTCACCGGGCCGTCCTCGAGGGTGACACCGGCGAGGAGCCGCTTGCGTACGTTGGGGAAGATCTCGCCACTGACCTCGGCGACATAGGTCTTGTCGACCTCGTAGCTGGGGTGGGCCAGCCGGTGGGCGAAGTCACCGTCGTTGGTGAGGATGATCAGGCCCTCGGTGTCGGTGTCGAGACGGCCGACGTGGAACAGACGCTCGGGGCGGTCGGCGACCAGGTCCGAGAGGTTGCGTCGGCCTTCGGGGTCGCTCATGGTCGAGACCACACCACGCGGCTTGTTGAGGGCCAGGTAGACCTTGCCGGAGATCGGCGGGAGCCGCTTGCCGTCGACGCGTACGACGTCCTTGCCCGGGTCGACCTTGGTGCCGAGGCGGGTGACCACCTCGCCATTGACCTCGACGGAGCCGTTGAGCATCAGGATCTCGCTGCCGCGCCGCGACGCGATGCCGGCCAGGGCCAGCAGCTTCTGGAGCCGGATCAGGCCCTCGTCGTCCAGCGGAAGATCGTCTCGCTCAGGCAGGTCGCTCACGTTTACGATTCTGCCGTATCCGCCGAGTCATCCCCATTTGCCGCACTCTCCTCGGGCTGCGCGGCGAGCGCCTCCTGGCTGACCTGCTCGGTCAGCTCCTCCTCCATGTCGGCGAGGTCGGGCAGGTACGGAGCCAGCTCCGGCAGCTCGCCGAGGTCGGTGATGCCGATCCGCTCGAGGAAGTAGCCGGTGGTGCGGTAGAGGTTGGCGCCGGTCTCGTGGTCCTGGCCGGCCTCCTCGACGAGACCGCGGGTGAGCAGCGTACGCATCACGCCGTCGACGTTGACGCCGCGGATCGCGGAGACCCGGGCGCGCGAGACGGGCTGCTTGTAGGCGACCACAGCCAACGTCTCCAGGGCAGCCTGGGTGAGCCGCGCCTGCTGCCCCTCGAGCACGAAGCCCTCGACGACGGCGGCGTACTCCTCGCGGGTGTAGAACCGCCAGCCACCCGCGACGTTGCGCAGGTCGAAACCGCGGCCCTGCTCGGTGTATTCGGCCGCCAGGGCCTCCAGGGCCTCGATCACCGCGGCCGTCGGGTGACCGACCGCGGAGGCCAGCGATGCCGCGGCCAGCGGCTCGTCGGCGACCATCAGCACCGCCTCGAGTGCAGGCCGCAGGTCGGCGAACTCGATCGCCAGGGTCTCCTCGGTGGTCTCCCCCGTGGCAGCCTCAGTCATCGTCCTTCTCCCCGTCATCGGCGCCGCCCTCCGCGGGCGGCTGCCCCTCGAACTCGTCTTGGATCAGCTCATCGACGTCGAGCGCCTCGTCGCCGGTCCAGCGTACGGTCAGCTCGCCCAGCGCGGTGACCTGGTCGAAGGCGACCGCACCCTCGCGGAAGAGCTCCAGCAGCGAGAGGAACCGGGCCACCGTGGTCAGCGTGTCGGGCGAGTCGGCGCAGAGGCCACGGAAGGTGACCTGCCCGCCGGCGCGCAGCCGCTCGATGACCAGGGCCGCCTGCTCCTTGACCGACACCTTGGAGCCGTGGATGTGGGCGAGCCCGATCTCGGGCGGCCCCGGCTTGGGTGCCATCGCGGCGGCGGCGAGCTGGGCGAACTGCTCCAGCCCGATCCCGATCAGCACTTCGGGCAGGAGCCCCGCATAGCGCGGCTCGAGCTGGACCGAGCGCGGGTGGCGCTTGGACTCCTTCGCCAGCCGCTCGCCGAAGACCGCCGCGACCTGCTTGAACGCCTTGTACTGCAGCAGGCGCGCGAAGAGGAGGTCGCGAGCCTCGAGCAGCGCGAGGTCCTCCTCGTCCTCGACGTCACCCTGCGGCAGTAGCCGGGCTGCCTTCAGGTCGAGCAGCGTGCTCGCCACCAGCAGGAAGTTGGACGTCTGTTCGAGGTCCCAGGACCCGCTGTCAGCGGCGCCCTTCTTGACGTAGGCGATGAACTCGTCGGTCACCGTGGCCAGGGAGACCTCGGTGATGTCGAGCTTGTGCTTGGCGATCAGGCTGAGCAGCAGGTCGAAGGGACCCTCGAAGTTGCCGAGGTGCACCTCGAAGCCCCCGGCGCCGCTCGACTCCTGCTCCTCGGCCCCCTCCGGGGCATCGGCCATCTGCGTGACCGTCACTCGGCGAGCCGGTGCACGAGGGCGCTGTCGTCCCCGTACTCCTCCAGGTCGGCCAGCACGATCGCGAGCGCCTCGCGCACCAGCCGGCCGCGGTCGACCGCGATGCTGTGCTTGGCCCGCAGGTTGAGCCGGGCGTGCTCGAGGTCGAGCAACTCCTCGGAGGTGATGTAGACCGTCATCTTCTCGTCATGGCGTACCCGGCCGCTGGACCGCTTCTTCGCAGCCGGCGTCTCCTCGGCCGGCTCGGGCACCGCATGCACCGGACGGGCCTTCGCCTCGGCGGCGGGCCCGGCGGCGGCAGCGCCGTCGGACGTACGCCGGAACAGGTCGTCGGCAGCCGGAACCCTCACTCGCCGCGTTGCCATCGGGCCAGCACCTCCTTGGCGAGCATCCGGTAGGAGTCGGCGCCGGTGGAGCTGGATGCGTACTCGGTGATCGGCTCGCCGACTACGGTGGAGTCGGCAAACTTCACGGTGCGGCGGATGACACTGTGGAAGACGCGGTCGCCCCAGCCGTTGACCAGGGTCTCCATGACCTCACGGCTGTGCATGGTGCGGCTGTCGTACATCGTGCCCAGTATTCCGTCGATCTTCAGACGCGGGTTGAGCCGCTCCTGAACCTTGTCGATGGTGTCCTTGAGCAGAGCGACGCCGCGCAGCGCGAAATACTCGCACTCCAGCGGCACGACCACGGAGTCGGAGGCGGTGAGCGCGTTGACGGTCAGCAGGCCCAGGCTCGGCTGACAGTCGATGAGGATCACGTCGTAGTTGGCGACGGCCGGCGCCAGCGCGCGGGCCAGGGTCTGCTCGCGAGCGACCTCCTGGACCAGCTGCACCTCGGCGGCGGAGAGGTCGATGTTGGCCGGCAGCAGGTCGACGCCGTCGATGCCGGAGGGGACGACGACGTCCTCGAGCGTGATGTCACGCTCCATCAGCAGGTTGTAGACGGTCAGCTCGATCTCGTTGGGCTGGAGACCCAGACCGACCGAGAGCGACCCCTGCGGGTCGAAGTCGACCATCAGGACCTTGCGGCCGTGCTCGGCCAGCGCGGCACCCAGGTTGATGGTGGTCGTGGTCTTGCCGACGCCACCCTTCTGGTTGACCATCGCGACCGTGCGCGCCGGGCCGCCGGTGGCGGGACCGGGCTCGGGGAGATTGGGCCAGGGACGACCGGTCGGGCCCATCTTGTTCTTGCCCGGGGAGTCGAAGGACCCCGCGTCGGGCTCAGGGGCGTTGGCGCGCAGCCGGGCCGAGGGCGGATAGGCCGGGGGCGGGGCCGCCGGCGTCTGCGGAGGCATCTGCGGCGCGGTCGCGCCACCTGCTCCGAAATAGCTGTCTTCCATTCCTCCACCCCCGGTTCAGTTGCCGCGGCCCTGGGACGATCACGGCTAGCGGGTCTATATGTCGACACGGCGACTCTAAGACCCGGATCTGCGCGACTGTAGGAGCCGCGCCGGGCGTGTCACAAGGCAAATCCGGGTGATTCTGATACGCGGCCCGAATCTGTTGATGACCTGTGCACTTGGCGCACCGCCAGCCCCACAGGAAGGGCCCTCGATGTGGAGAAACCTGTGGATGGATCTCCGCTCGATCGGTCGAGCTCAGTGCGACTTACGGCGCTTCTGGAACTGGTCGTAGGCCTTGCTCGCAGCGTCCTTGATCTTCTTCTGGTTCTCGGGCTTGCGAGCCTCGTTGGCGATCTTGGCGATGGCCGCGACGACGACGGGGTTCTTCAGTAGCTTGCGCACGCCCCAACGCTAGCGGAACCGGGCAACCCGTCACAGCCGACGCATCGCCACCGTCGCCAGAACCAGCTCGCCGGCCTCGTCGCTCGCGTCCAGATCGGCCACCGCCTCGATCACCCAGTCGTGGTCGCCGGCCGGGTCGTCGAGGGTCTGGGTGATCCGCCAGACCCGGGTCGAGTCGTACGCCTCGTCCTCCTCGTCCACTCCCGCCGGGGCGCCGCGCTCGGCGGTCCAGGTGAGCAGCTTGGGTGAGCGCGAGTCGGCGGAGATGCCCACGTCGTCGTGCTCGGCGAAGTAGGCCTCGAGGGCGTCGTCCCAGCGGGACCTGGTCATCACCACGTCGCGCGCGGGCTCGAGCCGGTCGGCGGCGGAGCGCTCCAGCGACATCAGCGTGTCGAGGTCGTCGCGCGAGACCGCGTCGACCCGGGCCCACATCGCGTTGCGGACCATGATCTCGAACGCACGGGTCTGCTGGGACAGCGACCGCGGCGGCGGTGGCGCCTCGTGGTGGGCGACGGCCGACGGGATGTGCTCGGGGTCGGAGAGCGCCTCCCACTCGTCGAGCAGCGAGGAGTCGGTCTGCCGGATGGTCTCCCCCAGCCACTCGACCAGGTCCTCGATCTCGGGACTCTTGTGGGTCTCGGGGAGGGTGTGCCGGAAGGTGCGGTAGGCGTCGGTCAGGTAGCGCAGCACCAGGCCCTCGGAGCGGGCGAGCTGGTAGCGGCGTACGACGTCGGTGAAGGTCATCCCCTGCTCGTACATCTCGCGCAGGATCGACTTGGGGTCGAGGGCATCCTCGGGCAGCCACGGGTGGGTGCCGCGGTAGACCTCGAAGAGCGCCTCGAGCCGCTCGGCCATCGGCTTGGGCCAGGTGATCTCCTCGATGAGAGCCATCCGCTCGTCGTACTCGACGCCGTCGGCCTTCATGTTCTCGATCGCCTTGCCGCGGGCCTCGTGCTGCTGGGCGAAGAGGATCTGGCGCGGCGGCTCGAGGACGGACTCGATCACCGAGACGATCTCGAGGGTGTGCTCGGGCGACTCCGGATCGAGCGTGTCCAGTGCTGCGAGGGCGAAGTGGGCCAGCGGCTGGTTGAGGGCGAAGTCGGCGGGAAGGGCCTCGGTGAGGACGTAGCGACGCCCGTACGCATCGGGCTCGGCGAGCCTGGTCAGGACCCCGCTGTGGACCAGGGAGCGGGTCAGGCGCAGGGCCCGGCGGGCGAGCTTGAGCTGGGTGCGCCGCTCCTCGTGGTTGTCCATGGTGATCCGGCGCATCACCTCGAAGGCGTCCTCGTCGCGGGCGACGACATTGAGGATCATCGAGTTGTCGACCTTCATCCGGCTCTGCAGCGGCTCGGGGGCGCCGTCGACGAGCTTGGTGAACGTCGCCTCGGTCCACACGACCGTGCCCTCGGGCGGCTTCTTGAGCTGGGCCTTGGAGTTCTTCTTGCCGGCCTTGCGGCGCTCCTCGGACTTCGCCTTGGCCTTCTCGTTCTCGATGATGTGCTCAGGCGCCTGGACGACGACGTAGCCCTGGGTGTCGAAGCCCGCCCGGCCGGCCCTTCCGGCGATCTGGAGGAACTCCCTGGTGCGCAGGATGCGCTGCCGGCGGCCGTCGAACTTGGCCAGGCCGGTGAAGAGCACCGTACGGATCGGGACGTTGATGCCGACTCCGAGGGTGTCGGTGCCGGCGATGACCTTGAGCAGCCCGGCCTGGGCGAGCTGCTCGACGAGCCTTCGGTATCTGGGGAGCATGCCGGCGTGGTGGACGCCGATGCCCTTGCGCAGCAGCTTGGAGAGGGTCTTGCCGAAGCCGGCGGCGAAGCGGACCGGCTCGAGCCGCTTGGCGATCTGGTCCTTCTCCTCGGCGGAGAGCTTCAGCCAGCCGGCATGGAGCAGGGAGGTGCCGTGGGTGACGGCGTCCTTCTGGGTGAAGTGGACGACGTAGACGGGAGCCTGGCCGGTGGTGACGAGCTCCTCGAGGGTCTCCTGGAGCGGCGTGAGCCGCCAGTCGAAGGTGAGCGGAACGGGTCGTTCCGCTTGGTCGACGAGCACGGTCTCGCGGCCGTTTCGCCTGTTCATGTCCTTGGCCAGGGCGCTGGTGTCGCCGAGCGTCGCGGAGAGCAGCAGGAACTGGGCCTGCGGCAGCTCGAGCAGCGGCACCTGCCACGCCCAGCCACGGTCGGGCTCGCCGTAGTAGTGGAACTCGTCCATGATCACGAGCCCGACGTCGGCGTGCTTTCCTTCTCGCAGCGCCAGGTTGGCGAGCACCTCGGCGGTGCAGCAGATGATCGGGGCGTCGGCGTTGACGCTCGCGTCGCCGGTGAGCATGCCGACGTTCTCGGCGCCGAACGTCTCCACCAGATCGAAGAACTTCTCGCTGACCAGCGCCTTGATCGGCGCGGTGTAGAAGGAGACCTTGTCCTCGGCCAGCGCCGCCGCGTGCGCGCCCGCCGCGACCAGCGACTTCCCCGAGCCCGTCGGCGTCGCCAGGATGACGTTGTCGCCGGCCAGGAGGGACATGATCGCCTCGTCCTGGTGGGGGTAGAGACTGCGGCCACTCCCCTCGGCCCACGCCACGACCGCCTCGTAGACGTCGTCAGGGCTCGCTCCGACCTTGGGGATCCAGCTGGTGTCGGTCACAGGGCCCTCGGGTGTGCGGTCGCGAAGACCTCTCGGAGATTGTCCACGGTGACAAGAGTGTAGATCTGCGTCGTGGTCACCGACGCATGGCCCAGCAGCTCCTGCACGACACGTACGTCGGCGCCGCCGTCCAGCAGGTGGGTGGCGAAGGAATGGCGCAGGGTGTGGGGCGAGACGTCCTTGTGGATCCCAGCACGTTCGGCGGCCCGGGTCAGCACGGTCCAGGCCGACTGGCGGGAGAGGCGGCCGCCGCGGGCGTTGAGGAAGAGCGCACCTCCGGAGCGGGCCGCCGCCAGGTCGGGGCGGGCCCGGGTCAGGTAGGCCTCGACCGCCTCGATGGCGTAGGAGCCGACCGGGACGATCCGCTCCTTGCCGCCCTTGCCTCGCAGGAGTACGACATGGTCGACCCGGTCGAGGTCGTCGACGTCGAGGCCGACCGCCTCGGAGATGCGGGCACCGGTGCCGTAGAGAACTTCCAGGAGGGCACGGTCACGCAGCGCGAGCGGCGTCCCGGGCGCGCCCGCCGCCTCCAGGATCGCCTCCACGTCGGCCAGTGGCAGCGCCTTCGGGAGCCGCTTCTCCGCGCGCGGCGGCTTCACGTGGCCGGCCGGGTTGGCCTCGACCAGCCCGTCGGCCACCGCGAACTTGTGGAACCCGCGCACCGCGACGACCGTCCGTGCCGCGGAGGTCGCGCTGAGCGCCGGGTGCTCCTCACTGCCTTCGCGCAGGTGTGCCAGGAACCCCGACACCGTCGCCTCCGAGACCCCGGCGAGGTCGTCGACGCGCTCCTGGGCGAGGAACTCGGCGTACCTCCGCAGGTCGCGCCGGTAGGAGGACAGCGTGTTGGCCGCGAGGCCCCGCTCGACCGTCAGATGGTCGAGATACGTACGCATCGCGTGCTCCACTGCTGAAGCGGAGCCCGAAGCGTACGACACCGCTGAAGCGGAGCCCGAGGCAATCGATTCCGCTGTCACATTTCCCATCCAACCAGCCGAGTCGGCTCATCCTGACCAAACACACCGCCGAGTCGGCTCGTCATGACGAGCCGACTCGGCGTGCTTTGACGTGAGAACGCGCCGACTGGGCCTCAGGCGAGGACCGTCTCCAGCGCGACGGAGTCGATGCCGACCGCCTCGCCGACAGGCCCGTAGGTGAGCTGGCCGTCATGGGTGTTGAGGCCCTTGGCGAGCGCAGCGTCCTCACGCAGCGCCTGGACCCAGCCCTTGTTGGCCAGCGCCACGGCGTACGGCATGGTCGCGTTGGTCAGGGCGTAGGTGGAGGTGTTGGGCACCGCGCCGGGCATGTTGGCCACGCAGTAGAAGGTCGAGTTGTGGACCTGGTAGGTCGGGTCCGCGTGGGTGGTGGCGTGGGAGTCCTCGAAACAGCCGCCCTGGTCGATGGCGATGTCGACGAGCACCGAGCCCGGCTTCATCCGCGAGACCAGGTCGTTGCTGACCAGCTTCGGCGCGGCCGCCCCCGGGATCAGCACGGCGCCGATGACCAGGTCGGCCGCGAGCACCTGCTCCTCGAGCGCGAGCTTGTTCGACGCGAGCCCGTGGACCTGGTTGGAGTAGCGCCAGAACGACATCCGCAGCTTCTCCAGGTCGGTGTCGAGCAGCGTGACGTCCGCGCCCATCCCCAGAGCGATGTTGGCGGCGTTCTGCCCCGAGACTCCGGCACCGATGATGACGACCTTGGCGTTGGCGACACCGCCGACACCACCCATCAGCGTGCCGCGGCCGCCCTGGGCCTTGAGCAGGTTGTAGGCGCCGACCTGGGGCGCCAGGCAGCCGGCGACCTCCGACATCGGGTAGAGCAACGGCAGCGCCCGGTTGGGCAGCTCGACGGTCTCGTACGCGATCGCGGTGACCTTCTTGGCCAAGAGCTCCTGCGTCAGCGGCTTGTCGGCGGCCAGGTGGAGGTAGGTGAACAGGGTCAGGCCCTCGCGCAGCCGGTGGTACTCCTCCGCGACCGGCTCCTTGACCTTGAGCACCATGTCGGCGTTGCCCCAGGTCTCGTCGGCATCGCCGAGGATCTTGGCGCCGACCGCGGCGTAGTCGCTGTCAGGGATCGAGGAGCCGACACCGGCACCTGCCTCGACGAAGACCTCGTGGCCGTTGGCCACCAGCTCGTGCACGCCCGAGGGGGTGATCGCCACCCGGTACTCGTGGTTCTTGACTTCCTTGGGTACGCCGATTCTCATTGCCCTGCCCTTCATGTGATGGCCCCTGAATGTGGTGGTCCGTGGGACTACGGGTCAGCCGGATGTGCGCCGCCTGACGCGGCATGTCTAACCCGGTGTGGCGCACGTCACCAAAATCACGTCGCTCGGTCCTGACCAGACCCCCCCTGATCAGACTCTGCCACGAGACTTGAGAGCCGCGTACGCAAGCACGGCCTGGACGACCGGCGAGTCGGTCGCCCGGCCGTCCAGCACGGCGTCCAGGAGCTCCTCGAAGGGCACCCAGTGGACGCTCATCTCGGCCTCCTCGTGCTCGAGCTCGAAGCCGTCGCGGTCGCTGGCGGTGAGGCCGCGGGCGAGGAAGAAATGGTGGATCTCCTCGGTGAGCCCGGGTGAGGCGTACGTCGAGAGCAGCGGCGTCCACTCCGCCGCCTCGTGGGCCACCTCCTCACGCAGCTCGCGCACCGCGACTTCGAGCGGGTCCTCGCCGGGATAGTCGATCAGGCCGGCCGGCAGCTCCACGAAGCGCCGCTTCGCGGGATGGCGGTACTGGGTGATCACCAGGGCCCGCTCCTCCTCGTCCAGCGCCAGCACGACCGCGGCGCCCGGGTGCTCGACCACCAGGCGACGGAACGGCTCCTCGTCCTCGTGACCGGGGCGGTTGATCCGGTCGGCGCGCAGCGCGACGACCCAGCCGTCACGATGGAGGTCCTCGCTCGAGGCGACCGGCCAGCTCTCCGGGGCGTCCCACTCGGTGAGCGGTCCCTGGTCCAGCGGCACGGGCGAGTCGGAAATTCGTGCGTCCGATGTCATGGCCCGAGGCTACCCTCGGCTCATGTCTGCCACCTCCCCCGCCGCCCCTGCCTCACTCACCCAGGAGGAGGCGGCCGCGCGGGCCGCCACGGTCATCGTCGAGCGCTACGACATCTCGCTCGACATGGCCGGCCTGCTGGAGGGCGAGACGCTCTCCAGCGTCTCCACGATCACCTTCTCCGCCACCCCGGGCTCGAGCACGTTCGTCGACTGCGTGGCCGAGGTCAGCGCGGCCACGCTCAACGGCACGGAGCTCGACCTCGCCACGATCAGCGCCGGCCGGATCCCGCTGGAGGACCTTGCCGAGACCAACACCCTGGTCGTGACCGCCTCCCAGTCCGACACCGCCTCCTCCGAGGGCGTGCTGCGCACCGTCGACCCCTCCGACGGCAACGTCTACGTGTGGACCTCCTTCGAGCCCGACGACGCTCGTCGGCTGTGGGCATGCTTCGACCAGCCCGACCTCAAGGCTGTGCACGGGTTCACCGTGACCGCCCCCGAGCAGTGGACGGTGCTCTCCAACTCCGCGCCCGCGAGCGTCTCGGACGCGGCAGCAGGTGCGCGGACCTGGGTCTTCGAGGACACTCCCCCGCTCTCGACGTACGTCGTGGTGGTCAACGCCGGGCCGTTCGTCGAGGTCCGCGAGGAGCGCGGCGGCTACGACCTGGGCCTCTACGCCCGTCAGTCGCTGCGCAACCAGCTCGAGCGGGACCGGGAGGAGATCCTGCAGGTCACCGAGCACGGGCTGGCCTGGTTCGGCGCCAAGTTCGGGATGCCGTTCCCGCAGCGCCGCTACGACCAGATCTTCGTGCCCGACATGGGTGGCGCGATGGAGAACTGGGGCGCGGTCACCCACAGCGACGTGTTCCTCTTCCGCACGGCGCCGACCCACGCCGACCGGACCGAGCGCACCAATGTGGTCCTCCACGAGATGGCGCACATGTGGTTCGGCGACCTGGTCACGATGCGCTGGTGGGACGACCTGTGGCTCAACGAGGCCTTCGCCTCGTGGGCGGCCGTGTGGGCCTCGGCCGCGCTTCCCGACCACGCCGACGTGTGGGCGTCGATCGCGCTGACCGAGAAGAAGGCGGGCTACGACATCGACGCGACGCCCGCCACCCACCCGATCCGGGGCGTCGTGCCCAGCGTCGACGTCGCGATGGCCAACTTCGACGCGATCACCTACATGAAGGGCCAGGCCGTGCTGCAGCAGCTGCACGCCTACATCGGCGAGGAGGCCTACCTCGCCGGGCTGCAGTCCTACTTCGCCGAGCACGCCTACGGCAACACCGTCCTCGACGACCTGATGGGCGCCTTCGGCGCGGCCGCGGGCAAGGACCTCTCCGCCTGGACCACCGCGTGGCTCGACCACGCCGGCACCGACGTGATCACCCTCGCCGACGGCAAGGTGTCGGTCACCAGCCCCGACGGCACCGTACGTCCCCACCGGCTCGACATCGCCTCCTACGACGACTCCGGCGCCCTGCTCGCCACCACTGCGGTCACCGTGGCGGGCGAGCCCGTCGCGGTCTCGCTCCCCGACGCCGCCGCGCACCTGGTCAACGCGACCGACGTGACCTTCGCGGCGGTGCGCTCGGACGAGGCCAGCGAGGCCTGGCTCGGCCAGAACGCCGGCCGGCTGCCCGACGCGGTGGCGCGGGCGGTCGCGGTCAACAGCGCCTGGACCGCCCTGTTCCGCGGCGAGATCGCCGGCCCCGAGGTCGTCTCGCGGGTCCTCTCGGTCCTCGAGACCGAGCGCAACCCGCAGGTCACCGGCGAGTTCCTGAGCATGGCCGTCACCGCTGCCGAGCTGTGGACGGCGCCCGAGCGGGTCGCCGAGCAGCGCGCGCTGGTCGCCGCAGCGGCCGCGGTGCTCGCCGAGGACCCTGCCAACCGCGACACCGCTCAGCGGGTGCTCGCCTCGCACGCGTCCACACCCGAGCAGCTCGCTCTGGCCGAGCGCGGGGCCGCCGAGGACGTACAGGTGGCCTGGCGGCTGCTCGGTCGGCGTGCCGAGACGGGCGACTACGACGCCGAGGCGGTCGCAGCCCTGGAGGCACGCGACCCGGATCCCGAGTCGTGGGTCAGTGCCCTCGGCGTACGCACGGCGCAGCCGCTCGCGGAGGCCAAGGAGGAGGCCTGGCAGGTGAGCATGATCGAGCGCCGGCTGCCGCGCACCGACGGTGGGTACGCCCTGAGCTCGGCGTTCTGGCGCCCCGGCCAGGACGAGATCCTGGCGCCGTACGCGCAGCGCTATCTCGACGCCGTCGCCGACATCAGGGGTGGCGGGCTGCTCGCCTACGGGCTCCAGCTCCGCTTCTACCCGGTCCAGGCCGGTGAGGACGTCGCCGCGGCCGCGCGCGCCGCCTGTGAGGGCGACACGCTGGTCCCGTTCGTCCGGCAGACCGTGATCCGCATGGCCGACGTGCACTCGCGGCAGGTCGCGGCTCGCGCGTTGTGACCGCGGCAGAATCCGGGCCGCCAGAACGTATGGCCCGCGAGGACGCCGGGTACCTCTCGTGTCGTACGCAATCGAGAGGAGACACGACATGAGCACCATCGAGAAGAGCGTCCAGGTCGCGGTCCCGGTCAGCACCGCGTACGACCAGTGGACCCAGTTCGAGTCGTTCCCCCAGTTCATGGAGGGCGTCGAGTCGGTCCGCCAGCTCGACGACAAGCATCTGCACTGGAAGGCCGAGATCGGCGGCGTGACCCGCGAGTGGGACGCCGAGATCGTCGACCAGGTTCCCGATGAGCGCATCACCTGGCGTGCCGTCGAGGGTGCCACAAACAAGGGCACTGTCTCGTTCACGCCGGACGCGATGGCGAAGTCGACCCAGGTGACGCTTCACCTGGAGTACGAGCCCGAGGGCGCGGTCGAGAAGACCGGTGACCTGCTCAAGATCGTCGACATGCGGGCCAAGGGCGACCTCGAGCGGTTCAAGGACTTCATCGAGAACCGCGGCACCGAGACCGGTGCGTGGCGCGGCGAGGTGAAGCCGTCCGGCGAGGTACGTCGCTGACACCTAGACGCGGAGCCCCTGGGCCCGGCACATGCCGGCCCCAGGGGCTCTGTCATTTGCTGATCAGGCGTCGGCCGTCTCCGGCAGCTCGACCTCGCTGACCTCGCGGCGCAGGTTGGTCTCGTCGATCGGGAACCGCTGCTCCTTCTGCCGGTCGAGGGCCGCCTTCACCAGCCCGGCGAAGAGCGGGTGCGGTCGGGTCGGCCGCGAGCGGAGCTCGGGGTGGGCCTGGGTGGAGACGTAGTAGGGATGTACGTCGCGGGGCAGCTCGACGAACTCGACGAGCTGGTTGTCGGGCGAGAGGCCGGAGAAGACCAGGCCGGCGTCCTCCAGCTGGTCGCGGTAGGCGTTGTTGACCTCGTAGCGGTGGCGGTGACGCTCGTCGATGGAGGTCTCGCCGTAGACCTCGGCCGCGATCGAGCCCTTCTTGAGCTCGGCCGGGTAGAGCCCCAGGCGCATGGTGCCACCGAGGTCGCCCGCGCCTTCGACGTACGCCTTCTGCTCCTCCATCGTGGCGATGACGGGCTCGGGGGTCTCGGCGTCGAACTCGGTGGAGTCGGCCTTCTCCAGGCCGAGCACGTTGCGGGCGTACTCGATGACCATGCACTGCAGGCCGAGGCACAGGCCGAGCGTGGGGATCTGGTGCGTGCGGGTGTAGGTCAGCGCGCCGAGCTTGCCCTCGAGGCCGCGGATGCCGAAGCCGCCGGGGACGCAGACCGCGTCGACGTCGTGGAGGTTCTTGGCGGCGCCCTCGGGGGTCTCGCACTCGTCGGAGGGGATCCAGCGGATGTTGACCTTGGCCTCGTTGGCGAAACCGCCGGCGCGGAGCGCCTCGCCGACGCTCAGGTAGGCGTCGGGCAGGTCGATGTACTTGCCGACCAGGCCGATGGTCAGCTCTTCCTTCGGGTGGTGCACCCGGCGGAGCAGGTCCTCCCACAGCGCCCAGTCGACGTCGCGGAAGGGCAGGTCGAGCTTGCGTACGACATAGGCGTCCAGGCCCTCGCGGTGGAGCACCTTCGGGATGTCGTAGATGCTCGGGGCGTCGGCGGCGGTCACCACGGCGTCCTCGTCGACGTCGCACATGAGCGCGATCTTGCGCTTGATGCCCTCGGGCAGCTCGCGGTCGGCGCGGCACACGATGGCGTCGGGCTGGATGCCGATCTGGCGAAGCGCCATCACCGAGTGCTGGGTCGGCTTCGTCTTGAGCTCCTTGGACGGGCCGATGTAGGGCACCAGGGAGACGTGCACGAAGAAGACGTTGTCGCGGCCGAGGCGCTGGCGCACCTGGCGGGCCGCCTCGAGGAACGGCAGCGACTCGATGTCGCCGACCGTGCCGCCGATCTCGGTGATCACCACGTCGATCTCGGGGCCGTGCATGGCCAGGACCCGCTCGGAGATCTCGTCGGTGATGTGCGGGATCACCTGGACGGTCTCGCCGAGGTAGTCGCCGCGGCGCTCCTTGGCGATCACGTTGGAGTAGACCTGCCCGGTGGTCACGTTGGCGTGGCCGACCAGGTCGGTGTCGAGGAACCGCTCGTAGTGGCCGATGTCGAGATCGGTCTCGGCACCGTCGTTGGTCACGAAGACCTCACCGTGCTGGAACGGGTTCATGGTGCCGGGGTCCACGTTGAGGTACGGGTCCAGCTTCTGCATGGTCACGCTCAGGCCACGCGAACGGAGAAGACGGCCGAGGGACGATGCCGTCAGGCCCTTTCCCAATGAGGAGGCGACGCCCCCGGTGACAAAAATGTGCTTGGTCAAGCTCGCCGACTTCATGGGCCTCAATCCTATCAACGCTTCAGCAGGCCGCCGAAACCTGACGCACCGAAATCGCCACCTTGTTGACTCCGCTGTCGAGACAGCGCGAGCGGAGCGGCGACCTGACCGGTGGTCGTCTCGATGCCGTCGACCGACGCGAACCAGCCCGGCCAGTCGTTGGCGCGGAGCGTCTCGAGGTCTTCGGAGCCCGTCGGTGCCGTCACGACCAGCCCTTTCGTGGTCGCACCGAGGCCCTCGACCAGGCCTTCGACCGCGGTCGTGTCCTCGCTGTCCTCGCCGAGGACGACCAGGACGAGGCCGGCCGGTCCGGTCGGTCGTCCCTGGGCCTTGACCAGGTCGCCGGTGAGCAACGCCACAGCGGCGGTCTTGGCGGGCTGGTCGAACGCGGTGGGCGGCTTCGTGCCGGCGTAGGTCTCTCCGATCACCTGGCCCATCCGCTGATAGGTCGCCTGTCCCGCGTCGCCGCGGCCCAGCTGCTTGACCAGCTGGGTGGCCAGGCTGTCGACGTACTGCTTGCGGTCGGGGTCCAGCAGGTTCGGCCGTACGTCGAGCACTCCCGTCGTCTCGCCGCCGGCCGTCTCGATGTTGCCGGTGAGCGCGGCGACCGTCTTCTGGTCGGCGCCGGGGAGGGCGACGACCGCGACCTTCTGGCCGGTGAGCGTGCCGGGCAGGAGCGCGTCGCCGGCCTCGGCGACGAACTGGGCCTCGGCGCTCTGCTGCGGCTCCTTCGCGCTCTTCGTCTCGCTCTCGCCGGAGGCGGGGCTCGCCGCGGCTCCGCCCTCGGCTCTGTTCACGATGCCGGTGCCGATCGCGGTGAGGTCGTGGTCGGCGGCCCAGATGCCGGCGGGTACGCCGATCGCCAGCGCCGTCACCGCGGCCAGGAGCGGAAGGACGAGGCGACGGCTGCGGGGCTCCTTGCGGCGTACCGCCGGGACCGCGGAGGCGTCGATCAGCGTCGGGCCGAGCGCGAGCCGGGTCAGGTAGGTGCCGGCCAGGCCCGGGCGCTGGTCCTCGAGGAAGTCGGTCAGCGTGGTGCTCAGCCCGGCCCCGACCACCAGTGAGGGGTGCTGGGCGTAGGCGACCAGGAGGGCGGCGTCCTCGGGGGCGAGGGCGGACTCGAACCGCTTCGGCTGAACGCCGATCCGGTCCAGGAGCTCGGTGGCGCTCTCGCTCGCCGAGGCGCCGGGCGCGAGGACGACCTCGGCGGCGCTGGTGAGCACCTTCGGCTCGGGGTAGCTGTCGGTGTCGGGGCCCAGCACGACCACGGCGTGGCGTACCTGCTTCTTGGTCAGCCTCTTCGCCGCAGGACCCACCGCGATGATGGCCGGGCGCTGCTCGCGCAGGAAGCCGGCGAGGTCACCGAGGAGCCGGTCCAGGTCGGGATGGTCGGCGACCACCACGACGGGCCGGCCGGCCAGCGGCGTGTCGAGAGGAGGTACGCCGTTGCCGTGCAGCAGCACCTCCTCCTCGCGCTTGAGCAGCTCGCTGCTGTTGTGGGTGAAGAGGTCCAGGTGGGAGCTCAGGCCCCGCTTGGCGTCCTCGAGGTCCTTGTCGAGGGACTCCTGGTCGAGCGCACGGCCCGAGGTCAGCAGCTGCTCGCCGTCGAAGATCTCGCCGTCGAGGATCCGCGCCTTCCGCCCGTCGACCAGCTTCTCGATCCCCTCCTCGCCGATCTTGTCGATCAGCTCGATCCCGGCGTCGGCCAGCGTCTGCGGGCCCCGGTTCGGGTAGCGGCCCGAGACCATCGGCTGGGCGTTGACCACGGCGATGACGCCCTTGGCCACGATCGCCAGCGCGGTGCTCCGGTCCAGGTCGACATGGTCGATCACCGCGATGTCGCCCTCTTTGAGCCGCGGGATCAGCGCCCTGGTCGGCCGCCCCGCGCGGAGCGTGCCGCGGATGCCAGGGAGTACGGAGGGAATCTGGCGAGTAGGCAGTCTCATGTCCCATTAATCCTCCCCCGTCGCCGGCACGCGTCCCCGGATCTCCGATCCGGCGAGTCGGTCGTTGTGGCGGCCGAATGCGTACGTTTGACAGCCGAGTCGGTCGTCGTGGCATGTGTCGTTCGCCACAACGACCGACTCGGGTCGCCAGAACCGAGGTTTCGGCGGGCTCAGACCTTCGCCGCGCGGGCCACCTCGAGGAGCTCGCGGGCGTGCGCGATGGCGGTGTCGGAGGCCGTCAGCCCCGCCAGCATGCGGGAGAGCTCGCGTTCGCGGGACTCGTCGTCGAGGACGGTGAGGCCGGAGCTGGTGACCACGCCGTCGCTGGTCTTCTCGACGGCGACATGGTGGTCGGCGAACGCGGCGACCTGGGGCAGGTGCGTGACGACCAGGACCTGGGCGGTGCGGGCGAGGTGGGCCAGACGACGGCCGATCTCGACCGCGGCGGTGCCGCCGACGCCGGCGTCGACCTCGTCGAAGACGAAGGTCGGGACCGGGCTGGTGGCCGCCAGGACGACCTCGATCGCCAGCATCACCCGGGAGAGCTCACCGCCGGAGGCGCCCTTGTGGAGCGGGCGCGGCTCCGAGCCGGTGTTGGCCGCCAGCAGCAGCTCGACCTCGTCGAGGCCGTTGGAGCCGTAGCGCAGCCAGCGGTGGTCCTTGCCCGAACCGCCCTGCCCCGATCCAACCAGTAGCGGCGCGTGCGGCTCGTCCTCGGATGCGGGGGCGTCGGTCTCCTTCTGGCGTACGTCGACCACCAGTCGCGCGTGCGGCATCGCCAGTCCGGTGAGCTCGTCGCTGACCGCCTCGGCCAGAGCGCCGGCCGCCTCGGTGCGGGCTGCCGACAGCGCCAGGCCGGCGTCTGCGAGAGCGGCGCGCAGCCGGGTGCGCTCCCCGCGGAGCTCCTCGATGCGGTCGTCGTCGGAGTCGAGCTCGAGCAGTCGCTTGGCGCCGGTCTCGGCCCAGGCGAGCACCTCGTCGATGGTCTCGCCGTACTTCCGCGTCAGCGCGGTCAGCGCCGCGCGGCGCTCGGAGACCACGGAGAGCCGCGCCGGGTCGGTCTCGATCGCGGTCGCGTAGGAGGCGACATCGGCGGCCAGGTCGGAGAGCAGGTAGGAGACCTCCGCGAGACGGTCGGCCAGGGACGCGGCGTCGGGGTCGTGGTCGCGGACGCCGTCGAGAGCCTGGCGCGCGGCTGAGATGGCGCCCAGGGCGTCGGGGGCGTCGACCTCCGAGGAAAGCGCCTCGCGGGCCTGCTCGGCGGCGGTGCGCAGCGTGTCGGCGTAGCCGAGCTTCTCCTCCTCCTGAGCGAGGGTGACGTCCTCGCCGGACTCCGGTGAGACCTCCTCGACCTCACCGAGGCCGAAGCGGAGCAGATCCGCCTCCTGCGCCCGCTCGCGGGCGTGGGTGGTGACCTCGTCGAGCTCTTGCTCGACGGCTCGGAGCTCGGTGTGGATCTCGCTGTAGGCCGCGATGAGCTTGGCAACCGCGTCGCCGCCGAAGCGGTCCAGCGAGTCGCGCTGGGCGCGCGGCTGCAGCAGCCGGTGCTGGTCGGACTGGCCGTGGACCGCGACCAGCGGCGAGGTCACCGAGCCGAGGGTCGCCACCGGGACGGTCGCTCCCCCGACGTACGCCCTCGCCCGGCCTTCGGCCGCGACAGTGCGCGCCACCAGGACGCGGCCCTCCTCGACCTCTCCCCCGGCCTCCTCGGTCGCCTCGACGACACCGGGCAGCGACCGGGCATCGATGACGCCCTCGACGCGCGCCGCCTTCTTGCCCTTGCGGACCGAGCCGGCGTCGCCGCGGCCGCCGAGCAGCAACCCGAGCGCGGTCACGATCATGGTCTTGCCCGCGCCGGTCTCACCGGTCACCACGGTCAGCCCTGGTCCGAGCTCCAGGGTCGAGGACTCGATGATCCCGAGTCCGGAGATCCTGATCTCCTCAAGCATTCTCGCCTCCGTTCATCCTGAACGGACGCCGTTCCGCGGCGCCTCGCCATCCCTCCACAGACAGTCCGAACTTCCGCACCAGACGATCCGTGAACGGGGCCTGGTGCAGGCGAACGAGTCTGACAGGCTCCACCCCCCGGGTGACCTCGATCCGGGCACCCGGGCCCAGGTCGTAGGAACGCCTGCCGTCGCACCAGAGCACGCCGGCGCCGTCGGCCCGTGAGATGACCTCGACGGCCAGCACCGAGGTCGGCGCGACCACCATGGCTCGCGCGAAGAGGGCGTGGGCGCTGATCGGGGTCAGCAGCAGCGCCTCGACGCCCGGCCACACGACCGGGCCGCCGGCGGAGAAGTTGTAGGCCGTCGAGCCGGTCGGGGTCGCGCAGACGACGCCGTCGCAGCCCCACCGCGACAGCGGGCGGCCGTCGATCTCGACGACGACCTCGAGCATCCGCTCGCGCGCGGCCTTCTCGACGCTGGCCTCGTTGACCGCGAACGTACGGAAGACCTTCTGACAGTCCTCGAAGACGCTGACCTCGAGCGCGAGGCGGTCCTCGGAGGTGTAGCGACGCTGAACGATCGCCTCGATCGTCGACTCGACATCGTCGTACTCCGCCTCGGCCAGGAACCCGACATGGCCGAGGTTGACCCCGAGGACCGGGGTGCGATGGGGCTGGACGATCTCGGCCGCGCGCAGGATGGTGCCGTCGCCACCGATGACCAGCGCAAGCTCGCAGTCGCGACTCGCGTCGTCCTCGTCGGTGGCGAGCTCGAGCTTCGGTTCGTACGCCGCCGGGTCGATGCCCAGGTCGGCGGCCTCGCTGGCCAGCACGCGGACCACGATGCCGTGGACCGCGAGCGACTTGGCACAGGCGAGACCGACCTCGCGGGCCTCCTCCCGCCCGGTGTGGATGAGCATGAGGACGCGCCGAACCTCGGCCGCGTCCACGGGAGCTGGGTCCACGCCAGGGGCGTCGGCATCGGTCACGCGAGCACCCCCGTAGCGCAAGCGCGAGAACACGGACGCGCTCGCGTGTTGATCGGACGGTTCACTCGCTGGCGCTCGCTCACGGATCAACCTTCTCAGACGGCACCGACACATCTCCGGTGGCGGGGCTCTCCAGCCCGCGCTGCTCGCGCACGGCCTCTTCGATCTCCGCCTCGGTGACCGTGGCCTCCCCACGGCGTAGCCACAGGAAGAACTCGACGTTGCCCGAGGGACCCGGGAGCGGGCTGGTGGTGACCGCGCGTGCGCCCCAGCCGCGTCTCGCGGCGGCTGCGGCGACGGCATTGACGGCCTCGGCCCGCAGGACGGGGTCGCGGACCACGCCACCCTTGCCGACCCGGTCCTTGCCGACCTCGAACTGGGGCTTGACCATCAGCGCCAGGTCGCCGTCGGGGCTGGTCACCCGGATCAGCGCGTCCAGGACGAGCTCGAGGGAGATGAACGAGAGATCGCCGACGACGACGTCGACGGGTTCGCCGACCACGTCGAGGGAGAGGTCGCGGATGTTGGTGCGGTCGTGGACGACGACCCGCTCGTCCTGCTGCAGCCGCCAGGCGAGCTGGCCGTAGCCGACGTCGACGGCGACGACCTGCCGGGCCTCGTTGCGCAGGAGTACGTCGGTGAACCCGCCGGTCGACGCGCCGGCGTCGAGACAGCGGCGGCCCTTGACCGAAAGTCCGAGCGGTTCGAACGCCGCGAGTGCGCCGGCCAGCTTGTGGCCGCCGCGGGAGACGAAGTCAGGGCGGTCGGGGTCTTCGGTGACCACGATCGCGACGTCGGTGGTGACGCCTGTGGCCGGCTTGGTGGCTCGGTTGCCCGAAACCGTGACCCGCCCGGCGGCGATCAGCTCGCTGGCGTGCTCGCGGGAACGGGCCAGCTTGCGCCGGACCAGCTCGGCGTCGAGACGCAGGCGGCGAGGAGGCATGCGCTCGCCTCTCAGGGCTGGTCGGTCGGCTGGGAATCCCCGGAGGCCGCGGCGATCCGGGCCATCGCGTCGTGGGCCCCGGTGTCGGGGTCCAGGGCGCGACGCAGTTCGGTGTGAGCGGCCTCGAAGACGCCGACGTGCTCGGCCAGCGGCAGCTCGTCGAGCCGGTCGAGCGTCTCGAGCACCGCGTCGACGCGCGCGACACCGGTGTGCGGCGCCGTGCCCGCGCCACCCAGCCCGGCCGAGGCCTCAGCCGGAGTCTCGTCGAAATGCTGCTCGCTCATGGGGCTGAGACTACCGTCCCGCCGTCGGCATCCGGGCCAGGCGGCACGGCCTGTGCGCCGATCGCGGCCACCGATCCGGTGGCGTCCAGGTGTGCCCAGGCACTGGCCGCGGCCACCCGCCACCAGTCGTCGGGGTTCCCTTCGCCGGTGACCTGGAGCTCTCCGTCGCGTACCTCTGCCGTCCAGCCGCCGAGCCGCGCGGTCGTGCCGTCGATCTCCGGCGCCGCGTGGGTCTCCAGCAGCCCGCCCAGGTCGGCGGAGATGTAGGAGGGCCGTCGCTGCGGCTCGGCCCCGACGAGATCCTCGAGCCCGGTGACGCCGGTGAGCACCAGCAGCGTGTCGATGCCGGCGTTGCGACCGCCCTCGATGTCGGTGTCGAGCCGGTCGCCGACCATCAGCGGGTGGTCGGCCTCGGTGCGCCGGATGGTCTCCTCCAGCAGGGGTCGCGACGGCTTGCCCGCCACGACCGGCTCGACGCCCGAGAATCGGCGCAGCGTGTCGACCAGGACGCCGTGGCCCGGCGCGATCCCGTACGCCGCCGGGAAGGTCATGTCGGTGTTGCTGGCCACCCAGAAGAGCCCGTCCTTGATCCGCACGGCCGCGCGCAGGATGTCCTTCCACAGCAGCTCGGGGTTGTAGCCGGTGACGATCGCCTCGGCGTCCTCGTCGACGGCCACCGGCACCAGGCCGGCGGCCTCGAGCGGCTCACGCAGGCCCGCGGCGCCCAGGTTGACGACCTTCGCCCCCGGGGCGAGCCGCTCGGCCAGGACACGCGCAGCGGCCTGGGCGGAGGTGACCACGTCCTCGGCGGTCGCCTCGATGCCCAGGTTGCGGATGTTCTCGGCGACCTTGGCCGGAGGCCGGGCGGCGTTGTTGGTGATGAACGCCAGCCTGAGCCCGGCCTCGCGTGCGGCGGCGAGCGACTCGGGGGCGCGCCGGACCGCTGTGCCCCCGATGTAGACCACGCCGTCGAGGTCGAGCATCGCCACGTCATGGGCGGCGGCGAGCGGCTGGGCTGAGCCCTTCAACTGATGGCCGGTCAGCACACGAAGTTCCTTCTCTGAGTCGGGGGTTCGGCGAATGGCACCAGTGTGACCCTACGATGTGCGGATGGACGATACGGGTGTGGTCAGGGCGCCGTACCTCGGGCGTCCGCTGCGCCTGGAGCCGTTTCGAGCGCTCTCGCTGGCCCCTTCACGGATCGGGGACCCGACCTCCGCGCGGCTCTACTCCCGCCCCTATCGAGGGGTCGCCTCCCGGATCAGCTCGTGGCTGGCGCGCGGCGATCTGCGCCAGCACCAGGACCTCGCGCTCTACCTCCACGAGTACACCGCCGCCGGGATCACCGTGCGTGGCGTCGTCGGGATCCTCGACGTCTCGCACCGCA
This sequence comes from Nocardioides sp. NPDC000445, assembly GCF_040300245.1. Taxonomy (NCBI): domain Bacteria; kingdom Bacillati; phylum Actinomycetota; class Actinomycetes; order Propionibacteriales; family Nocardioidaceae; genus Nocardioides; species Nocardioides sp. NPDC000445. The sequence continues at coordinate 50,863 of NZ_JBEPDH010000004.1, read as the reverse complement.
CCGACGACCCCGCTGACGCCGCGGTGATCCCCCACGAGGGCGTACGCACCGCCCAGGCCGAGCAGCTCGCCTCACGGATGCGGCAGATGCGGGTGCATCCGGCGCCGATCCTGCTCACCTACCACGCGCCCGACGGCATCGCGGCGCTCCTCGACCAGGTGCAGAGCGGCACTCCGGAGGAGCAGTACGACGACCACGGCGGGCAGCACCATCGTGTCTGGGCGATCACCGACGAGGCGCTGATCGGGCAGCTGCGCAAGGCATGGGCGAGCCAGCAGGCACTGATCGCCGACGGACACCACCGCTACGCGGCGTACGCCGAGCTCCAAGGGCTCGCCGAGCCCGGCGACGGCGCGGCGACCGACTTCGGGCTGGCGATGCTGATCGACCAGGACGACACGCCGTTGCAGCTCGGCGCGATCCATCGAGTGTTGGCCGGGGTGAATCTGCGCGACCTACGGGCCGCGGCCGAGTCCGTCGGCGCCGAGTGGACCGCCGGCAGCCGCGACGCCGCCCTGAGCCGGCTCGGGCCTGGTGTCATCGTGCTCAGCGACGGCCGGGGCTGGGCCACCCTCGACGTGGACGCCGCCAACACCCCGATCACCGGTGATGTCGGCTATCTGCACGACCGCGTCCTCCCGGAGCTGCGCCGGCAGCCGTCGCGGGTGCTGCACGCCCACCAGGTCGACGCCGCGCTGAAACGGGCCCGCCCGGGTCGCGACGTCGCCGTGCTGTTGGCGGCACCGACCTTCGACACCATCCTCTCCTCCGCCTCGATCGGGCAGCTGCTCCCGGAGAAGGCGACCTCCTTCCAGCCCAAGCCGCACCCCGGCGTGCTCATCCGCCTCCTGGACTCGGCACGGCTGGAGAAATCGCGCCACTAGCTCGCCTGTCTGGCCGCGGCGGCTGCCCGGCTCACCCGTCTGGCCGACGTGACCTCCACCTCGGTCATCGACTGCAGCCGGCCACCGGTCTTGAAGAACCGGCGACGCAGGGAGCCGTTTACCTCGATGACGTCGCCGACCTGCCAGGTCATCGCCGCTCGCCGGACCCGGGCGACCCAGGTGTGACACTCGAGCGCGTCGATCTGCACCCGGCTCCCCCGGCGCTTGTCACGCGGTCTGTTGACGACCACCCGGAACGCGGTCAGCTGATCTCCGCTCGGCAGCTCCTTCTCCTCCGCGGCCAGCGACAGCCTGCCGATCAACCGCACCTCGTTGACCGTCGCCAGCCCGCCGGCCGGCCCCATCCGCTCGCCATCGTCGGGTGATGGCTCCTTCTCTACCCTTGCGACCGTCATCTCGATCACCTCCGACCACCATCCTGATCAGGGTCACCGACAGTTCCGCCCGAGCCGATGCGGCCTGTGGAGAACCGCGGTCCGAACCGGGCCTGTGGACGGTCATCGGCCCGTGCGGCCAGCTATCGGAGGGCTTTCGCCGGCCGATAGGGCGACACCGTCGGGTCCCCTGCGACCCAGAACCGCCAGGGACGGTCCGGAGCGAGCCGCAGCCCGACGCGCGGCCCGGCCGCGACCTCGATCCGCGCCCACGTGTCGGCCGGCGCCAGGTCAAGCTCGAAGTCGGTGGTCCCGTCCATCGTCAGGTCGATCCCGAGCGCCGAGCAGAGTCGCGCGGGTCCCCGGGCGAGATCGACCTCGCGTACCGCTCCACGTCGTTCCCGGGCGACCTCGATCCCCTCGATGATCTCGCCGGCACGCAGCAGGATCGCGCCGGGCTCGCCCTCCGGATGGCAGACGAGGTTGGCGCAATGGTGCATCCCGTAGGTGAAGTAGACATAGAGCCGCCCGGGCGGCCCGAACATCACCCGGTTGCGGTTCGTCTCTCCCCGGAAGGCGTGCGAGCCGGGATCGTCGGCCGCGTACGCCTCGACCTCGGTGAGTCGCACCTTCACGCCGTCGAAGGACAGCGTCGCCCCGAGGAGCCGCGGAGCGGTCACCTCGGGGCGCTGGTTCAACAGGCTCGCGAGCACTACGACGTACGGAACCCGGCTGCCTTGGCCCGGAGCTCGGCGAGCTGCTCGGCGACCCGGTCTGGAGCAGTGCCACCACGGCCGTCGCGGGATGCGACCGATCCCTCGATGGTCAGCACCAGGCGTACGTCCGGGGTCAGCGCCGGCGAGATCGTGGCGAACTCCTCGTCGGTGAGCGCGTCCAGCTCGACGCCGCGCTTCTCCGCCGCCTGGACGCAGGCGCCGGCGAGCTCGTGCGCGATCCGGAACGGGGTGCCCTGCCGGACCAGCCACTCGGCGATGTCGGTGGCCAGTGAGAAGCCCTGGGGGGCGAGCTCTGCCATGCGGTCGGTGTTGTAGACCAGCGTCGCGACCTGGCCGGTGAAGGCCGGGAGCAGGACCTCGAGGGTGTCCAGGGAGTCGAAGACCGGCTCCTTGTCCTCCTGCAGGTCGCGGTTGTACGCCAGCGGCAGCGCCTTCAGCGTCGTCAGCAGCCCGGTCAGGTTGCCGACCAGTCGTCCGGCCTTGCCCCGGGCGAGCTCGGAGATGTCGGGGTTCTTCTTCTGCGGCATGATGCTCGACCCCGTCGACCAGGAGTCGTGCAGCGTGACAAAGTCGAACTCCTTGGTCGCCCACAGGATGATCTCCTCGGCGATCCGACTGACGTCGACCCCGATCTGAGCGCACACGTAGGCGAACTCGGCGACGAAGTCACGCGAAGCCGTCCCGTCGATCGAGTTGGCGCTCGAACCGGTGAAGCCGAGCTCGGAGGCGACCAGCTCGGGGTCGAGGCCGAGCGACTGCCCCGCGAGCGCCCCGGACCCGTAGGGCGAGTCGCACACGACCCGGCTCTGCCAGTCGTTGAGCCGGTCGACGTCGCGCAGCAGCGACCAGGCGTGGGCCATCAGGTGGTGGGAGAGCAGCACCGGCTGAGCGTGCTGCAGGTGCGTACGCCCCGGCATGATCGCGCCCAGGTTCTCATCAGCCTGTGCGGCAAGCGCGTCGATGAGATCGAGCACGAGCCCGCGCAGCACCCGCTCGTGGTCGAGCAGATAGCTCCGGAAGAGGGTCGCGATCTGGTCGTTGCGCGAGCGCCCGGCCCGCAGCTTGCCCCCGACGTCGGGACCGATCTCCTCGATGAGCAGCCGCTCCAGCGCACCGTGTACGTCCTCGTCCGAGGCAGCCGGAAGCAGCCGCCCGGCGGTGAACCGGTCGGCGAGGACGTCCAGACCCCGGTGGATCTCGTTCTCCTCGTCACCGGTGAGCAGCCCGGCCGCCCCCAGCGCCTTCGCATGGGCGTGGGATCCGGCGATGTCGTAGAGCGCCAGCCGCCAGTCGAACTGCGTCGAGCGCGATAGCGCCTCGAGCTCCGGCGACGGACCACCGGCGAACCGGCCGCCCCAGAGCTTGCCCTCGTTGGTGGTGTTGGCAGGCGTGGTCACGACTCTCCTCGTACGGCTTTGATGGCGATCTCCATGATGTCAGGAAGCGCGCCCGGGGTCGCGGTGCCCTCGGCGCGAAGCTTGTCCGGCGTCCACCAGCCGGCCTGGACGACCGACCCGACCTCGACCGGCTCCAGGTTGGCGAAGCTGATCTCGACCTCACGGTCGAGCACGAGGGCGAAGTAGGCGTTGTGGCCGCTGTAGTCGACGCCGTTCCAGCTGTACTCGTCGGCGTGGATCTGGACCGGGCCGACGAGTGCCTCGGGCTGGACCCGGATGCCGGCCTCCTCCCACAGCTCCCGTGCGGCAGCGCCTACCGCGTCCTCACCGGGGTCGATGGCGCCCCCGATGCTGGTCCAGTAGGCGCCCCGCGACGGGTTCCCCGGGTCGGTGTCCTGCAGGAGGAGCACCTCACCGTCGGCACTGACCGGGAGAACCCGTGCGGACTCGCGGTGCACACGCACCATCAGTCGTTGCCCGCCTCCAGCGCGGCCTCGTCCAGGACGCTCTCGTCCAGGACCTGCTCCTCGACCGGCAGCACGGCGATGGGCTTGCCGTTGGTCGCCGCGATGCGGTCGAAGCCCCCGGCGGGCAGCTCGCCGAAGAGGGTGCCGTTCTCGACCAGCACCGTGCCTTGGTCCAAAGGATGCCCTGCGTAGATCTCCAGCTTGGAGCGGGAGTCGGCGATGTCGAGGTTGCGCATGGTGAGCTGGCCGATGCGGTCGACGGGACCGAAGGCGGCGTTCTCGACGCGCTCCATGGAGAGCTTCTCGGGGTGGTAGGAGAAGTGGGAACCCTCGGTGTTCAACACGGTGTAGTCCTCACCCCGGCGCAGCCGCAGGGTGACCGTGCCCGAGACCAGCGAGGCGATCCAGCGCTGGATCGACTCGCGCAGCATCAGCGCCTGCGGGTCGAGCCAGCGGCCCTCGTAGAGCAGCCGGCCGAGCTTGCGGCCCTCGTTGTAGTAGTTGGACATGGTGTCCTCGTTGTGCACCGCGTTGAGCAGCCGCTCGTAGGCCGCCCACAGCAGCGCCATGCCCGGCGCCTCGTAGATGCCGCGGGACTTGGCCTCGATGATCCGGTTCTCGATCTGGTCCGACATCCCCAGGCCGTGACGACCGCCGATCGCGTTGGCCTCGTAGACCAGCGCCACCGGATCGGAGAACGACTGACCGTTGATCGCCACCGGGCGGCCCTCGACGAAGGTCACCGAGACGTCCTCGGTCTCGATGGCGACCGACGGGTCCCAGAACTTCACGCCCATGATCGGCTCGACCGTCTCCAGCGACACGTCGAGGTGCTCCAGGGTCTTGGCCTCGTGGGTGGCGCCCCAGATGTTGGCGTCGGTGGAGTACGCCTTCTCGGTGGAGTCGCGGTAGGGCAGGTTGTGCGAAACCAGCCACTCCGACATCTCGTGGCGTCCACCGAGCTCGTGGACGAAGTCGGCGTCGAGCCACGGCTTGTAGATGCGCAGCTCGGGGTTGGCCATCAGGCCGTAGCGGTAGAACCGCTCGATGTCGTTGCCCTTGAAGGTCGACCCGTCGCCCCAGATGTTGACGTCGTCGGCCTGCATCGCACGCACCAGCATCGTGCCGGTCACCGCACGCCCCAGAGGCGTGGTGTTGAAGTACGCACGGCCACCGGAGCGGATGTGGAAGGCACCGCAGGCGAGCGCGGCCAAGCCCTCCTCGACGAGCTGCGGCTTGATGTCGATGGCGCGGGCGATCTCGGCGCCGTAGGCCATCGCGCGGTCCGGGACACCGGAGATGTCGGGCTCGTCGTACTGCCCGATGTCGGCGGTGTAGGTGCACGGAACCGCGCCCTTGTCGCGCATCCAGGCGACCGCCACGGAGGTGTCGAGACCTCCGGAGAAGGCGATACCGACGCGCTCACCCTTGGGAAGGGAGGTCAGGACCTTGCTCACGAGATGTTGCTCCTTGCTCTGAAACTTACGGAATGTCTGTGGTCTTGCCGGCGAGACTGAGGAAGCGGTTGACGAGCGCAGCGCCGCCCTTGGGCTCGCGGCCGATGACGAGCACGGTGTCGTCGCCGGCGATGGTGCCGAGGATGTCGGGATATTCGGCCCGGTCGATCGCGGAGGCGAAGTACTGGGCACCCCCTGCAGGAGTACGCAGCACCACGAGGTTGCCGCTGCCGTCGGCGCTCACCAGGAGCTCTCGGGCGAGTCGGCCGAGCTTGCTGCGTCCGCTGGCCGACTCCCCCGGGGCGACGGCCGTGCGGTCACCACCCTCACCGGGAACCGCGTAGACCAGCGCGCCCGAAGGCGCCCGCACCTTCACCGCGTCGAGCTCGTCCAGATCACGCGAGAGCGTCGCCTGGGTGACGTTGACCCCGTGGGCGAACAGCGCCTCGGAGAGCTCGGTCTGGGACCGGATCTCCTTGCTCCAGATGATGTCCACGATCAGGGACTGGCGCGCTCCCTTGGTCGCGGGCCGCTGCGTCTCGTTGGTCGTCATCGTCGCTCCCACAGGAAGGCCAGGATCGCCTTCTGGGCGTGGCGCCGGTTCTCCGCCTCGTCCCACACCAGGCTGCGCGGACCGTCGAGCACCTCGGCCTCGATCTCCTTGCCGCGGTAGGCGGGCAGGCAGTGCAGCACGACCGCTTCGGGGTCGGCGTGGCCGAGCAGGTCGGTCGTGAGCGCGTAGGGCGAGAACACCGCGACCCGCGCGGCCGCCTCGCTCTCCTTGCCCATCGAGACCCAGGTGTCGGTGATGAGTACGTCGGCCCCGGCTGCCGCCGCGACCGGATCCGAGGTCACGGTGACCGAGCCGCCGGTCTCCTCGGCGATCTCCTTGGCCCGGACCAGCACCTCCGCGTCGGGCGCGTAGCCCTCGGGCGCCCCGAACCGGACGTGCATCCCGGCGATCGCCCCCGCCAGCGCCCAGGAGTTGCCCATGTTGCAGGCCGCGTCGCCGAGGAAGGCCGCGGTCAGGCCGGCCAGCGATCCCTTGTGCTCGCGCAGCGTCTGCAGGTCGGCGAGCAGCTGGCAGGGGTGGAACTCGTCGGTGAGCGCGTTGACGACCGGGACCCCGGAGTGGGCGGCCATCTGCTCGAGGTCGGTCTGCGCGAACGTACGCCACACGATCTCGCCCGCCTGCCGGCCGAGGACCCGGGCGACGTCGGCGACGGACTCCCGCTCGCCGATCCCGGCCAGGCGGCCGTCGACGAGCATCGAGTGGCCGCCGAGCTCGGCGATCCCGGAGGAGAACGACGCCTGGGTGCGCAGCGTCGGCTTGTCGTAGATCGTGGCCACGGTCACCGGGCCGGCGAGCGGCTTGGCGGCGTACGGATCCTGCTTCATCGCTGCCGCGAGCGCCAGCACCTCGGCCTGCTCGGCCGGGGTGAGGTCGTCGTCGCGGAGGAAGTGTCTGGTCATCTCGCCCCCGTTCCCTGGGCCGCGTCGAGGATGGACGGCCAGGCGGCCAGGAGGCTCTCGGCGTCGTCCTCGGTGAGCACGAGCGGCGGCACGATCCGGATCCGCTCGGGCGTCGCGTTGTTGAGGATGAAGCCCGCCTCGAGGGCGGCAGCGGCGACAGCGCCCGAGTCGAGACCGGCGAGGACCACTCCGATGAAGAGGCCCTCCCCGTCGACCCTGGTGACCCGAGGGTCGGCGGCGAGGCCGTCGCGCAGCTTCTGGCCGAGCACGGTGACGTGCTCGAGGAGCCCGTCGGCCTCGATGGTGTCGATCACCGCGAGACCTGCGGCGCAGGCGACCGGGTTGCCACCGAAGGTGGTGCCGTGGTTGCCGGGCTCGAAGAGAGTCGCGGCCCGGCCCAGACCGATGCAGGCACCGATCGGGAAGCCGCCACCGAGCCCCTTGGCGAGGGTGACGATGTCGGCGGTGACCCCGGAGGTCTCGTGGGCGAACCAGCGGCCGGTGCGGCCCAGACCGGACTGCACCTCGTCGAGCCAGAGCAGCGCGCCGTGCTCGTCGGCGACGGCCCGCGCAGCCGCGAGATAGTCGGCGGGCGGCACGATGACGCCGGCCTCACCCTGGATCGGCTCCAGGATGATCGCCGCGGTCTCGTCGGTCACGGCCGCCGCCAACGCGGAAGCGTCGCCGTAGGGGACGAAGGTGACCTCGCCCGGCAGCGGTTCGAACGGCTTCCGGTAGGCCTCCTTGGCGGTCAGCGCCAGGGCACCCATGGAGCGGCCGTGGAAGGCGCCCTGGGCAGCCACGATGTGCGTCCGCCCGGTGCGCCGGGTCAGCTTGAAGCCGGCTTCGTTGGCCTCGGTGCCGGAGTTGGTGAAGAAGACCCGGCCGGTCTCGCCGCCGGGGACCCGGGCGAGCAGCGCCTCGGCCAGCTCGACTTGGGGGTGGGAGGTGAAGAAGTTGGAGACGTGGCCGAGGGACTCCATCTGGGAGGTGACCGCGGAGACCAGCGCCGGGTGGGCGTGGCCCAGGGCGTTGACGGCGATACCGGCCAGCAGGTCGACGTACTCCTTGCCGTCCTCGTCCCACACGTGGGCACCCTCGCCTCGGGTGAGGACCAGCTTGGGAGCACCGAAGGTGTTCATCAGCGCGCCGGCGTAGCGCTCAGAGTAGGTCGTCATTTGTCGAGCTCCCTTGCCTTGCGGGTCTTCGTGGTGACGCCGGGGAGCACCTGGGTGCCGACCCCCTCGGCGGTGAACAGCTCCAGCAGTACGGCGTGCTCGGCGCGGCCGTCGACGACGGTGGCGCGCTTGACACCGCCCTTGACCGCCTCCAGGCAGGCGCTCATCTTCGGGATCATCCCGCTGGCCAGCTCGGGCAGGATGCCCTCCAGCGCCTCGGGACTGATCTCCCCGATGACCTCCTCGGGGTCGGGCCAGTCGAGGTAGAGACCCTCGACGTCGGTCAGTACCAGCAGCTTCTCGGCCTCGAGCGCGACAGCCAGGGCCGAGGCCGCGCGGTCGGCGTTGACGTTGTAGACGGCGCCATCGACGTCGGGCGCGACGCTGGAGACGACCGGGATCCGGCCGGCCTCGATGATGTCGAGGACCGATTCGGGACGTACGTCGACGACCTCGCCGACCTGGCCGAGGTCGATCTCCTCACCGTCGATGATGGTGCTGGCCGGCTCGGCGGTGAAGAGTCCGGCGTCCTCGCCGGAGAGCCCGACGGCCAGCGGACCGTGCTCGTTGATCAGCCCGACGAGCTCGCGCTGCACCTGGCCGACCAGGACCATCCGGACCACGTCCATGGCCTCGGGGGTGGTCACCCGCAGCCCGCCGCGGAACTCCGACTCGATGCCGAGCCGGTCGAGCATGCTCGAGATCTGCGGGCCGCCGCCGTGCACGACGACCGGCTTGAAGCCGGCGAACCGCATGAAGGCGATGTCCTCGGCGAAGGCACGCTTGAGCTTGTCGTCGGTCATGGCGTTGCCGCCGTACTTCACCACGACGATCTTGCCGTGATACTCCTTCAACCACGGCAGGGCGCCGGCCAGCGTGCGGGCCTTGGCGGGGTCGGGCCGACCCGGTTCGTGGGCGACGGTCTCCAGATCGATCACGGGGCCACTCCCACCGTGGTCAGACCCATGGTCTCGTCGAGTCCGAGCGCGAGGTTCATGCACTGGATCGCTCCCCCGGCGGTGCCCTTGGCGAGGTTGTCCTCGGCACCGACCACGACCAGCCGCCCGGCGGCCTCGTCGACGGTCAGCTGCAGGTGGACGGCGTTGGAGGCGAGCACGGCCTGCGTCTGCGGCCACTGGCCCTCGGGAAGCAGGTGGACGAAGGGCTCGTCCCCGTACGCCTTCTCATAGACGGCGCGCGCATCCGCCGCCGTCACGCCCTCGTTGAGCTTCGCGGAGCAGGTCGCCAGGATGCCGCGCGGCATCGGCACCAGCACCGGGGTGAAGGAGACCGTCACCCCGCCGTCGACCAGCGCGGACAGGTTCTGGACGATCTCCGGAGTGTGCCGGTGGACGCCGCCGACGCCGTAGGCGCTGACGTTGCCCATGACCTCGGCACCGATCAGGTGCGGCTTGGACGACTTCCCCGCGCCGCTGGCGCCGGTGGCGGCGACCACGACGACCTCGGGCTCGACGATGCCGGCCTCGATCGCGGGGGCGAGGGCCAGGGTGGAGACGGTCGGGAAGCAGCCCGGCACCGCGACCCGGCTGGCCGAGGCGAGCGCTGCCCGCTGTCCGGGGAGCTCAGGGAGGCCGTAGGGCCAGGTGCCGGCGTGGTCGGTGCCGTAGAACTTCGTCCACGTCTCGGCGTCGGCGAGCCGGAAGTCGGCGCCGCAGTCGATCACGACCACGTCATCGGGAAGGCCTGCCGCGATCGGCCCGGACTCGCCGTGCGGCAGCGCCAGGAAGACGACGTCGTGACCGGCCAGGGTCTCGGCGGTGGTGGGCTCCAGAACTCGGTCGGCGAGCGGGATCAGGTGGGGCTGGAGGCTCCCCAGGGTCTTGCCCGCGCTGGAGGCGGCGGTCAGGGCGCCGATCTCCACCTCGGGGTGGGCCAGCAGCAGCCTGAGCAGCTCACCTCCGGCATATCCACTGGCACCGGCGACGGCGACGCGCTTCTTCGTCATGTGCATGAACATACGTCAGGCTGCATGTATGTCGCAAAACCCGTTCGGAGATTGAGACGCGGGCCCTTAGTGTTCGCTCCATGACAACCCGCCTCACCCCCACCGCCTACCTCGACCACATCCGGTCGGAGTCGGCGCGCTTCCGTGCCGTACTCGCAGACACGGACCCCACCACCCCGGTGCCGACCGCACCGGAGTGGACCGCCGCGGACCTGCTGTGGCACGTCGCCGCCGAGGTCCAGCACTTCTGGACATACGTCCTGGAGACTCGGCCGGCCGAGCCCACCAGCGAGACCTACTCCGAGCCGGAGCGCCCGGAGGACGCGACCTACCAGGACCTGCTCGCCCACTTCGACGACCTCAACGCCAGGTTCATCAAGACCCTGGAGCAGACCGGGCCCGAGGAGCCCACCTGGTCCTGGTCGCCGGACCAGACCGCCGCCTTCACCTACCGCAGGCAGGCCCACGAGATCCTCATCCACCGCCTCGACGCCGAGCTCACCGCCGGCGACGTGACGCCGCTCGACCCGGCCCTGGCCGCCGACGGGGTCGACGAGATCCTCGACGTCTTCTACGGCGGCAAGCCCGACTGGGCGAGGTTCGCCGGCAGCGGCCAGTACGTACGCGTCGACGCGGTCGACACCGACACCCAGACCTGGGTCGAGCTGGGCCTCGTCTCCGGCACCCGCCCCAACGGCGACAGCCTGGAGGACGAGCCCGACCTCAGCGTCGTCTCCCCCGACGCCATCCCCGGCGGCACCGAGCCCGACGTGGTCATCGAGGGCGCCGCGGCCGACCTGGACGCCTGGCTCTGGCGCCGGCGCGACGACGAGGGCATCCAGGTCACCGGCGACAAGGATGTCTACGAGCGCTTCCGCGCGTTGACGAACCAGGCGATCACCGACGACGACTAACCTCACGCCCATGATCAAGCATCTGGCGGTCTTTCTCGGCTCCCGCGACGGCAACGACCCGACGCTCATGGAGAAGGCCTACGAGGTCGGCAAGGGCCTCGCCGAACGCGAGATCGAGCTGGTCTACGGAGCGGGCGGCGGGGGCCTGATGGGCCAGATCTCCCAGGGCGCGATCGACGGCAACGGCAGGGTCTTCGGCGTGATCCCACGGTTTATGGTCGACCGCGAGTGGGGTCGCGTCGAAGGCGCGCCGGGGATGCAGACGGTCGTGGTCGACACCATGCACGAGCGCAAGGCGCTCATGGCCGAGCGCGCCGACGCCTTCCTCGCGCTCCCCGGCGGGATCGGCACCCTCGAGGAGCTCTTCGAGGTCTGGACCTGGCAGACCCTCTCGCTGCACGGGAAGCCGGTCGGCCTGTTCAACGTCAACGGCTTCTGGGACCCGCTCGTGGAGATGATGGAGCGCATCGCCGAGGCAGGCTTCCTGCACGGCTCCCCCGCGGAGTCGCTGGTGGTGGGCGAGGATCTCGACGACGTCCTCGCCCGCCTGGATGCCGCCCGCTGAAACCGGCCACTGAAACCGGCCCGGCAGTCGTGAAACCACGGTGAAGGCGCCCTGAAACCGACGCCCCACACCCTGGGAGCATGACAACCACCACCGAACTGGCCGTATCGGCCTCAGGTCTGGTCAAGACCTTCGGAGACTTCACCGCGGTCGACGGGATCGACCTCGAGATCCGCCGCGGAGAGGTCTTCGGCGTGCTCGGCCCCAACGGCGCCGGCAAGACCACCACCTTGAAGATGCTCGCGACCCTGCTCCCGATCGATGCCGGCAAGGCAGAGATCTTCGGGGTCGACGTCAAGGCGAACCCCCACCAGGTACGTCAGCTCGTCGGCGTGACGGGGCAGTACGCCTCCGTCGACGAGAACCTCACCGCCACCGAGAACCTGGTCCTGTTCGGGCGCCTGCTGGGCATGTCCGGCAAGTCAGCTCGGGCCGCCTCGGAGGAGCTGCTGGAGTCCTTCGGGCTCCAGGAGGCCGCCAAGCGGCAGATCTCGAAGTTCTCCGGCGGCATGCGCCGTCGCCTCGACCTCGCCGCCTCGCTGCTGTCCCGCCCGCCGCTGATCTTCCTCGACGAGCCGACCACCGGCCTGGACCCCCGCACCCGGGGCCAGATGTGGGACACCATCCGTACGCTGGTCGCCGGCGGCTCCACCGTCCTGCTCACCACGCAGTACCTCGACGAGGCCGACCAGCTCGCCGACCGGATCGCGGTCATCGACCGCGGCGTCAAGGTCGCCGAAGGCACCTCGGAGCAGCTCAAGACCTCCGTCGGCAACTCCACGCTGCACCTGCGCCTGAGCGACAAGACGCAGGTCGCCACCGCCGCCGCCGTGGTCGAGAAGGTCACCGGCGACCATCCGGTGCTCACTCCCGAGGCGGGCGGCGTCAACGTACCGCTTGCCGACGCCGACCGAGCCGCCGACGTGCTCATCGGCCTTCGCCACGCTGGCATCTCGATCACCACCGCCAACGTGCAGCAGCCGACCCTGGACGAGGTCTTCCTGGCCCTGACCGGCCACGGCACCGAGACCCCCGTCGACTCCGACATCCACTCCGACATCCACGCCGAGGAGGTGGCCTGACATGGCTGCACTGATCTCCACGTACGCCGTCGCCGACCGCCCGCTCAAGACGCACCCGGGCGTGGGCGAGACGATCGCCCAGACGCTGACCATGGCCCGCCGGGCGTACATCAAGATGATGCGTAACCCCGAGCAGTTCTTCGACGTGACGATCCAGCCGCTGCTGTTCACCGCGATGTTCGCCTACATCTTCGGTGGCGCGATCTCCGGTGACGTGAAGTCGTACCTGCCGACCATCATCACCGGCATCTTGGCCCAGACCGCGCTGACCGCCTCGATGGCGCGCGGCACCCAGCTGCGCGAGGACATGGACAAGGGAGTCTTCGACCGGTTCAAGGCGCTCCCGATCGCCCGGATCGCACCGCTGGCCGGTCCTGCGGTCGCCGACCTGCTCCGCTACGGGATCGCGGCGACGCTGACCATCGTGGTCGGCCTGCTGATGGGCTACCGGCCCGGTGGCGGAGTCGGCGGCGTGCTCGCCGGATGGGCCCTGACCATCTTCGCCGGCTGGTCGCTGAGCTGGATCTTCACCTGGCTCGGCACGGTCCTGAAGACCGCGGGCGGGGTGCAGGGCCTGGGCATGATGATCATGTTCCCGCTGACCTTCCTCTCCCCCGCCTTCGTGCCGAAGGAGACCATGCCGGAGTGGCTGCAGCACTTCGTCGACGTCAACCCGGTCACGCTGGTCATCAACGCCACCCGCGACCTGATGAACGCCGGGGACGTGACCCTGAGCGTCGTGTGGGCGCTCGTCGGCTGCGCCGCGATCGTCGCGATCTTCGCGCCGCTCTCGGTGTGGAGCTACAGCAAGAAGCTCTGACCGCTCGCAGGTCTCAAGCCAGGCGCGCGATGACGCCGCGGGCCTCGTCCAGCAGGGCGAGCCCGCGGCGTTCGCCGTACTCCTCGCAGACCCGATCCAGTACGCCCGGCGCGAGCCGGTTCGCGTCGGCGACCGCACGCTCCCAGCGCATGTCCAGGAACGATCGGGAGTAGCCGAACCTGTCGGCCAGCACGACCAGCCGCACCGACTCCTCGCGCGGCAGCGCGTCCCGCAGCAGGCCCCAGAGCCCGAGCGCGAGCAGCACCATCCCGGTGACGGGATAGTCCTGGGCTCGGCGCTCCTCGGAGACCAGTCGCGGCGCCTTGCCCATCAGGGCCTCGAAGAGGTCGGAGCCCTCCGCGCCCTCACCGTGGCGGGCACAGGCGACCACGGTGACCGCCTCGGCCGCCACGCGCCACGGCACCAGGTCGGCGTCGTCGGTGAATCCCGGGAACGGCATCTCGCCCATCGTCGCCACCACCTCGCGGAACAGCGCCAGCCCCTCGCCGATCCGCCCCTGGGCGAGGAGGAGCTGGGCGCGGGCGCCGTGGACGGCGCCCCGGGAGCCGAAGCCGCCGTGCGGCTGCTCGTCGGCGAGCTGGGCGAGGATCTCGGCGGCCTCCTCGAGACGGCCCTGCTCCACGGCGTACGTCACCAGGATGGCGCGGGTCTGGACGAGGTCGTCGTCGGCACCGAGACGGCGCAGGACCGGGACGGCCTCGCGGGCGTGCTCGGCCGCCTCGCCCAGACGGCCGAGCTGGGCATAGAGGCCACTGAGCTGGGCGTGCAGCATCGCCTGTGGCCAGAGGCCGCCGTCGGTGCCGGTCAGGCGCAGCGCCTCCCTCCCCGCGGCGACCGCACCCTCGGGGTCGCCGAGGTTCTCCCGCTCGTGGCTGAGGAAGGTGTAGGCACGAGCGCGTACGTCCTGGTCGGGGTCATCGACCAGGTGGGCCAGCTCGTCCTCCAGCGGCCGGCCGGCTCCGGTTCTGGCGACGCTTCCCGCCATCGCCCGCATGACCTTCAGCATCACCCTGAGCTGTGGGTCCGCGGCCTCGGCGCCGACCCGGTCCAGGATCGTCATCAGCCGCTCGAGCCCGGAGCCGCCGGTGACGGCAGCGCCGAAGAGCAACAGGGCCAGGACGAGCCGGGTCTTCTCCAGCAGCTCGGGAGGCGGCTCCCACTCGAGGAGCAGATCGGCGACCGGTCCGCCCAGCATGATCACCCGCTGGTGCTCGCCCGCGATGGTCCAGAAGACACCCATCGCACAGAAGAGACGGATCACCGACTCGGCCTCGTCGTCGGCCAGGACCTGGCGCAGGATGTCGGCGAGGTTGCTCTCCTCGGCGCGCAGCTCGTCCATGGCGTCGAACTGCTCCGGGGAGTAGATCCGGCCGGCGCTCGCGTCGGCGTAGTCCCGTGCCCACGCGCGCTGAGCCGCTCGGGCCGCGGTCTCCTCGCCGGCGTCGATCAGCTGCATCCGGCCGAACTCGCGGACGGTCTCGAGCATCCGGTAGCGGGACCCCAGCTGTGCGTCGACGACGGTCAGCAGCGACTGGTCGACGAGCTCCTCGATCGCGGCGAACGTGTCGGCGCCGAGCATCGCCTCCGCCGCCGCGAGGGTGAACCCGTCGTGGAAGACCGAGAGCCAGCGCATCGCCTTCCGGTCACGTTCGGACAGAAGATTCCAGGACCAGTCGATGACCGCGACCAGGGTCTGGTGACGGTCGGGAGCGCTACGGTCGCCACCCCGCAGCAGCTCGAACCGGTTCTCCAGCCGACGCGCGATGTCATCGACCGACATCGCGCGCACCTTGACCGCGGCCAGCTCGATCGCCAGCGGCAGGCCGTCGAGCCGGGTGACGATCTCGTCGACCCGGACCTCGTCGAGGTGGACCCCGGGCCGCGCGGCGACCGCACGGCGCCGGAACAGCTCGCTGCCGTCGTACGTCCCCAGCCGGCCGAGCGGGTAGACCCGCTCCGCGCCGATGGCGAGCGGACTCCGCGAGGTGGTGAGGACGGTCAGGTCGCGCACCGTCGCGACCAGGAAGGCGACCAGGTCGGCGACGGCGGCCACAATGTGCTCGCAGTTGTCGAGGACGAGCAGGGTCGGCACGCCGTCGAGCTGCTGCGCGATCCGTGAGCGTACGTCGGCCCGCTGATCGGGAGTGAGCCGGTCACGGTGGGCGACCGAGTCGCGTACGCCGAGCGCCGAGCCGACCTCGCTGACCACGTCCTCGGGAGCAGTCACGCCGACCAGCTCGACGAAGTGGACCACCGGCTGCTCGGCGCCGTGGGCGATCACCTGGGCCAGGCTGGTCTTCCCCAGGCCGCCAGGCCCGAGGACCGTGACGACCCGCGATCCCTTCAGCAGGGCGGAGACCTCGGCGGCGTCCTGCTCGCGGCCGATCAGCACGTCGGCATCGTGACGCAGCCCCGAGCGCACCGGGCGGTCGCGCGCGAGCAGCTCGGCATGGACGGCCCGCAGCCGTGGGCTCGGGTCTACGCCGAGTCCGTCGGCCAGCCCGGTCCGGTACGTCTCGAAGCGCTCCAGCGCCGCCGGCACACCATGCACCGCGGCGACCGCCCGCAGCACCGCCTCGATGACCTCCTCGTCGGGGTCGAGCCCGACGAGCCGTTCGAGGAGCGGGAGTGCCTCGGCGTACCTCTTCTCGGCGGCCAGCCTCAGCGCCTCCGGACGCAGCGACCAGGCGTCGACCTCACCGGCCGGGAGGTTGAGGCGGTAGCCGCGCGGCGTACGTTCGATGGCGCTGGACGCGGTCGCCGTCCGGGCCCGGGAGACGACCACCTGGAGCGCCTTCGAGGGATGCGCCGGGACGTCGTCACGCCCCCAGACCTCCTCGACCAGAGCAGCCTCGGAGGCACCTCGCGGACCGGCCTCGACCAGCGCGCGCAGCAGCGCCCGGGTCCGCTCGCCGGCCACCGGCGCGCCTGCCCAGGTGACCTCGTCCAGCACACTCAGCGTCGTCACAGCCGCCATTCTGTCATAGCGATATATCGCGTACGTACGGGATTATCGGACCTTCCGCGGACGAGTGGAACCGTCATGACGAGAATAGAACCGTGACCGTCGAACTGCGCTCTGACAACGCCGCCTCCGTCTCCCCCGCGATCCTGGAGGCGATGGCCGCCGTCAACTCCGGCTCCGCGCTCGCCTACGGAGGTGACGAGGTCACCGCCGCGCTCGAAGCCCGCGTGCGCGAGGTCTTCGAGCACCCGACGGCGCGCGTCTTCCCAGTGCTGAGCGGCACCGCCGCCAACGCCCTCTCCCTGTCCGCCATGACCCCGCCGTGGGGCGCGGTGGTCTGCCACGAGACCGCGCACATCCTGAGCTCCGAGGGCGGCGCGACCTCCTTCCTCAGCGGCGGCGCGGTGATGACCGGCATCGCCGGCGAGGACTACAAGATGGCGCCGGAGCCGCTGCAGGCCCACCTGGACGGCGTACGTTGGGGCGACCCGCACCACTCCCAGCCAGCCGTCCTCGAGATCACCTCACCGTCCGACTACGGCTCGGTCTACTCCGCGGAGGAGGTCGCCGAGCTCACCGCGATCGCCAAGACCCGCGACCTTCGGGTGCACCTGGACGGCGCCCGCTTCGCGAACGCCGTCGTGGCCACCGGCGCGGCCCCGGCCGACCTCACCTGGCGAGCCGGGGTCGACGTACTCTCGCTGGGCGCGACGAAGAACGGTGCCCTCTCGGCCGAGGCGATCGTCTGCTTCACCGACGCCACCGCCGACGAGCTGGTCTACCGCACCAAGCGCAGCGGCCACGTCACCTCGAAGATGCGCTACCAGTCGGCCCAGCTGCTGGCCTACCTCACCGACGACCTCTGGCTCCACAACGCCCGCAACGCCAACGAGCGGATGGCGGAGCTCGCCGCCGGCCTTCGGACGGCAGGCGTACGCATCACCAACCCCGTCGACGCCAACCTCGCCTGGATGGATCTCCCCGAGGAGACGGCCGACCGCCTGGAGGCAGCCGGGGTGCTCTTCCACCGGCTCGGCGGCCAGGTCCGGTTCGTGACGTCGTGGCAGACGACGAGCGAGGACATCCGCAACGTCCTGGAGGTCCTGGGCAGCGCCTGATACCCGCGGGGGCCATCCGTGCTCGAGGAGAATTGCTAGCCTCTTCTGTCTATGTCTTCTGACATCTCGGTCCCCTCCCCCGCCCCAGCCGCCCCCACGACTCCCGCCAAAGCCCCCGCAAAGCAGCTACGCGGCGACGTCCAGGGGCTACGCGCCGTCGCCATCCTCACCGTCCTCGCTGCCCACGCGGGGGTCTCCTGGTTCGCCGGCGGATTCGTCGGCGTCGACGTCTTCTTCGTCATCTCGGGCTTCCTGATCACCCAGCAGCTCGTCGGTGAGCTCGGCCGCACCGGCCGGATATCGCTGAGACACTTCTACGCGCGCCGGGCCCGGCGCATCCTCCCGGCCGCCACCTTCACGCTCGCGGCCACCGTGGTCGCCGCGGTGGTGCTCCTGGGTCCGGCGCAGGTCGCCCCGCTCGCCGTCGACGCGGTCTGGGCCTCGGCGTTCGCCGCCAACATCCGGATGGCGGTCGCCGGGACCGACTACTTCCAGGCCGAGCTGCCGCCCTCTGCGGTCCAGCACTTCTGGTCGCTTGCGGTCGAGGAGCAGTTCTACCTCGTCTGGCCGCTCGTCGCGCTGATCTGCATCGTCCTGGCGAGCAGGATCGGCGCCTCCCGGGGCGGCGGCGAGCGTGACGTCCAGCAGGCCTCGGCACGGGCTCGCCGCTTCCTGCTCGCCGCGATCGCGCTGATCACCGTCGCGAGCTTCGTCTGGTCGCTCGTCCACACGCCGGGCGAGGCGACCGCGGCCTACTTCTCCTCGCTCACCCGAGCCTGGGAGCTCGGGATCGGAGCCGCCCTGGCGATCCTGGTCACCAGCGGCCGGGTGATACAACGCCTGGGCGGCACTCCTCTGGTCCGGGAGGTCCTGGTTCTCGGCGGCCTCGCCGCGATCCTCTGGGCCTGTCTGGCCTACGACGAGTCCACCCCGTTCCCCGGCTACCACGCCGCGCTCCCGGTGCTCGGCTCTGCGGCGGTCATCCTGGCCGGCGCCACGCCCGCGGGTGACACCACCCTCGGCGCCCGGATGCTGTCGCTCGCGCCGATGCGGGCGATCGGCGACTGGTCCTTCTCGCTCTACCTGTGGCACTGGCCGCTTCTGGTGATGCCGGAGATCGTCCTGCAGCGCGACCTCACCTGGCCCGAGCGTGGAGCCGCAGTCGCGGCCGCGTTCGTGCTGGCGTACGCCTCGTTCAGGCTCGTCGAGGCGCCGTTCCGTGAACGCGCGCTCTGGCGGCCGACCCGGCGCGCGCTGACCTTCTACCCGGTCAGCATCGCGCTCGTGGCGGCCACCGCGTTCGGCGGCACCGCCTATGCCGACTACGAGGCCACCCGTGGCTCCTTCCAGCCGGCGATCACGCTGGCCAGCGCACCCGCCGCCCCGCCGTCGCTGGACGAGCAGGAGGCGCTGGTGCGGGCCTCGGTGCTCGCGGCGCGTGACGACACCCCGATCCCGACCGAGCTGCGCCCGGCCCTCACCGAGCTCGACTCGCTCAAGCCGGGGCGCACCCGGTGCGACTACACCGACGACTCCGAGCGCGATCTGTGCGTCGACGGCGACCCCGACGGCGACCGGACGATGGTGGTCTTCGGGAACTCCCACGCCCTGCACTGGGTCCCGACGCTGAACCAGATAGCGAAGGAGCACGGCTACCGGGTCTACTTCCTGGTCAAGAACCGCTGCGTCTCCGCCTCCATCACCACCGACCGTGGCGGCGAGAAGGATCCCTACACCGAGTGCGACGACTTCAACCGCTGGGCCTTCAAGCAGTACAAGCGCCTCGACGCCGACCTGACCGTGGTCTCCACCGCCCCGCCGATCCAGGGCGTCTACGACGAGGACGGCGATTGGGTCGGCGAGAGCCGCAAGATCGACGAGCTGATGCACCCTGCCTACGCCGACTTCCTGCGCCGGGTGGACAGGCACACGAAGCGTACGGTGCTGATCCGGGACATCCAGGGCTTCGACACCAATGCCGGCACGTGCCTGTCCCGGCCCGGCGCCACGCTGGGCGACTGCTTGATGGGCGCGGTCGAGTCGCGGGAGCGGTCGATCGACGTCCAGGTCCGGGCTGCCGAGGAGGTCGGTGTCGACGTGGCCGACATGAGCTCCTACTTCTGCTGGGACGGCTCCTGCCCCGCTGTCGTCGGTGACACCATCACCCACTACGACGGCACCCACATGTCACGCCAGTACGCACCGCAGCTCGCCGAGCCGCTGGCCCGCCGCATGGGTCTCCGCGCCCACGGATAGCGACGAGGAGGGCCGCTCGCGACGATGCGCGAGCGGCCCTCCTCGTTCAGTCGATCCTCAGCGCTGGACGGCGCCGGTGAGCTCGGCCGCCTTCGCCACCGCCGCATCCCGGGCCACCGCGGTCTCCTCGGCCTTCAGCGTGCGGTCGGGAGCGCGGAAGCGCAGCGCGAAGGCGAGCGACTTCTTGCCCTCGCCGACCTGGTCGCCCTCGTAGACGTCGAAGAGCCGCACGGTCTCCAGCAGCGGGCCGGCGCCCTCGCGCAGCGCCGCCTCGACGGCGGCCACGGTGACGTCGGTGGACACCGTCAGCGCGACGTCCTCCTTCGCGACCGGCATGGTCGAGAAGACCGGGCCGGCAGCGGTGGCGGGCACCTTCGAGATCAGGAAGTCGAGGTCGATCTCGACCGCTGCCGAACGGGCCGGCAGCCCGAACGCCTTGCACACGTTGGGGTGCAGCTCGCCGGCGTGGCCGAACTCGACACCGTCGACGGAGACGACCGCGCAGCGACCCGGGTGCCACGGCGCCCGCGAGGCCGAGGCGACCTCGACAGGGACTCCGAGCTCGGTGCCCAGGCGGCGTACGACGTCGATGGCGTCAGCCCACGACGCGGCCTCGGCGGCACCCCACCAGCCGCCCCGCGTACGCTCCCCGGCGAGCACGACGGCGAGATGCAGCGGCTGGCGCGGGATCGCGGCGAGCAGCTTCTCGAGCTCCTCCTCGGTCGGACGCCGGTCGACGCCGTAGATCGGCGCGGCCTGGTCCACCGGGAAGGCGACGGTCGCGGTCTCGAAGAGGGAGACCCCGTCCTGACCTCGGGAGACGTTGCGGGCGGCGACCTTGAGCAGGCCCGGGAGCAGTGTCGTGGTGTAGCCGGGCTCCTCGCTGCTGAGCGGGTTGGCCAGCTTGACGGTGTGCCGCAGCACGTCGTCGGCGGGCAGCCCGAGGCGATCGAAGTCGGCCTCGCCCACGAACGGGAAGTCGACCACCTCGACCAGCCCGGCACCGGCCAGGGCACGCCCGATCCGGCGGCGCAGCTGCTGCGCGCGGGTCAGGCCGCCACCGGTCGCCCGGCGCGGCAGCACCGAGGGGACCTTGTCGTAGCCGACGATGCGGGCGACCTCCTCGACGAGGTCGTAGGGGTCGGTGAGGTCGACCCGGTAGCTCGGGATGGTTGCGCGCAGCGAGTCACCCGACACGGCGACTCGCGCGCCGATCAGCTCGAGCGACTTCACCACCGTCGCCTCGTCGATGTCGAGCCCGATGATCCTGGCCGGCAGGTCGACCGGGATCGTGATGGTCCGGAACGGCTCGCGCGTCTCGGGCGAGGCCGCCGGCCCGACCTCGGAGACACCGACGGCCTGGCCGCCACCGTGCTCGACGAGCAGCTCGACGACGCGCTGGGCCGCAGCGGGCGGCAGCAGCGGGTCGACGCCACGCTCGAAGCGCTTGGAGGCCTCCGAACCGAGCTTGTGACGCTTCTGGGAGCGGAACACGGTGGTCGGGTCGAAGTGCGCGGCCTCGACCACGATGTCCGTGGTCGACGCCGAGATCTCCGTGGATGCCCCGCCCATGACGCCGGCGATGCCGATCGGACCGGAGTCGTCGGTGATCAGCAGGTCCTCGTCGGAGAGCACCCGGACCACGTCGTCGAGCGTGGTGATCTTCTCGCCCTCGCTCGCCCGCCGCACCACGATGTCGCCGGACAGCTTGGCCCGGTCGTAGCAGTGCGTCGGCTGGCCGAGCTCCATCATCACGTAGTTGGAGACGTCGACGGCCAGCGAGATCGAGCGTACGCCGGTGGCCTCGAGCCGCTTCTTGATGAACTCAGGCGTCGGCGCGGCCGGGTCGAACCCGGTGATCACGCGGGTGACGAAGAAGTCGCAGCCGTCATCCTCGAGCCGGACCGGGTAGCCCGAACCGTCGGCGACGGGGTAGTCGATCTGCGCCGGGTCGTGGAACGGTACGTCGAAGCCGAGCGCCGCGTCCCGGGCGATGCCGCGCATCGACAGGGCGTAGGCACGGTCCGGGTTGATCTCGAACTCGATGATCTCCTCGCCGAGCCCGAGCACCTCGCGGGCGTCGGTGCCGGGCGCGGGAGCGTCGGCCGGCAGCACGATGATGCCGTCGGCCTCCTCCCCCAGCCCGAGCTCGCGCGCGGAACAGATCATTCCGGCCGAGATGTGGCCGTAGGTCTTCCGGGCTGAGATCTGGAAGTTCCCCGGCAGCACGCCACCGGGCAGGATCACGACGACCTTGTCGCCCGGCTTGAAGTTGTGCGCTCCGCAGACGATCCCCTGCGGCTCACCGGTGCCGTTGGCTTCGCCCACGTCGACGGTGCACCAGTTGATCGTCTTGCCGTTCTTCTGCGGCTCGGGCACCTGGGTCAGCACCTGGCCGACCACGAGCGGCCCCTCGATGCCGGCGCCGGAGGTCTCGATCGCCTCGAGCTTGAGGCCGAGCGCGGTCAGCCGGTCGGTGATCTCCTCGATACCGAGACCCTCCGGCAGGTCGACGTACTCCTTGATCCAGGAGAGGGGGGCCTTCACAGTTCACTCCCGAATGCAGTAGTAAGCCGGACGTCACCCTCGAAGAGGGTGCGCAGGTCGGACAGGCCGGTGCGGAACATCAGGGTGCGGTCGATGCCCATGCCGAACGCGAAGCCGCTGTACTTCTCCGGGTCGACACCGCACGCGACCAGCACGCGCGGGTTCACGATCCCGCAGCCGCCCCACTCGATCCAGCCCTCGCCCTTGCAGGTGCGGCAGGTGACGAGCTGACCGTCGCCGGCGTCCACGACCTGAGCGCCACGGCAGACGAAGCAGGTCAGGTCGACCTCCGCCGAGGGCTCGGTGAAGGGGAAGTACGACGGCCGGAACCGGGTCACGATGCCCTCGCCGAACATCTGGGTGGCGAAGTGGTCCAGGGTGCCCTTCAGGTTCGCCATCGAGATGCCCTCGTCGATGGCGAGGCCCTCGACCTGGTGGAACATCGGCGAGTGGGTCGCGTCGTACTCGTCGGTGCGGAAGACGCGTCCCGGGCAGACCACGTAGATCGGCGCCTCGCGGGTCAGCATGGTGCGCGCCTGGACCGGGCTGGTGTGGGTCCGGAGAACGACGTGGTTCTCGGCCGGCTCGGTCCAGAACGTGTCCTGCATGGTGCGGGCCGGGTGGTCCGGGCCCAGGTTGAGGGCGTCGAAGTTGAGCCACTCGGCCTCGATGAGCGGACCCTCGGCGACCTCCCAGCCCATCGCCACGAAGATGTCGGCGATGTACTCGGCGCCGGTCGTGAGCGGGTGCCGCCCACCAGCCGGGAGCCGGTCGGTCGGGAGCGTCACGTCGACGGTCTCCTCGACCAGCATCCGCGCCTCGTGCTCGGCCTCGAGCACCTTCTGCCGCGCCGCGAGCGCCTGGTTGACCGCGCCACGCGCCTTGCCGACGCGCTGGCCGGCATCCTTGCGCGCCGCCGGCGGCAGCGCGCCGATCTCGCGGTTGGCCAGGGCCAGCGGCGAACGGTCGCCGGCGTGATCGAGCCGTGCCTGCTTGAGCTCCTCGAGACTGGTCGCGGCGTCGATGGCCTTCAGCGCGGCGTCGCGCGCGGCCTCGACCTCCTCAGCCTTCAAGGGGGTGACCTCTACCGGGTCATAGTCGGTGTTGGGACCGGACATCACTGGCTTTCGTCGCATCGAGTGTGTGAGCGACAGTCTAGGAATCGGGCGGCCCGTGACGCGAACCGGTAGCCGGTGAAGGGTGTCGCCGGACCAGATTTAGCCGACCGAATGATGGGCCCCTCTGGACAGCCCTGGAATTAGTTAGGCTAGCCTCACCTCATGCCTCCCGCCCTTTCCGGTCATGACCTCGTCCTCGGCTATGCCCGCGCGACCGTGGTCCATGGCGTCTCGATCGGTCTCGAGTCGGGGCGAGTGACCGCCTTGATCGGGCCGAACGGCTCGGGAAAGTCGACCGTGCTGCGCTCCCTGGCCAGGCTGCATCGGGTGACCTCCGGGTCGGTCCAGCTCGAGGGGGCCGACAGCGCGCCGCTGAACGCCCGCGCGTTCGCCCGCAAGGTCACGCTGCTCTCCCAGTCACGCCCGCACCCCTCCGGCCTGACCGTGCGCGACGTCGTCGGATTCGGGCGCCATCCCCACCGCCGGCGGTTCGCCGCCCTGACGGAGGAGGACCTGGCGAGCATCGACCGGGCGATGGAGCTCACCGGGACCGCCGCGATGGCGGAGCGGGCCGTCGACCAGCTCTCTGGTGGCGAGCTGCAGCGCGTCTGGCTGGCCAGCTGCCTGGCCCAGGACACCGGCGTGCTGCTCCTCGACGAGCCCACCAACCATCTCGACCTGCGCTACCAGGTCGAGATCCTTGACCTGGTCCGCGATCTCGCGGACCACCACGGGACGGCCATCGGCGTCGTCCTGCACGACCTGAACCAGACCGCCGCAGTGGCGGACCAGGTCGTACTGCTGCACCACGGCGATGTGCACGCCGCCGGCGAACCCGCTGACGTGCTCACCGCCGAACACCTCTCTGAGGTGTACGGGCTCCCGATCGAGGTGACCTCCGATCTGGAGTCCGGGCGCGTCCGGGTCGAGCCACGCGGCAGGCATCACGCCCGGCTCTGACGCCGGCGGACACGAAGAGGAAAGACGATGTTTCGACGTACGACCACTGCTGCCCTGACAGCGGCCGGCGCCCTGATGCTGGCCGCCTGCGGACAGACGACGACCGCCGCCGAGTCCGGTGAGCCCGAGAAGAAGGCCTCTGCCGGCTGCGAGGGCGTCGCGACCTCCAGCGGCCCGGTCAGCCTCACCGACTCCTTCGGCAACAAGATCGAGCTCGACAAGCCCGCCGAGCGGGTCGCGGTCCTGGAGTGGCAGCAGACCGAGGATCTCCTCAGCCTGTGCGTGGACCCGGTCGCGGTCGCCGACGGCAAGGGCTACAACACCTGGGACTCCGCGGAGAAGCTCGACGAAGGCACGACCGACGTCGGCACCCGGGGCGAGCCGAACCTGGAGACCCTGTTCGGCACCAACCCCGACCTGATCGTCGTCGAGGCCTACACCGCCGAGGACGAGATCCTCAAGCAGCTCGCCAAGTACGACGTCCCCGTCCTCGCCACCAAGGGCGCGGACGCCAAGGATCCCGTCGCCAACATGGTGACCACCTTCGAGATGATCGCCGAGGCGACCGGCCGCGAGGAGCAGGCGGAGAAGGTCGTCGGCGAGTTCGAGGACAAGCTCGCCGCCTCGAAGAAGGCGGTCGCGGAGGCCGACGCCGCGGGCACCGAGTTCGTCTACTTCGACGGCTGGATCGACGGCGCCAACGTGGCGATCCGCCCGTTCGGCCAGGGCTCGCTGATCGGTGAGCTCGGCGAGGAGATCGGGCTGAAGAACGCCTGGACCGGCGAGGTCGACCCGGCGTACGGCCTCGGGCAGACCGACATCGAGGGCATGACCACCCTCGGCGACGCCACCTTCTTCCACACCGGCACCGTCGACCCCGCGGGCGACATCAACGCCGAGCTGGCCAAGAACAAGGTCTGGAAGTCGATCCCGGCCGTCAGCGAGGGCCGCACCCACGCCTTCCCCGAGGGCATCTGGACCTTCGGCGGACCCCGCTCGGCCGAGCAGGTCCTGGACGCGTACGTCGACCTGCTCAAGTGACCGATGCCCTCAAGGCCCCGCGAGCGGGTGCCGGAGGCGCCTCTGTCGTCCTCCTGTGCCTGCTCGCCGGGCTGCTGCTGACCGCGTCCTGGCATCTCACCCAGGGCACCTCGGGCGTCGGCCCCGCCGACTTCCTCGACGCTCTGCTCGGGCGTGAGCAGTCGCACGGCGCGACCGCGTCGACGATGGAGATCATCACCGGGTCGCGGATCCCCCGCCTCGCGGCGGGGATCGCCGTCGGGTTCGCCCTCGGCGTCGCCGGGGCGCTCCTGCAGTCGCTCGCGCGCAACGCGATGGCTGCCCCCGACACCCTGGCGGTGACCGGCGGCGCCTACTTCGCGGTCACCCTGGTCGCCGCGTTCGGCCTGTCGGTCCCGCTGTGGGCCTCCGGCATCACGGCCTTCCTCGGCGGCCTCGTGGCCGCCGGGATCGTCCTCGCCCTCGCCGGCGGCGCGGGCACCTCGACGACCCGGCTCATCCTGGCCGGCTCGGCGGTGGCGCTCGCGCTCCAGGCCGCTACCTCGACGCTGCTCATCCTCTACTCCGAGGAGACCACGAGCCTGTTCGCCTGGGGCAGCGGATCGCTGAGCCAGCTCGGGCTGCAGGCGTTCTGGCAGGTGGCACCGGTGGTCGTGGTGGCCACAGTCTGCGGCCTGCTGCTCGCCCGCCGGCTCGACCTGCTCTCGGCAGGCGACGACGCCGCCTCCGTCCTCGGCGTACCGGTCCGCTCGACGCGGGCGATCGGGACCGTGCTCGCGGTGCTGCTCACCTCGGCGTCGGTGACGCTGGCGGGGCCGATCGGCTTCGTCGGGCTCTGTGCCCCGGTCCTGGTCCGCCTGCTCGGCCGGCTCGTCCCGGCGCTGAACCGGCACGCCGTCCTGATCCCGGCCGCCGGTCTGGTGGGCGCTCTCGTCGTGGTCGTGGCGGACGTCCTCGTCCGGGCGGTGCTCGGTGCGAACGAGGCCATGTCGGTGCCCACCGGCGTGACGACGACGATCGCCGGTGCGGTCGTGATGGTGATCCTCGCCCGTGGCGGGCGCGACTCCGGTCCCACCCGCCGGCCACCCGGCGCCACCGTCACCATCCGCAGCCGGCTCCGGTTCCTGGTGGTGCTCGTCCTGCTCCTCGCACTGACCGTCGGTGCCACCGTCGTCGGCCTGCTCGCCGGGCATCAGTGGCTCTACACCGGCGACATCGTCGCCTGGCTTCAGGGCGAGGGCATCCCGCTGGTCCAGTTCGCTCTCGACGAGCGTGCGCCCCGGGTCGCCGCGGCCGTACTCGCCGGTGGGGCGCTCGCTCTGGCCGGCACGTTCGTCCAGGCCACCTGCCGCAACCCGCTGGCCGAGCCCGGGATCCTGGGCATCACCGGCGGCGCCGGCGTGGGCGCCGTCATCGTGGTGACCGGCCTCTCCTCGGGCTGGAGCGGTGGCAGCTCGGCCGCGGCCTCGACGACCACCATGCTCATCGCCGCGACCGTCGGAGCGCTCGTCGCCTTCGGAGTCGTCTACGGCCTGGCCTGGCGAGGCGGGATCGACACCGACCGGCTGGTGCTCATCGGCATCGGCGTCTGGTACGGGTCGGTCTCGCTCAGCACCTTCCTGCTGGTGCGCTCCAACCCGTGGGACACGCCGCGGATCTACACCTGGCTGTCCGGCTCGACCTACGGTCGCAGCTGGGAGCAGGTCGTCCCGGTCGCGATGGCGCTGGCCGTCGCGATCCCGATCGCCTTCGTCGTACGTCGCGAGCTCGACCTGCTCACGCTGGACGACGACACGCCCCGGCTGGTCGGCGTCTCCTCGGAACGGGTGCGCCTGCTGATCCTGCTGACCGCCGCGGTGCTCACCGCGATGGCGGTCTCCGCCGTCGGTGTCGTCGGCTTCGTCGGCCTGGTCGCGCCGCACATCGCGCGCGCCCTCGTCGGCGGGCGCAGCGCACGGGTCGTCCCGGTCGCCATCCTGGTCGGGGCGCTGCTCCTCGTGGTCGCCGATGCCATCGGCCGCACCGCGATCAGCCCCGCCCAGATCCCCGCGGGTCTCGTCGTCGCGCTCATCGGTGCGCCGTACTTCATCTTCCTGCTCGCCCGCTCCCGCCCCTGACCCGGCGCAACTGCCACGTCACCAAGCGCCGGGTCAGAGCGGAGCCTACGCCGACGAGCCGGGCGAGCAGCACCGCAACAGCCAGGCTGTCGCGGTGAGGAGATCCATCATGCCGAGGCGAGCCCCGCGTCCGGACCGAAGACCTCGTAGTGGATCCGGTCGTCGGTGACACCACGCTGGTGCAGCGCGGCCTGCACGCCGGCCATGAACGGCACCGGTCCGCACAGGTAGATCTCCGCCTCGGCCGGCAGCTCGACACCGTCGAGGTCGATCCGGCCGGCACGGAGCACCTCATCAGCCTCCCGGGCGCCGAGATCCTCGTACCAGCGAAGCTGCGTGGCCCCGCGCAGCGACTCGACGAGCTCGGTGGCCTCGACCCGGTGTGCGTGGTTGGCCAGGGAGCGGTCGGCGTGCAGCACCAGCACATTCCGGTCGGACTCGGTGTGGACCAGATGGTGCAGGAAGCCGATCATCGGGGTGATCCCGATGCCCGCCGAGATCAGCACCAGCGGCGCCTCGTGCTCGGGCAGGGTGAGCTCGCCGAACGGCGCGGAGACCTCGATCTCATCGCCTTCGAAGAGGTTGCCGTGCAGGAAGGTGGAGACCTCGCCCGCAGGTGCGATCGCGTCGCCTTCGCGGTGCCCCCGGATCGCCTTGACGGAGATTCCCCACGCACTGGCCCGCGCCGCTCGGGTGAGGCTGTACTGCCGGATCTGGCGCGCGCCGTCCGGCAGGCGCACGGCGACTGAGACGTACTGGCCGGGACGCGCCGGCGGCAGCGCCGAGCCGTCCGGCGCGGCCAAGACGAAGGAGACCGTGTCCGGCGACTCCTGCACCCGGCTCGTCACGACCAGCCGGCGGAACACCGTCTCGGGCGTGACGCCGGCGGCGGCGTAGAGCTCGTTCTCGATCGCGATCAGGCTCTCGGCCATGTGCCAGTAGACCTCATCCCAGGCAGACGCGATCTCCGGCGTGACCGCCTCGCCGAGCACCTCGACGATCGCGGCGAAGAGGTGCTCGTGGACGATCGGGTACTGCTCCTCGCGGATCCCGAGCGAGGCGTGCTTGTGCGCGATCCGGGCGAGCACCGCCCGCGGGTCGGGGCCGTCCTCGGCCACCAGCAGGGTGGCGTACGCCGCGATGGCGCCGGCGAGGGCACGCTGCTGGTCGCCCTGGGCCTGGTTGCCACGGTTGAACAGGTCGCGCTCCAGCTCCGGGTGGGCGGCGAACATGCGGCGGTAGAAGATCGGGGTGATCTCGCCGATCGCCGCCCCGATGACGGGCAGGGTGGCACGGACGACCTCGGTAGAGGCAGGGGACAACATCACGAGGGACTCCTTCGTCGTCGTGTTGATGTGGGTGGATGGGATCAGTCGCTCGGACCCGAGCCGATCGAAAGCAGTAGGGTGCGCGTCGGCGCCGCGGCGACATCGCCGATGGTGAGGGGGTCGAGGGTCGCGTAGAACGCCTCCTGCGCCTCCCGCAGAGCGCGCCGCAGCCGGCAGTCCGTACGCAGCGGACAGGGCTCGGCTCCGTCGCACTCGACCACCTCGCCGGGGCCCTCGAGCTCGCGGACGATCCAGCCGACGGAGGTATCTCGGGCACTCGCGGCCAGGGACAGCCCGCCCGTCCTCCCCCGCCTGGTCTCGACCACGCCGAGGCGGCCGAGCGCGGTGACGACCTTCGCGGCATGGGTGGGACGTACGTGGAGCTGCTCGGCCAGAGCGACCGTGGTGGAGCTCTCCCCCTCGTCGAGGACGGAGAGCCGCATCACGATCCGCAGGGCCAGATCGGTGAACCGGGTCAGCTGCACATCAGCAGACTACTAATTCGGAATCTGAAATGCCTATTTAAGGGGTCGTGATCTACGCCACAGCGTCAGACTCGGGCCGCTCAGGCCGACGAGTCCGTCCTGGGCCAGCCGACCTCGATGCGGGCGCCGCCGCCATCGGCGTCGGCGATCGTGACCGAGCCGCCGTGGGCGCGGGTGAGGCCGCCGACGATGTAGAGCCCGAGACCCGAGCCACCGCGGGCGCCGTGCTTCCAGAACTTGGTGAACACGCGCTGCCGCAGCTCGACGGGGATGCCCTCGCCACCGTCCTCGACGACCAGCAGGACCTGGTCGGGGTCGTCGGACCGCACACCCAGGCTCACGGTGACGACGCCGTCTCCGTGGCGTACGGCGTTCTCGACGAGGTTGGTGACGACCTGGGTGAACTTGTCCGGATCGGCGTGGATCTCGAGCTCGTCCTCACCGGCGGAGATGTCGAGCTCGATCGGCCGGGAGGTCGCCGAGCGCACCGACTCGACCACCCGGGTGACCAGCACCGTCGCGTCGCTGGCGCGCGGGTAGAGCTGCAGCCGCCCGGTGTCGATCCGGGCCACGTCGAGGAGCTCGGCGATCAGCCGGGAGAGCCGGTCGGAGTCGGAGGCGACCGTCTTGAGCATCAGCTTCTTCTGATCGTCGTTGAGCCGGTCCCACCGGTTCAGGAGCGCCTGGACGAACCCCTTGACCCCGGTCAGCGGCGAGCGCAGCTCGTGGGCGACGGTGGCGACCAGGTCGGACCGCTCCCGGTCCAGGCGCTTGCGGCCCCGGCCCGAGCGCAGCGAGATCGAGACCTGGTCGACGTCGGCGTCCAGGGACGGGCGCCGGATCGTCGAGACGACCAGCACCTCGGTGCCGTCGGGCAGCAGCCAGGCCTGCTCCGGGGTGCCGGTGACGGTCCGCAGGGTGTCGTAGGGCCGGTTGGCCTCGGCCCAGGTCTGCCCTTCGGTGTTGCTCAGCGTGAGTACGTCACCCAGCGGCTTCCCCAGGCTCGAGACCGGGTCCACGCCGAGCATCCGCCCGGCCAGGGCGGAGACCAGGACGACCGCGCCATCCGCGTCGGCGACGACGACACCGTCGGGCAGGGCATCGGCGAGTTCTCGGGCGTCCACGCCGCCACCCTAGACCGACCGGCGGCCCAGGGCCGCTACTCCGGCCGATTGCTCAGCGGCAGCGTGATCGGCGCCGGGTCGCCGGGCGAGAAGTAGATCTTGATGAAGGTGTGCACCGCCTCGGGGAGCAGGTTGGAGACGAGCGGGATGTTGGGGACCGTGCTCTGGTAGGAGGTCACCAGCAGCGGCACAGCGCTCACCCAGACGGGCGCGAGCACCGGGTCGTTGTCGAAGGCGATCATGTCGGCGTACGCATCGCCGATCACGTAGCGCCCCAGCGACTCCAGCTCGTGGCGCAGCAGAGGGTTGCCCTCGCCGATCACGGCGTCGAGCAGCGCCTGGGCGAGCTCGACACCCTCCCGGGTGCCGCCCGTCGCGGGCCCCATGACCTGGTCGTACTGCGCGTACGCCGCGGCCCAGTCCTTCGGCAGATACTGCTCCTGCACGCCGAGGAGATGGAGGTCGACGTTCCAGGCGTGCAGGAAGGCGTCGGCGAGCTCCTTGCTCGGCGCGATGTCCCACTCGGTGAACTTCTTCATCACCCAGGTGCCGAGGCTGTGGAAGGTGACCAGGATGTCGGCCTGGCTGATCGGGATCTCCTGGCCGGCGCCGACGCCTCGCCAGTGCGGGGACTGCGGCAGCAGGTGGCGCACGGCGGCGTGGACCATCCGGGTCTTGACCGAGTCGACCATCAGCCGGCCGGAGGCGGTCCAGCCCTGGGCGTCCATCACGTCGTAGCCGAGCACGGTCGTCTTGGCGATCCGGTCGCGCATGTTCGCGCCGCCGTAGGAGTAGTAGACCGACCACGCCTCGCGCTTGATGGCGCAGCTGATCAGGCCGCTGCCGAGGGTGTAGAGGAGCGCGAGGAAGAAGCCGTACCTCTCCTCGTTGAACGTGCCGGCCAGCCGCAGCTTCCCCTGGTCGGCCCAGGCCGGGAGGCGGCGCGCCTCCTCGATGAAGTCGGCCAGATAGGCCGGCAGCCCGTCGGGAACGGGCTGGTCGTTGGTGGTCCAGCCCTTCAGGATCTCGTTGACCTCGGCGACCTTGTCGATGCCCTCGCCGTAGAGACGCTCGATGACCGGGTCGGCACGTACGTCCCAGACGTACTCGGGATCCAGCCCCTCCCCGGTGCCCGCGATCGAGGCGCTCGGCGACCACGTCCACAGCGGGAAGGTCGCGCCCGCGGCCGCCGCCGCGCCGCCCGAGGCCAACAGTCGTCGTCTGCTCACGTTCGTCATGCCGTGCTCCTTCGGATCGCCCCGCGAGAACCTCCGCATCCCGAGTGAAACAGATTTACCTTTCGTGTATCAGACCCTCTGGGGTATCGGGAGAGGCAGCCGGGCGACCCGGGCAGCGGCTGGCACCGTGGCCAGGAGCAGCGCGGCGATGATCGCAAGAGCCAGGCGTACGTCGATCCCGGCTGCCACACCCAGCAGCGGTGTCGCGAGCAGGACCGGGCCGGTCTGGGCCAGCTGGGTCAGGCTCGAGAACCTTGCCAGCATCTCGGGCGGGGTACGAGCCACGTAGGCAGGGAGGAGGTAGCTGGTCAGCATCACCGTGCCGACACCGACGAGGCCGATCGCGACGACCCCCGCCCACAGCTCCGTACGTACCGCCAGCAGCAGCACTCCCCCGGCCGCCAGCACCGGGCCTGCGACCGCGACGGGTGCGCGCGGCGCGCCGTAGCGGGCAACGGCGAGAGTCATCACCAGTCCCCCGGCCACCCAGGCGCCGGAGACGAGACCCGTCTCGGCAGCCGTCCAGCCACGTTCGCGGCCGGCGAGCGGCAGCGCGAGCATGACCAGCGGGAGCACCGTCGCGGCCAGGCCGGTGATGGCGACCAGCACCGGGACGACTCCGGGCGTGCGCACCGCCGTCCTCGCACCGTCGGCCAGGCTGCGCCAGACCGAGCCTTCGCCAGGCTCGGGAGCCGGCTCGTGCGGCGGGCGGACCAGGAGGAGCGCGACGAGGACGATCGCGTAGGTGGCCGCGTCCAGGCCTGCGGTCAGCGGCAGGCCCCCGTGGCCGATCAGGAAGCCGCCGGCCGCGGGTCCCGCGGTGCGGGCGATCTGGTGCGCCGAGCCGACCAGCGCCATCCGCCGGTCGAGGTCCTCTGCCCCGAACAGCCGCGGAAAGACGCCCTCAGCGGGTCGCCGTAGGGCCTGGATGGTACCCGAGAGGGCACCGACCGCGACCAGCATCCACAGTCCCGCACCATCGATCGCGCCGACCGCGAACGCGGCCATGACCAACACCATCGCGGCATCGCAGGCGGCCATCGTCCGCCGGATCCCGATCCGGTCGGCCAGCACTCCCCCGGCGAGCACCAGCACCGCGAGCGGGATACCTTCGATGGTCAGCACCAGGCTGGCCGCGTCGGCGCCGAAGCCGGCCGCCGCCCAGCCGAGCGCGAAGAAGGTCACCGAGTCGCCGAAGACAGATGCGGTCGACGCCGCCAGCCAGGGGCGGAACCCCCGGCCCTGGGTCACTCCCACGGACTCAGCCTGCGGAGTCGTGTCGCACGGGCATGACCAGCGCGGTGAAACCGGGCTGGTAGGGCGAGGTCACGACCACCGGCCGGTCCGGCGCGGTCACCGCCAGCTGGATCTCGTCCCCCAGACACGCCGCCAGGGCGCGGCCGAACAGGGCCGTGCCGAGCCGGAGCCGGCTCGGCGGGCCGGTCACCACGCCGCGTACGTCGCTCTGCTCGGCGGTGTGCGGCGAACGGAGCCGCGTCGGGTCACCGAGGAAGAGGTCGACCTCGGCGTACGCGGCCGCGTCGAGACCCGCGAGCAAGTCGGCCTTGGCGAGCACCGCGCGGGAGACGGGCGGCTCCAGGCCGGCCAGCACGAGCCGGTGCGCCGGGTAGGTGGTGTCGCGGCCCAGCTCCTGCCCGGCGAGGGTCAGGGTGCCGTCGGCGATACGCAGCTCGGCGCCGGCGATCGCGTCCAGCCGGTCGGCCAGTGCGGCCGCGTCCGGCAGGGACAGGACCGCCCTGCCGCCGTCGCCCTCGGCGGCCGCCGGAAGCTCCCGCACCGCCATCCAGTAGCGGTTGGTCGCCACCACGTCCACGCCGTTGCCCCCGACGTCGATCAGGACGGAGGCGAGCTCGGAGGCCGGATCGGACTCCGCCGCGTGCCGCACCTGCCGGATCGCCGCGGCCAGCACGGGACCGGGCAGCTCGACGAGCGCCGGCCTCGCGGCAGGCCCGGCGTCGACGGCGGCCAGCACGCCGCGTACGGCCTCCTCGGCTCGCGCCGTGCGCGCGCTCTGGTCCTCGAGGAACTCCGCCAGCGCGGCCCTGGCCTCGCCGGCCGGCGAGTCGAGCACCACCCGCATCGTCTCGATCGGCACCCCGGCCTCCCGCATGCCCACGATCAGCCGGGCCCGGTCGGCGAGCTCGGGCGTGTAGTAGCGGTAGCCCGTCCCGGAGTCGACCTCCGCCGGCACCAGCAGACCGCACTCGTCGTAATGCCGCAGCGCGCTCGCGGTCAGGCCTACCGCCCGCGCGAACGCCCCGATCGTCAACAGTGGCTCGTCCATGCCGCAACCATCGTCCTTCACGCGAGTTGAAGGTCAAGCCGAGTGGTGGGCCTTCGCGCTGGCGTAGAGGCAGAGGGCGGCGGCAGTGGAGAGGTTGAGCGACTCGGCCTTGCCGAAGATCGGGATGCTCACGATCTCGTCGGCCTCGGCGGCGAGCTCGGGCGGAAGGCCCCAGGCCTCGTTGCCCATCAGCCAGGCGGTGGGCCGGGCGAGCAGCGCGTCAGCGCTGAAGAGGTCGGCGGTGCCGTGCATGTCGGCGGCCAGGACGGTCAGGCCGGCGGCCTTGGCGGCCTTGACCGCGACCAGCGGGTCCCGCTCGATCGCGATCGGGAGGTGGAAGGCGGAGCCGACCGAGGCCCGGATGGTCTTGGGGTTGTAGAGGTCGACTGAGTCGCCGGCCAGGATGACCCCGGACGCACCGGCCGCGTCCGCACAGCGGATGACCGTGCCGGCGTTGCCGGGATCGCGTACGTCGGCACAGATCACCACGAGCGGACCCGCGATGTCGCCGAGCGCGACGTCGAGGAACCGGCACAGCGCCACCACCCCGGCGGGAGTCACCGAGTCGGAGAGGCCGGCCATCGCTCGGTCCTCGACCAGCGTGACCGCTTGGTCGGCCAGCACCGAGGCGTACGTCTCGGCTCCGGCTTCGGTCGCGAAGATCTCCTGCACGCAGCCAGGAACCCCGAGCGCGCCCTCGACGGCCTTCGGACCGTCGGCCAGGAAGACCCGCCGCTCCGAGCGCACCGCACGTCGCGCGAGCTTGCGGATCTCCTTGAGGCGGGCGTTCCCCGCGGACAGCTTCACGTTCTCCCCCGACTCATTCACTGACGAAGACTCCCACGTCGCAACAGAGAACGACGCCCCCAGCCCGGCACAGCGGCCGGTGGGGGCGTCGTTTCAAACGCAAGCTCAGGCGTTCGCCGGGGCGTTGACGTCCTCCGGCAGAGCGGCCTTGGCCTGGGCGACGATCGCGTTGAACGCGGCCACGTCGTTGACGGCGAGCTCGGCGAGGATCTTGCGGTCGACCTCGATGCCGGCCAGGTTGAGACCCTGGATGAAGCGGTTGTAGGTCATGCCCTCGGCACGCGCCGCGGCGTTGATCCGCTGGATCCACAGCTTGCGGAAGTTGCCCTTGTTCTTGCGGCGGTCGTTGTAGGAGTAGACCAGCGAGTGGGTGACCTGCTCCTTCGCCTTGCGGTAGAGGCGCGAGCGCTGGCCCCGGTAACCGGAGGCCCGCTCGAGGGTGGTGCGACGCTTCTTCGCAGCGTTCACTGCGCGCTTGACGCGTGCCATTTCAGTGCTCCTTGAATGCTAGGGAAAGTTTCGGGTGATCGCTCAGCGACCGAGCAGCTTCTTCGCGCGCTTCACGTCGGCGGGGGCGAGCTCCACCAGACCGGCGTTGCGACGGTGCTTCTTGCGCGAGCCGGTCGTCGGCGCGGAGGCGAACGCAGCGCCGGACTTACGGCCGGCCTGCAAGCGCTGGATCTTCCCGGAACCGGTCACCTTGAAGCGCTTCTTGGAACCGGAGTGGGTCTTGTTCTTCGGCATAGTTCTTCCTTCTCTCGTCGTCCGGCCGGTCACGGGGCGCCGCGGCGGCGGAAGTCAGTGGATCGACCGGTCAGAGGTCGATGTCGGGGTCGAGGTTCTCCGAGCGCCGCTTCGGCTTCGGGGTGGAGGCCGGACGGGCAGCATTCGCGGCCGTACGCTCCGCCTTCTCGGCGGCCTCGTCGGCAGCGCGCTCGGCTGCCTTCTCCTCCTTGGCCTCCTTGGCCTCGACCTTGGCGTCGGCCTTCTTCTTGTGGGGGCCGAGCACCATGATCATGTTGCGGCCGTCCTGCTTCGGCGAGGACTCGACGAAGCCCAGCTCCTGGACGTCGTCGGCCAGCTGCTGCAGCAGGCGGAAGCCGAGCTCGGGACGGTGCTGCTCACGACCGCGGAACATGATCGTGATCTTCACCTTGTCCCCAGCGTTGAGGAACCGCACGACGTGACCCTTCTTGGTCTCGTAGTCGTGCTTGTCGATCTTCGGACGAAGCTTCATCTCCTTGATGATCACGTTCGTCTGGTTTCGACGGGCTTCACGGGCCTTCTGGGCGTTCTCGTACTTGAACTTCCCGTAGTCCATGAGCTTGCAGACCGGCGGCTTGCCCTGCGGGGCGATCTCGACCAGGTCGAGGTCGGCCTCCTGGGCCAGGCGCAGCGCGTCAGGGGTCGGCACGATGCCGACCGTCTCTCCGTTGGGACCAACGAGGCGGACCTCGGGAACCCGGATCCGGTCGTTGATACGAAGCTCAGTGCTGATGTGTCCTCCAGTTGTTGTGGCTGCGGAGGCTCTGGATCTCGGCTTCCGGGCCGCGTGCACGGGCGGTCCGGAAATCAAAAAAGGCTCCCGCTGGATTGTTACAAGCGGAAGCCAGTCATGACGCTCACCCCACGATCGGGCTCGCACCACCGAATCCATGGCCTCTGAAATTCTGGGGCACTGTCTTCGGGACCGGACCCGACGACCTGTGTTGCTGGGCGGTCGATGCGGGTGGGAGAACGCTGTCGTGATCTCCGCTTGTTGGATCAAACCGACGGCGTACGTCGGCTGATCGGTCAACACGGAACACTACTGCAACATTCCCTGCGGCACCCAATCCTCAGGGACGTGCCCGATCCTCAGGGCCGCACCCAGGCCGTACGCGGCCCGACGGTCGCCAGCTGCCAGCCCTCTGCCACCTTCTGCAGGTCGTCGCCCTCGATCGCGAACGGAACCGGGCCGGCGAGATCGAGCACGAGCGCGTCGGCGCCGTCATGGACGGCTGCCTGAGCCGCATCACGTAGCGAGACCGGAACCGGGCGGGCGTCGGCCTGCCACGCCTGCAGCGGCGCGGTGCCGGTGAACCCGAGCAGTGCCTGCCGCCCGTCTGCGCCGGTGAGCAGCACGGTGGCCATGTCGGAGGTCTTGTCGTGGGCCAGACCGGCTTCGTCGACCTCGACCTCCCCGAGCACCGCGACGACCGGGACGAGCACCCGGGCAGCGGCGAGGGTGGTGAGCACATCGGCGTGCGTGGCCTGGCCCGCGGCGTACGACCTCATCACGGTCGCGACCTCCGGGCTGGTCTCGCCGGTGTCGCCGGGAAATGCCGTGCCGAGGAGTCGTTTGTCGTTCATCGCCTCCCCATTCAACAACAGAGCGACATCAGGGCCGATATCGGGGACAGTCCGGGTGTCAGACGACCACGACGGTGGAAGACTGCAGGTATGGACCAAGGCGCCTACCTCGCACTAGCCGCCGCGCTCACCGTTCTGGGCGCGATCTGGACCTGGGTCGCGTTCCGACGGCGCGGCCTCGGAGCCGGCGTGAGGGCTGCCGGGTGGACCCTGCTCGCCCCGGCGGCCTACCTGACCGGGCTGCTGCGCGCCGGCGGCCGGATCGTCGACGCGGTCGCCGACTGGGCCGCACGCCTGGCCTTCAGCCCGACCGTCTGGATCGGGTTCGGCATCGCCGCCCTCGCGATCGTGCTGATCTTCGTCGCCCGCCTTCTTCCCACCAAGGAGAAGCCGAGCCGCGCAGCCCGGAAGGGCGCTGCCGGTGCCGCGCCCGCCGGCTCGGCAGGCCCGGCCTCGGTCGCGGCGCCGAAGACGGCGAAGGGTCCGGTGGTCGATGACGATGACGACGACATGGCCGACGTCAACGACATCTTGAAGAAGTACGGCATCTCCTGAGTTGACCGACTCCCCAACCGTTGATCTCCTGACGATCGCGATGAGCCGTCCCGCCACCCTCGGGCCTGGACGGCTGATCTGCGTCGACGGCCCCGCCGGCTCCGGGAAGACGACGCTCGCTACCGCCCTGGCCGAGATGACGCAGGCCCCTGTGGTCCACATGGACGACCTGTACGCCGGCTGGGACGGCCTCGCCGACGGCATCGCCCAGCTCGAGACGATCCTGCTCCCCCTCATCGAGGGAGCCCCCGGCTCCTACCGCCGCTACGACTGGCACGCGGGCGAGTTCGCCGAGACCGTGCTGGTCCCGCCGAGCCCGCTGCTCGTCATCGAGGGCGTCGGCAGCGGCGCCGCCGCGTACGACGGCTTCCGCACCGCCCTCGCCTGGGTCGACGCGCCCGAGGACGATCGCAAGCGACGCGGCATCGACCGCGACGGCGACACCTTCGCACCCCACTGGAACGCCTGGGCAGCGGCCGAGACCGAGCACTTCGCCCGCGACCTGACCGCCGCCCGCGCCGACATCATCGTGACCACGTGATCCCGGAACGGGTCAGGAGATCAGCTCGTCCAAACGGCTGTAGGCCCGCGCGTCGCCCTGGAGGACCTCCGAACGCCGCCCGTCGACCGAGACCGGTACGTCACCCGCGACCGTGACCCGGCGCATCTCGCGCGGGTGGTGGTCGAAGTCGGCGACCGCGTAGTGCTGGGTGGCGCGGTTGTCCCACATCGCCACGTCGCCGGGCTGCCAGGCCCAGCGGATGGTGTTCTCGAGCTTGGTGACCCGGTCCTGGAGCAGGTTGAACAGGTGGATCGACTCGGTGGAGGTGAGCCCGTCGAACTCCTTGACGAAGCTGCCCAGGACCAGCGTCCGCTCCCCCGTCTCGGGGTGGACGCGGACGACCGGGTGCCGGGTCTCGAAGTGGACCGAGGCGAAGTCGTCGCGGGAGTAGTTGGCGTCGGGCTGCTCGTGCTCCTCGTCGCGCTGGGCGTAGTCGTAGGAGTTGGTGTGCACCGCCCACAGCGCGTCGGCCAATGCCTTCAGCGGCGCCGGGAGCCGGTCGTAGGCGGCCGCGGTGTTCGCCCAGATCGTGGTGCCACCGTAGGGCGGCAGGGTGACCGCGCGGAGCACCGAGATCGCCGGGACCCGGTCGACGAAGGTGACGTCGGTGTGCCACGCGTTGGCCGCCATCCCGGCGTTGGCGGTGACCCGCAGCACCCGCCCGGAGCCGGTGTTGACAGTCGGGTGCGCGGTCGTCAGCTCGCCGAACCGCGCCGCGAACGCGCTCTGCGCCTCGTCGGTGAGCCCCTCCTGGCCACGGAAGAAGAGCACCTTGTGGCGCAGCAGGGCGTTGCGTACGTCCTGGATCTGGGTGTCGTCGGCCTCGGCCAGGTGAAGGCCCTCGATGACGGCGCCGATCCGAGCGCCGGCGCGGCGGATCCGCACGCCCGAGGGCGTCTCGACGACGTCCGCGGGACGATGCAGCTCGGTGATGGTCACAGTCGTTCTCCTCCGATCAGGGATTTCGGGTCAGGCGGGAGTGAGCTCGGGCTCGGGGGGCGTGGCGTGGGCACCGCGACCGCGGCCGAGCTTCGGCCACCAGGACGGCACCAGGCCACGCTGGCCACCGAGCGCGGCCGAGACGCGGTCGAGGTAGATCGCGATGACGACGACGGCCAGCCCGCCTTCGATCGAGGCGCCGATCTGCAGCCCCTGGACCGCGTTGACGACGACGCCACCGAGGCCGGAGCCGCCGACCAGTCCGGCCACGACGACCATCGAGAGGGCCAGCATGATGACCTGGTTGACGCCGGTCATGATCGAGTCCTTGGCCAGCGGGAGCTGGACCTCGCGCAGGATCTCCCAGCGGCCCGCGCCGAAGGCGGTGGCCGCCTCGACGGTCTCGGGGTCGACCTGGTTGATGCCGAGCTGGGTGAGCCGGACCGCCGGCGGCAGCGCGAAGACGATGGTGGCGACCAGGCCGGGTGCGTCGCCGACGCCGAAGAAGAGGATCGTC
Source organism: Nocardioides sp. NPDC000445 (assembly GCF_040300245.1). NCBI lineage: Bacteria > Bacillati > Actinomycetota > Actinomycetes > Propionibacteriales > Nocardioidaceae > Nocardioides > Nocardioides sp. NPDC000445. Next base: position 11,194 of record NZ_JBEPDH010000004.1, on the reverse strand, counting down.
GGCAGCAGGTAGACGAAGACCGGGAGCGTCTGCATCAGGTCGAGGACCGGCCGTAGCGCTGCCCGCAGCGGTGGCGAGAAGGCAGACCAGATGCCCAGCGGGATGCCGATCACCAGTGCGACGAGCGTCGCCACGAGCACCGAGGTGGTGGTCTGCATCGTCTCGTACCACAGGTCCATCGACTCGATCAGGAGCAGTCCTGCGGTCAGCACCAGGGTCAGCACGACCTGGCGGGTCACCAGGAGCGCGATCACCGCGAGCACGATGATCATCGCGACCGGCGGCAGGCCGCCGAGCACGTTGTAGACCATCCGGAGCAGGAAGTTGAGCGCCTCCTTGATGCCGTCGAAGAACGGCCCGAGGTTGTCGGTGAGGAAGGTGATGACGTCCTCACCGATGTCGCCGATGTGAAGGTCAGGCATGGGCCACCTCCGCAGCCTCGTCGGTGTCGTTCACGGTGTCGTTCACGGTGGAGAGCGCCGAGAGGATCGCGCCCCGCGGCACCACGCCGCGCAGCCTGCCGTCCTCGTCGAGGACGGTGACGGGCACGACCTGGCGACCCGCCAGATGCATGAAGTCGCCGATCACGTCGCCCTCCTTGACCTGGTGGTAGTCCTCCCCCAGCGCACCGTGGACGCTCTTGGCGCCGCGGCGGGTCAGGCTCACCAGCCGGTCGTCGGTCACGACGCCCAGCAGCCTGTCGTCCGCGCCGGTCACGAACGCACCGGTGACCTCGTTCTCCCCCAGCCTGCGCAGCGCGTCGTGAGGCGTGATGTCCTCGGGGAGTACGAGACGGGCCGGCCGGATCAGGTCACCGGCGCTGAGCACCCGTGCCCGGTCGACGTCGGAGACGAACTCGCTGACGTAGTCGTCGGCAGGGTGCGCCACGATCTCGGGCCCGGGAGCGAGCTGGACGACCCGGCCCTCGCGCATCACCATCACCCGGTCGCCGATCCGCATCGCCTCGTTGAGGTCGTGGGTGACGAAGACCGTGGTGCGCTGGTCCTGGGCCTGGAGCTCGACCAGCAGATCCTGCATGTCGCGCCGGATCAGCGGGTCCAGCGCCGAGAACGGCTCGTCCATCAGCAGAATCGGCGGGTCCACGGCCAGCGCGCGGGCCAGACCGACCCGCTGCCGCATGCCGCCGGAGAGCTCGTGCGGGAGCTTGTCGCCGCGCCCGCCCAGGCCGACCCGGTCCAGGGCGGCGTCGGCCCTCTCGAGCCGCTCCTGCTTCGTGATGCCGCGTACCTTCAGGCCGTACGCCGCGTTCTCCCGCACCGTCCGGTGCGGGAAGAGCGAGAAGTGCTGGAAGACCATCCCGATGCCGTTGTTGCGGAGCTCGCGCAGCCGCTGGTCGGAGACCTGGGTGATGTCCTCGCCGTCGATCAGGAGCTCGCCGGCGCTGGGCTCGTTGAGCCGGTTGATCATCCGCAGCACGGTCGACTTGCCCGAGCCGGACAGGCCCATGACGACGAACATCTCGCCCTTGGCGATCTCGAAGTCGATCTCGTGGGCGCCGAGGTAGCCGCCCGCGGCGGCCGCCGCAGCACGCGGGTCCTCGGCGGCCAGTGCCTTCTCGGCCTGCCTCCTGCCGAGGCCGTAGACCTTGCTCAGGCCACGCCCGACGATCGCGGGCTCGGCTGTCTCGTCGGCTTGGAACGTCGTCTCGCTCATCAGATCTCCGCCTTCTCTCCGTCGGCGTCCTCGACCCCGTCGAGGAACTCGGCGACTCTGTCGGGGTTGTCGTCGATCCACGCCTCGGCGATGTCGGCGAGCTCCTTCCCGGACTTGTCGTGGTCGTAGTAGAACTGCCCGGCCTCGTCGGTGGTGAAGGTCAGGTTGGAGAGGAACTCGGCGATCTCCGGGTTGTCGTCCTCGAACCCCTTGCGGGTGACCGTGCGGATCTCACCGGCGCCTCCCCACACCTTGTCGGGGTCCTCGAGGAAGGCGGCGTCGAACTGCACGGTCATCCAGTGCGGGCTCCAGCCGAGGAACACGATCGGCTGGCCGGCCTTCTGCGACTTCTCGACCTGGGCGAGCATCGCCGGGGTGCCGCTGGCGACGAGCTTCCAGTCCCCCAGGCCGTACGCGTCCTCATCGATCGCCTTCTGGATCGTCTCGTTACCCGGCGAGCCGGCCTCGATGCCGTAGATCTTCTTCCCGAACCTCGCGGCGTTGGCGTCGAGGTCGGCGAGCGACTCGATCCCGAGCTCGTCGGCCACGTCGCCGGGGATCGCCGGGGCGTACTCGGTGCCCTTCACGATCGTGGAGAGCACCTCGACGTCGCCGGAGTCGATGGGGTCGCCGAAGCTGGGCTCCTGGGAGGGCCACCAGTTGCCGAGGTAGGCGTCGATCTGGCCCGAGGAGACCGCGGTCGCCGCGTTCTCGACGGACAGGTTCTTCTTGATGCTCGCGTCGTAGCCGAGCTTCTGGAGGATCTGGACGGCGATCTCGTTCTCGACCTGCAGGTCGACCCACGGCTGCTCGGCGAGGACCACCGAGTTCTCGGCTCCACCGGAGTCGCTCTGGGCGAAGCCGTCACGCTCGCTCGCGGTCGTGCAGGCGGTCAGGGTGCCGGCTGTCGCCGCGATGGCGAGGGCGGCCACAGCAAGGCGTTGGGGGCGGCGCATGCTTGCTCCATCCAATCGGTTCATATATGTCTAACACACTAGACATTCGACTCCCGGGTATTCCAGCACGCCCGCGCGGTGAGCAAGACCAAGATCGAGATGCTGCGATAGAGCGTCTCTATAGGTGAGTCACTGGTCGGTGAGATCCTGAGCGAGCGCGACGAACTGATCGACCAGCGCGTCGCCGCGTTCCTCCAGCCACACCAGAGACACGCTCACCCGCGTCACCGGAGTCAGCGGCACGACCTTCGCCCCGGCTCGCGACGCCGCACCGGCCATGCCCTCGGTCAGCATCGCGACCCCGGCCCGCGCCAGCACCAGCGGGATGATCGAGGCGACGTGGGCCGTCTCGATGGCGACCTCGGTGGGCAGACCCGCGGCCTCGAGGCGGGCATCGAGGAACGTGCGCAGCGCCGTGCCGGCCGGTGTCGCGATCAGGCCGACCTCGGCGAGCTCCTCGATCCGGATCTCCTCCGGCGCCTCGCCCGACGGCGGCAGGACCGCCACCAGTTCGTGCTCGGCAAGGCGGTGCGAGCCGAAGGGGCCGTGCGGCGTCGCGCCGTCGATGAGCCCCACGTCGGCCTCGCCCTTGCGCACCTGGTCCAGGACGTCGGAGCGGTGCTGCGGGTCGGTGACGACCACCTGCGCTCCGGGCTGGATCCGGCGGAACTCGGCCAGCACCGGCACCAGCGGCTCGACCGCCCAGACCGTGCTGGAGGTGATCCGCAGCCGCCCGAACCCCTCGTCGGAGACCGACCGGACCGCACCCGCGGCGAGCTCGAAGCCACGTACGACGCGACGGGCCGGCCCCAGCAGCGCCGAGCCCGCCGGCGTGAGCCGCACTCCTCTGCCATGACGCTCGAAGAGCGGACCGCCCAGCTCCCGCTCGAGCCCCCGCACGGCGTACGACAACGACGGCTGGGCGACGTGCAGCCGCGCCGCGGCGCTGGTGAAGCTGCCCGCCTCGGCGATCGCAAGGAAGAACTCCAGCTGTCGTCGTTCCATGGCCCGAGGCTAACCCCGACCAGCCACCGGGGCGGCGCGGCCACCTCGATAGCCTGTGCGCGTGCTGAGACCGAGTGGAGAGCAGTTCACGATCGACGGCGGGGGCTACTCCGCCACGGTGACGGAGAGTGGCGGCGCGCTGCGGCTGCTGTCCTACGAGGGGCGGGACCTGATCGCCGGGTTCGGCGACGAGGAGCAGTCCAGCGGCGGGAAGGGTCAGCTGCTGGCGCCGTGGCCCAACCGGATCCGCGACGGCCGCTACGAGTTCGGCGGGAAGACGTACCAGCTCGGGCTCACCGAGGTCGCGCGCAACAACGCCTCCCACGGGCTGGTGCGGTGGTCGCAGTGGCTGCCCATCGAGGAGGCCAAGAGCTCGATCACCCTGGCCACCCGGTTGATGGCGCAGAGCGGCTATCCGTGGACGCTCGACCTCGAGGTGACGTACGCCATCGGGGCCGACGGGCTCACCGTGACCCAGTCGGCGACCAACCATGCCGGCTCCCCCGCGCCCTACGCCGCCGGCGCACACCCCTATCTCACCGTCGGCGCCGGTCCGGTCGACGAGTGGACGCTCACCCTTCCGGCGCGGACGCGACTGCTCTCCGACCCCGAGCGCAAGCTGCCCACCGGGAGCGAGGCGACGGCAGGGACGGCCTACGACTTCACCTCCGCCAAGCCCATCGGCGGCGTCGTCCTCGACCACGCCTTCACCGATCTCGACCGTGGCGAGGACGGGCGGGCGACGGTCACGATCCAGGGCCCCGACGGCGGTGTCGCGCTCTGGGTCGATGAGCACCACCCGTGGCTGATGGTCTACAGCGCCGACGACCAGGCACCCGCACGCGGCGGCCTCGCCGTCGAGCCGATGACCGCTCCCCCGGACGCCTTCAACTCCGGCACCGACCTGATCTCACTCGCCCCCGGCGAGCGCCTCGAGATCACCTGGGGCATCACCGCGATCTGATCGTCACGGCCTAACGGTCGCACTCCAGCAACGACAGGTCGACCGCCTCGGCCATCGCCGCATAGCCGGCGTCGCCGGGGTGGAGATGATCCCCGGAGTCGTACGCCGGCAGGAACCGCGCCGGTCGGTCGGGGTCACGCGTGGCCGCGTCGAAGTCGACGATGCCGTCGAACTCGCCGGAGGTCCGGATCCACTCGTTGACCGCGACCCGCACGCGATCGCGTGCGGGGGTGTAGCGGCTGCCGCCCTCGTACGGGGTGAGGGTGGCGCCGACGACGCACACGTCCTCGGCGTGCGCCTGCGCGATCAGGTCGCGGTAGGCCGCGGTCAGGTCGGAGGCCTCGTCGGCGTCGTCCCAGCGGATGTCGTTGATCCCCTCCAGCAGCACGACCGTGGAGACGCCGGGCTGGTCCAGGACGTCTCGCCGGAAGCGGTCCAGACCGCGCTGGCCACCGGTGCTGTCGACGAGCACGCGGTTGGCAGAGATGCCTTCGTTCATCATCGCGAACCGGTCGGCGTAGGTGCTCCCCGCCACCCGGTCTGCCAGCACGTCCGGGTAGCGCCGGTTGGCTCCGACCGTTGAGCCGTTGCCGTCGGTGATCGAGTCGCCGAAGAGCACCACGGTCTTGACCCGGCGCGGCTTCTCGATGACGACGCTCTCGACCCAGTACCAGCTCGAGATCTCCGTCGTGAATGCCGCACCCGACTCCTCGCCGGCCACGTCCGCGCCCGCCGTCCCGGAGACGTAGGAGGTCTGCGTGGCCACGTCGTGCCCGGTGATCGGGCCGCTCTCGCCGACGACGTGGAAGCTCACCGCGAGGGTCCTATCGGCCGGCACCGTCGCATCGACCGGGTCGCTGAGCACCTCGGCGCCGGGGGCGACGGTGACCTGATCGGCGCCGTCGAAGGTCAGCGGCCGGTTCGTGCCGCGCACCAGCGCGGCTCCATCCCCGGCCAGACCGAGGTGTGCCGAGGTGAAGGTCACCGGACGGTCGCCGAACACGTTGGACAGGGTGATGCGTACGCCGGAGCCACCCAGCGAGGTGTGCACCAGGTTGCGCACCGACCGGTCCGCCAGGCCGGCGGCGCCGGTCTGGCCGCCCACCTCGTCGGCCGAGGCACCCCAGGTGGCGACCGGGTGCACCGGCGCGGCCTGGGCCGGCACGGTCGAGACCAGGGCGAGGACGGCCGCCAGCGCCGCGAAAGCACGAGTCCATGACGTCACGCAGACACGTTAAGTCGCCGCGGGCACCACGATCAGCGGTTCGGGCGAGTCTTCCCCGAAGCGTAGTAAGTGGTTCGCCGGAGGGTTGCTGCTAGGACAGCTCTTCGGCCAGCGTGCGCAGTGTGCGTACGGCCTTCTTCGACGCGCCCCCGTCGGATGCCTGGATGCCGAGGACGGAGATGTTGTGCCCCGAGGCCAGGTCGATGTTGGGCCAGGGAGCGCCACGCGGGAAGTTGATCGCGAGGACCTCGGCCCACTCCAGGTCGCGGCGCTTGAAGCCGTTGACCACGGTCAGGCCGTCGGCACGGGCGACGACCCGCGATCGGGTCAGCGCATACACGCAGGCCACGATCCCGAGACCCACGGCTCCGAAGGTGAGCCGTTCGAACATGGTGACCTGTGCCTTGATCTCGGGCGTGAACCCGACCCAGACCATCGTGCACATGACCGCCAGGGCGGCCACGAGGAACCAGCCCATGAAGCGCGCTCCGAGCGGGCGCCAGGTGTGCGGCAGCTTCACCGGCAGCTTGGGGCCAGCAGGCTCAGATCCGGCGGGCTCAGATCCGGCAGGCATTGATCTCCGTCAGCAGGATCGCGCGGGCACCCACGGCGTACAGGTCGTCCATCAGCTTCTGCGAACCGGCACGCGGCACCATCGCACGGACGGCGACCCAGCCCTCGCGGTGCAGCGGGCTGACCGTCGGCCCCTCGAGGCCGGGCGTCATCGCGGAGGCCTCGGAGAGGTCCTCGGCGCGGATGTCGTAGTCCATCATCACGTAGCTGCGCGCGATCAGGACGCCGTCCAGACGGCGCTTGAACGTCTCGTACGCCTCCGGCAGCTGCGCGCCCGACCGGGTGATCACGACGGCCTCGGAGCGCATGATCGGGTCGCCGAAGATCTCCAGGCCGGCCTGTCGCATCGTGGAGCCGGTCTCGACCACGTCGGCGATCGCGTCGGCGACACCGAGCTGGATCGAGGTCTCGACGGCGCCGTCGAGCCGGGTGACGCTCGCGTCGATCCCCTCGCGCTCCAGGAAGGCGGAGACGACGCCGACGTAGGAGGTCGCGATCCGCTTGCCGCGCAGCTCCTCGATCGAGGTGAAGGCGCCGGCGCGGCCGGCGAAGTGGAACCGGCTGCGGCCGAAGCCGAGCCCGATGACCTCGTCGGCCTTGGCGCCGGAGTCGAGGAGCAGGTCGCGGCCGGTGATGCCGATGTCGAGGGTGCCCTCGCCGACGTAGAGCGCGATGTCGCGCGGGCGCAGGTAGAAGAACTCGACGCCGTTCTCGTCGTCGATGAGGGTCAGGCGCTTGGAGTCCTCGCGCTGGCGGTAGCCGGCCTCGCGCAGGAGCTCGGAGGCGGAGCTGGACAGCGAGCCCTTGTTGGGGACGGCGATCCGGAGAGGCTTGTCATCGGTTGTCATGAGGTTCCCCTACAGGTGTGAGTAGACGTCGTCGATCGAGATTCCGCTGGCGAGCATGAGCACCTGGGCGTGGTAGAGCAGCTGGGAGATCTCCTCCGCGGTCGCTTCCTTGCCCTCGTACTCGGCCGCCATCCAGGACTCGGCGGCCTCCTCGACCAGCTTCTTCCCGATCGCATGGACCCCGGCGTCGAGCTGTGCCACGGTGCCGGATCCTTCAGGTCGGGTCCGGGCCTTCTCACTCAGCTCGGCCCAGAGCTCGTCGAACGTCTTCACGAGCGTCAAGCCTAGGCCGTACGCGACCCGGCCCCCGAATCGTCTCACCGACTCGATAGCAGTCCTGCTATGGACAGCCATAGCAGTTCTGCGATACCTTCGATTTCATGAGCACCGACGACGAGGACACCGCGTTCTACGTCGGGATCGCCGCGCAGGTCACCGAGCACCGGGTCGCGCGGGGCCTGTCCCAGCGCGAGCTCGCCGAGCTCTGCGGCACGACCCAGTCGGCGATCGCTCGGCTGGAGTCCGGGTCCCGCCCACCCAAGATCGACACCCTCCTCCGGGTGGCAGCCGCCCTCGACTGCCGCCTCGAGGTCGGCTTCCACCCCCGCACCCGAGCCCACAGGAGCACGCCATGAAGACCCCTATTGCCGCCGACGAGGTCGAGTCGACCCGCAGCGAGCGGTTCCTGGCGGTCGCGCTGACCGCCTTCCTGCTCGTCGGCACCGTCTGGTTCTACGTCAAGGTCGCCGGCTGGTGGCCGCTCTACATGGACTGGGACCAGTGCAACAACGGCCAGACGGCGTGCGAGATCCCCGGCCACGAGGCGATCCAGATCGGGATCCGCCTCGGCTTCATCATCCTGCTCTGCCTGGTCGGGTTCTGGGTCCTCTACCGGCTGCGCCGGAGCGGCTCCCGCTTCCTCCCGCTCGGCTTCGCGCTCGCCGCGACCGGGGTGATCATGGCCCTGGTCTTCGCCTTCCACTACACCTTCGAGTACGCCGACTTCGGCCCGCTCATCCTGTCGCTGTTCGGCGCCGCGGCCACCGTCGGCGTGTTCGTCGCCGTCCAGCGGCTCCTGGCCAAGCGGATTCCGGCCATGCGCGTACGCAAGGGCGACTGCCCCTACTGCGGCTACCCGGTCCGCGGCAAGCACTGCGAGGGCTGCGGCCGCGAGACCATCGCCCCGTGCGCGACCTGCGAGGCCGACCGCCGGGTCGGCTCGCTCCACTGCGTGGCCTGCGGCGCCGACTGACCCTCCACCTCAGGGTGAGGGTTAGACCGGTCGTACGGTCGCGCGGTGCAACTTCATGAACTCGACATAGCCGGGCGCGTTGAGCTCCAGGATCACCGCCGGGTTCGAGTCGGGCTCGATCGTGCCGCGGATCTTCGCGGGCACGCCCATCACCAGGCTGTGGTCGGGCACCTCGGTGCCCTCGACGACCATCGCGCCGGCGGCGATCAGGCAGCCGTCGCCGATGACGACCGAGTCGGAGACCACTGCCCCGTTGCCGATCAGCGACCCGGTCCCGATCCGGTCGCCGTGCACCACGCAGCCGTGCGCGATGGTGCTGTGCGCGCCCATCTCGAGGGAGGAGCCAGGCCGTACGTGCAGCACCGAGTTGTCCTGCACGTTGGAGCCCTCGCCGATGATGATCGGCCCGACGTCGGCACGCAGCACCGCGCCGTACCAGACGCTGGCGTTCGGACCGAGGCGTACGTCACCGATCAGCGTCGCTGTCGGCGCCACCCAGGCGTCGGGATGGATCTGCGGACTCTTGCCGTCGAATTCGAAGATGTTCATCAGGGCAGAGCCTAGGGGTGCGCGCCGTCGGGGCTGACGTGGAGGACCACACTGGTCAGCCGCGGCAGTGCCTCCAGGAGATGCTCCTCGGCGTGGTGGGCGATGTCGTGCCCAGCAGAGACGGGCAACTCGGCTGACACGGTGATGTCGCCGTCGGCATGGAGGGTGTGCCCGATCCACCGCAGCCTCAGACTGCGGACCGCGAGCACGCCGTCCACCGTGCCGACCGCTTCCCGCGCCCTCCGTACGTCGTCTGGGGTGACCGCGTCCATCAACCGAGCACCGACCTGCTTGAGCGCCGAGCGCAGCACACCGAGGATCGCGACAGCGATCAGCAGCCCGATCACCGGGTCGGCCCACGGCATCCCGACCGCGACCCCGGCAGCACCGAGGACCACGGCCAGCGAGGTGAACCCATCGGTGCGCGCATGGAGCCCGTCGGCGACCAGAGCCGCCGAGCCGATCTGGCGGCCCACCCGGATCCGGTAGCGCGCGACGATCTCGTTGCCACAGAACCCGACCACTCCCGCCGCAGCGACCGCCCAGACATGCTCGACCTCACGCGGATGGAACAGCCGGTCGATCGCCTCCCAACCCGCCAGGATGCTGGAGAGCGCGATCATGGCGACGACGAAGAGCCCGGCGAGATCCTCAGCCCGGCCGTACCCATAGGTGAACCGATCGTTGGCCGGACGCCGAGCGAGCCAGAACGCCACGAGCAACGGCACCGCCGTCAGCGCGTCCGCGACGTTGTGGAGCGTGTCCCCCAGCAGCGCCACCGACCCGGTCAGGGTCACCACGACCGCCTGCAGCCCCGCCGTCAGCGCGAGCACACCGAGGCTGATCCACAGCGCCCGTCGCCCACGTACGTCGGCCTCCAGCGCCTCGTCGACCTGGTCCGCGGCATCGTGGGAGTGGGCCCCGAAGACGTCCGAGACCGCATGCTTGACGCGCGCCCACCGCCCAACGTGCCCATGGCTGTGCTCATGATCGTGGCCGTGATCATGGCCGTGACTGTGTCCGGCGCGGGCATGGTCGCGTGGGTGATCGTGCAACGTATGGGTCATGCCGGCTCCTCCCCCGACGACCGATGGTGCGCAGGGACCTGGTCCAGGAGATGCTCCACGTGGCCGATCGTGTCGAGGACGAGCTGGCGCACATGCCCGTTCTCGACCCGGTAGAGCACCGAGGTCCCCTCCTTCCGCGTCGTCACCAGCCGAGCCATCCGCATCTTCGCCAGATGCTGTGACACCCCCGGCACCGGCTTCTCCAACATCGAGGCAAGCTCGGAGACCGACCGTTCCTCATCCAGCAACAGGCCCGCCACCTGCAGACGCGTCGGGTCAGCCAGCATCCGCAGCACCTCGACGGCAAGAGTGACGACGTCGTCCCCCCACACCGGAGGTTGCGTATTTGCATGCATGCGCAAATTATAGCGCGACGACGGACCCTGCGATCGAGTCGGCGCATCTGTCCCGGATCACGCCGCCGAGGTCAGCCGGGACAACGAGCGTCGCGATGCTGCCGACCACGGGTGAGCGAGCGCCGAAGACCAGTCCTCGACGTCGAACTCCCCCGCAGTCGCTAGGCGGCGGCATTGCCCGCATCCCCTGCATTCGGACGCGGCCATGTCCACGTCGAAGGCGCTCTTGACCAGATCGGCGCAGAGGGCCGCATTGCTTGGGTGGTACGGCGTTCCGAGAGTGAGACAGACGCGCCGACTCAGCATCCCAGGCAGAGGCAGAAGCGCCGACTCGATCGCGTGGCACGGGGCAGACGCGCCGACTCGATCGCACGACTCGATTGCACGACGCGGGCCAGACACGCCCACTCGATCGCACGACGCGGGCCAGACACGCCCACTCGATCGCACGACCCGGGCCAGACACGCCCACTCGATCGCACGACCCGGGCCAGACACGCCCACTCGACCGCGCGGCGCGGGGCAGACACGCCGACTCGGCATGTCACGGGGGTCGTCCGCGCGGTTGGGGTTGTGGATTGTTGTGACCCGTCGGTCTATGTGCGTCTGGTGAAGCGGATGTCGCCGTTGGTGAACCGCCCCGGGATGTCCGGAGACTTCATTAGTTGGAGGATGAAGTCATGGCACGTCCGAGTAAGTACCCCCGGGAGCTGCGTGAGCGCGCG